>CAYLSO010000087.1:0-23655 GCA_964386525.1 uncultured bacterium
GGCCGCACCGAGCTCGGGGCGCGCGCGCCGGCCGGGCTCTGCTGGGCGCGGCTGTCGGCGGAAGGGCAGGAGATCGTCCGCCGTATCGCCGTCGTGCGCTGACGCCGAGCCGGAAGCCAAGCGTCAGGGGCGGGGTCGCGAGCGGCCCCGCCCCGGTTCTTTCCGGTCCGGCTGGCGCCCTCAGCGCAGCGGACCCCGCAGCCACAGCGCGCTCTCGACCACCGCGACCGCCGTGGCGTTGACGATGTCGCGGTCCTCCGACTGCGGCTGCAGCAGCTGCACCGGCCGCGACATCCCCATGAGGATCGGGCCGATGATCTCGGCCCCGCCCAGGCGGTTCAGCAGCTTGTAGGTGATGTTGGCCGAGCTGAGGTCGGGGAAGATGAGGACGTTGGCTTCGTGCCCCTTGAGGCGGCTGAACGGGAAGTACTTGTCGATGATCCCGGGGACCACCGCCGTGTCCGCCTGCATCTCCCCGTCGGCGACGAGCTCCGGCTCGTGCTCCTCGAGGATGCGCAGCGCCGCCCGGATGCGCAGCGTCTGCTCGTCTTGGCTGGTGCCGAAGTTCGAGTAGGAGAGCATGGCGACGTGCGGCTCGAAGCCGAAGCTGCGGGCCACCTCGGCGGCCAGGCGGGCGGTCTCGGCCATGTCGGCGGCGGTGGGATTGATGTTGACGATGGGGTCGGCGAGGAAGAAGACCCGGTTCTTGATGACCACCACGAACAGGCCGCTGACCTTGCGCACGCCCTCGCGCATCTGGACGATCTGCAGGGCCGGCCGGATGGTGTCGGGGTAGCGGTGCGCGATGCCCGACAGCATGCCGTCCGCGTCGCCCATGTGGACCATCATGGCGGCGAAGACGTTGGGGTCCTTGACCGCGGTCCGCGCGCCGTCGAGGGTCACGCCCTTGCGGCAGCGCAGGTTGTAGTACTCCGCGGCGTAGGCCTCGAGCCGCCCGTCGTGCTCGATGTCCACGACGGTCGTGCCGTCCATCTCCAGGTCGAGGCGCTTGAATGCCGCCGCGATGAGCGCCGGCCGGCCGAGCAGGACGGGGTGGGCGAGGTCCTCCTCCCGCACCATCGCCGTGGCCCGGATGATGCGCTCGTTCTCGCCCTCGGCGTAGACGATGCGCTTGGGCGTGCGCTTGGCCCGGTTGATGACGCCGCGCATCAGCTGGCGGCTGCGCCCGAGGAAGGTCTCGAGGTGGTAACGGTACTCCTCGAGGTCGAGCGGCTTGCGCGCCACGCCGGTGTCCATCGCCGCCTTGGCCACCGCCGAGGCCTCGCGCAGCAGCACGCGGTAGTCGAACGGCTTGGGGATCAGGTACTCGCGGCCGAAGTGGAAGACCTGGTCCTGATAGGCGCGGGAGACGTTGTCGGGGACGTCCTCCTTGGCGAGGTCGGCCAGGGCGCGGGCCGCCGCCAGCTTCATCTCCTCGTTGATCGTCGTGGCGCGGCAGTCGAGCGCGCCGCGGAAGATGAAGGGGAAACCGAGGACGTTGTTCACCTGGTTCGGGTAGTCGCTGCGGCCGGTGGCGATGATGACGTCCTTGCGCGCCGCGACCGCCTCCGGGTAGGTGATCTCCGGGTCCGGATTCGCCATGGCGAAGACGATGGGGTCGCGGGCCATGCTCTTGAGCCACTCCGGCTTGAGCAGGTTGGGGCCGCTGAGGCCGAGGAACAGGTCGGCGCCCTTGAGCGCGTCCGCCAGGGTGCGCGCCGGGGTGTCCTGCGCGAACTGCTCCTTGTAGGGGTTCATGCCCTCGGCCCGGCCCTTGTAGATGACGCCCTTGGTGTCGCACATCGTGAGGTTCTCGGGGCGCACGCCGAGGGCGATGTAGAACTTCGAGCAGGCGATCCCGGACGCCCCGGCCCCCGACACGACGACGCGGATCTGGTCGATGCGCTTGCCGGCGACCTCCAGCGCGTTGAGCATCGCGGCGCCCGAGATGATGGCGGTGCCGTGCTGGTCGTCGTGGAAGACCGGGATCGACATCGTCTTCTTCAGGGTCTCCTCGATGTGGAAGCACTCCGGGGCCTTGATGTCCTCGAGGTTGATGCCGCCGAAGGTGGGCTCGAGGAGCTGGCAGACCCGGATGACCTCCTCCGGGTCGTGCGAGTCGATCTCGATGTCGAAGACGTCGATGTCGGCGAAGCGCTTGAAGAGGACGCCCTTGCCCTCCATCACCGGCTTGCCGGCCAGGGCGCCGATGTCGCCCAACCCCAGCACGGCGGTGCCGTTGGTGATCACGGCGACCAGGTTGCCGCGGCTGGTGTAGCGGTAGGCGTCCTCGGGGTTCTTCTCGATCTCGAGGCAGGGCTGGGCCACCCCCGGCGTGTAGGCCAGCGAGAGGTCCCATTGGGTGGCGCAGGGCTTGGAGGAGACCACCTCGATCTTGCCGGGGCGTCCCATCTCGTGGTAGTGGAGCGCATCTTCCTTCAGCGACATGGGGAAGTTCCTCCGCCCGATCGCGGCGCCGGGGCCCGCGGGTGCGCGACGCGGCGGAGCGCGCGGCGGAGCGGGATCGGGTAGCTCGAGGTGAGAAGCCGGGAAAGTCGGCCGGTCGCAGCCGGCGAAAGTCTCCTTGTGGGGATTGATACACCCGCGGGCAGCCTCTGCCTAGAGCTTCGATGGGGCCGCCCGCGGCGGGCGAAAACGCCGCGGACAACGGCTGCCCGCGCGCCGCGTTTCGGCTAGAATCGCGCCGCCATGCCGAATCCCAGGGGACCCGCGATCTTCCTGGTCTCGGACGGGCGGGGCGAGACCGCCGCGCAACTGGTCAACGCCGCCATCGTCCAGTTCCGGGGCCAGTCCTACGAGCTGCTGCGCCGCGCCAACGTGCGCAGCGCGCGCCGCGTGCAGGCGGTCATGCGCGAGGCGGCGCGCTCCCAGGCCGTGGTCTTCTACACGCTCGTCGCCGACGAGACCCGGCGTGCCATGGCCGACCTGGCGCGCGAGTTGCTGGTGCCCACGGTGGACATCCTGGGACCCGCTTTCTCGGCGCTCCACGACCTCTTCAAGACCACCCCCACTTACCAGCCGGGCCTGCTCTACGCCACCGAGCGCGAGAGGTTCGACCGCCTGGAGGCCATCGACTTCACGCTCAAGCACGACGACGGCCAGCGGCCCGAGGATCTGGGCGAGGCCGACGTGGTGCTGGTGGGCGTGTCACGCTCGTCGAAGACCTCGACGTGCTTCTACCTGGCGTACGAGGGGGTGAAGGCCGCCAACGTCCCGCTGGTCCCCGAGGTGGAACCGCCGCCGGATCTGCTGCGCCTCGACCCGACGAAGGTCGTCGGCCTGCGGGTCAACGCCATGCGGCTGGCCACCGTGCGCGAGGCGCGGGCCCGGGGGCTGCCGCGGGAGGCGCTCGCCGCCTACCTGGAGCCCGAGACCCTGGCGCGCGAGCTGCGCGCCGCGAACCGCTTGATGCACGAGCACGGCTGGCACAGCCTCGACGTCTCCTACATGGCGATCGAGGAAGTCGCCCACGAGGTGATGCGCTGGCGCGGCCTGCCGGCGGGCGGGCGGCGGGACCGGTGAGGCGGGACCCCGCTTCTGCCGCGGAGCTGCCGCCGCCGACGGCGTTCCTCCGCTGGACGGTGCTGGTGCTGGTCAGCACCGTGATGTTCGGGAACTACTACGCCTACGACGCGGTCGCGCCGCTCGCCGACCTCCTGCAGCGGCAGCTCGGCTTCACCGACACCCAGCTGGGCATCCTGAACGCGATCTACAGCCTGCCGAACATCGTCATGGTGCTGATCGGCGGCATCATCGTCGACCGCATCGGCACGCGGCTGGCCACCCTGGTCTTCACCGCCGTCTGCCTGGTCGGCGCGGCGCTCACGGCCGCCTCGCCGTCGTTCCCGGTGATGGCGGCCGGCCGGCTGATCTTCGGCCTGGGCGCGGAATCGATGATCGTCGCGGTCACCACGGCGCTCGGCCAGTGGTTCGCGGGCCGGCAGCTGGGTTTCGCCTTCGGAATCAACCTCAGCATCGCGCGGGCGGGCTCCTACGCGGCCGACATGTCGCCGACCTGGGCGAAGCCGTTCTACGCCCAGGGCTGGCAGCCGCCCCTGTGGCTGGCCGTGGCGCTGTGCGCCGTGGGCCTCGCCGCCGCCGCGGCCTATTTCGTCGTGGAGCGCTCCGCCGAGCGGCGCTGTCACCTGCCGCGGCCGGCCCCCGCGGAACGCGTCGTGTGGAGCGATTTGTGGCGCTTCGACCGCTCGTTCTGGTACGTGATCGGCCTGTGCGTCACCTTCTACTCGGTGATCTTCCCCTTCCGCAGTACCTTCGCGATCAAGTACTTCCAGCACGCGCACCGCCTCTCGCTCGAATCGGCCGGCGCGCTCAACGGCTACGTGTACCTGGCGGCGATCGTCGCCACGCCCGCCTTCGGGCTGATGGCCGACCGCATCGGCCGCCGCGCGCTGTTCATGGCGGTCGGCTCGCTGCTGCTCTTCGTGGCCTTCCCGGTGCTCGCCTACACGCGCTGGAACCTGTGGATCAGCACCGCCCTGATCGGGGTGGCGTTCTCGCTGGTGCCGGCCATCCTGTGGCCGTCGATCCCGTACCTGGTCGAGTCCCGCCGCCTCGGCACGGCTTACGGATTCATGACCATGCTGCAGAACATCGGCCTGATGACCTTCAACCTCGCCGCCGGCTGGCTGAATGACCGGAGCCACGCCGGGCCGGAGCACCCGCAGGGCTACCTGCCGATGCTCTGGATGTTCGGGCTCCTGAGCCTGTTCGGGCTGGCGTTCTCCGTGCTGTTGCGCCGGCGCGAGGTGGGCCCCGAGGGCCATGCCCTCGAGCGGGCCCGGCCGCGGGCCAAGCTCGCAGGAGGGTGATCGTGGAGACCGGCCGCATCCTGTACCCGGAGGACAAGATCCCGCTGCCGCGCCTGGTGCCGATGGGGCTGCAGCACGTGGTGGCGATGTTCGGCGCCACCGTGCTGGCGCCGGTCATCATGGGCTTCGATCCGCAGCTGGCCGTCTTCTTCTCCGGCGTGGGCACCTTGATCTTCCTCGCCGTGACGGCGCTGAAGGTGCCCAGCTACCTGGGGTCGAGCTTCGCGTTCATCGGCCCGGTGCTGGCGGTGACCGGCGGCGACGCGGCGCGCATCCCGGAGGCGCTCTGCGGCATCGCCGCCGCCGCGGTCCTCTACGCCCTGGTGGCGTGGATCACGATCCGGCACGGCTCGCGGTGGATCGACGCGCTCATGCCGCCGGTGGTCACCGGCACGGTGGTGGCCATCATCGGCTTGAATCTCGCCTCCTCGGCGGTGGCCAACGCCGTCAACGCCGATTTCGCCATCCGCAGTGCGGCCGAGGCGATCCCGGTGGCGGTCGCCCTGGCCACCTTCTTCACCGCCGCGCTGGTCGCCATCTACGCGCGCGGCTTCCTGCGACTGCTGCCGGTGCTGACCGGCGTCGTGGTGGGCTATGCCCTGGCCGCGGCCACCGGCATCCTCGACCCCGGCGCGCTCGCCGCCATCGGAGCGGCGCCCTGGGTCGGGTTGCCGCCGTTCGCCGCACCGCGGTGGAGCCTGCCGGCCATCGCGGTCGTGGCGCCCGTCTTCATCGTGCTGGTGGCGGAGAACAAGGGCCACATCGCGGCCATCTCGAGCTACATGCAGCGCGATCTCAATCCCCACCTGGGCCGGGCGTACCTGGGCGACGCCGTGGCGACGTTCGTCTCCGCCCTCGGCGGCGGCACGCCGCAGACGACCTACGCGGAGAACATGGGCGTGATGGCCATCACCCGCGTGTTCTCGTCGTACAACTTCGTCATGGCAGGGGCCATCGCCGTGCTGCTGGGACTCTGCCCCAAGTTCGGCGCGCTCATCCGCTCCATCCCGGACCCCGTGCTGGGCGGCGTGACGCTCATCCTCTACGGGCTCATCGCCCTGATGGGCGTGAAGATCTGGATGGACGCCAGGGTGGACTTCTCGGACCAGCGCAACATGGTGGTGGCCGGGGCGTCGCTCATCGCCGCCACGGGCCTGGGCGTCAAGGGCGTGACGGTCGGCGGGACGAACATCGCCGGGATCGCCCTCGGCACGGTGCTGGCGCTGGTGATCCACCTGGTGCTGCGGATCGCGCCGGGCGGCCAAGCGGCGCCGGGACCGCCCCGGCCCTTCGCCTGATTCCGATCGGCCTCGGACGCCCCGCGCCGCCGCCGTCCCGTGATGTCGAAGGCGTCGAGGTGCGTCTCGGCGGCGATGGGGAGCACGAACGGGATCCGCGCGTCTCCGGCGGCCGGGTCGGGCGCGACGGCGAGCTGCGTGCCGGCAAGGGAGAGCGGGGGAGCGGGGTCAAGTCTTCGCCAATGAGCCGCCACCCTCCCTTGCTTCCGGAGACCTGCGCTGCCTAGACTTCGGGCGGTTCGGACCACGAGCCCCGGGCGGCGGGCGCCCGGCGGCGGGCGTGGTCCGCGTGATTTCAACGGCAACCCGATCCACGTCGTGCCGCGCTCGCCCGGGGGGCGAGCTGGAGGCCCAGCATGCGACCTTTCTACTTCGCCGCGCTTCTCCTCGGCCTTGCCGGCCTGCTCCTGCTGGTGGGCGCGCCTCTGGTCCCGCCCACGGACGCCAAGACGACGGTGGCGATCCTCAGCACGACGGATCTCACCGGCCACACCGGCCCCTGCGGCTGCCACATCCCCAAGGGCGGCCTGGCCCGCCAGGCGAGCTACATCGACAGCACGCGCATCCGCTACGGCGATCCCGTCGTCGTGGACGCCGGCGACTGGTCCGCCGCCGGGCCGGAAGAGGCGGCCAAGACCCCGTTCTTCATGGACATGATGCAGTCCCTGGCCTATGACGCGGTGACCGTGGGGGAGCTCGAGTTCGCCCATGGTTACAAGAGCTTCCTCCAGCAGGCGAAGAGACGCCCCAAGCTGACCATCGTGCAAGCCAATGTGCGCGCCCGCTCCAGCGGCGCCCTGCTGTGGAAGCCGTACGTGGTCGTCAAGAGGCAGGGCGTGCGGGTGGCCATCGCCGGGCTCCTCAGCAGGACGGTTCCCCTGGGCGCGGCCAAGGACGAAGTGACCGTGGAAGATCCGCTCGCGGTAGCTGAGAAGCTGGTGCCCGAGATGCGCAAGCAGGCCGATGTCGTGGTCCTGCTCGCCCACCTGGGGCGCGTGGACGCGGAAGACGTGGCCGCGCAGGTGCCGGGGATCGACGTGCTGGTCATCGGCCACCATCCGGGCCTCCTGCTCACCAGCCGCAAGGTCAACGAGACGACGTCGGTGGTCGGCGGGGTCGAGGGTCAGAATATCGGCGAGACCGTGTTCGACTGCGACGCCGGCAAGTGCGTGCCGCGCCAAGGCAAGGTCGTCGTCCTCTACGCGGAGGTGGGGGAGCGCGGCGACGTGGCCCGCGTCGTCAAGGCGTTCGAGGACTCGCTCGGCGCGGTCTACCCCAGGAAGAAGCCGGAGCCGGCGGCACCGCCGGCTCCGGCCGCCGCGCCGGACAGCTCGCACTGAGTTCCCGGCCGCGAGGTCGCCCGAGGAGGCTGCGATGCCGGCGATCCCGGCCGACGACCCCACCACCCGGCTGTTCCTGCGCCACGTCCTCGCCACCCTGGCCTATCGCGCGGGCAAGACGGTGCGCGGCACGCCGGCGGCCTTCGGCGAGTACCGCGCGGCGCCGGGCTCGCCCGCCGGCGTCGAGATCCTCGCGCACATGGGCGACCTGATGGACTGGGTGCTGCGCATGGCGCAGGGCGATCCCCAGTGGACGAAGGCCACGCCGCTACCCTGGGAGCAGGAGATCGCGCGCTTCTTCGCCGCGCTGCAGGTCCTCGACGGCTACCTGGCGGCGGGGCATCCCATCCGCTGGGAGCCGGAGCGTATCTTCCAGGGCGGCATCGCCGACGCCCTGACGCACACCGGCCAGCTCGCCATGCTGCGCCGGCTGGCCGGCTACAAGATGAAGGGCGAGAGCTACGCGCGGGCCGACATCGCCAGCGGCCGGGTGGGGCTCGAGCAGACGCCGCCCGACCCGCGCCACGAGTTCGACTGACCCTGCGAAACCACCTCGTCCCGCGGCCCCGAATCTGGCACAATGCCGGCCGTGACCATACGAGGGCCGTCCATGGAGCAGGACCGGAAAGGAAGCGGCGAGGGTCGCGCGGCGCGGCGGGCGCTGTTCGTCTGCCTGGCGGTGGCCACGCTCGCGGTGGCGCCGCCGCCGGCCGGGGCCGCCGCCAAGAAGGCCTCCAAGCCGCCGGCCAAGAGCCTCTCGGCGCAGGTCGCGGAGCAGCGCACTCAGATTCGTGAGCTCACCGCCCTCGTCGAAGCCCAGCAGGCCCTGATCGACAGCCAGCGGATGCGCCTCGCGGCGCAGTCGGACCAGGCGGATTCGTCGCGGGCGAAGCTCGCGGCCCTGGAAGCCCGGATGGCGGAGATGACCCGCCGGCTGGCGGAGCTGGAGAGCCAGGCGGGGATGCCCGCCTGGGAGACGGAGCTCGAGGAGCGGCTCAAGCGCGTCGAGGCCGACGCGCGCAAGACCCCCGAGCTGCCGCCGGACGTGGTCTCGGCCGGGGATTTCCCCGGGTCCATCCGCATCCCCGGCACCGACGCCGCGGTCAAGTTCGGCGGGCGCATCCGCACCGCGCTCGTCCTGACGCTCGACCCGCTGGGCACCGACGACCGCTTCCTCACCAACTCCATCCCGGTCGGCGCCGACGCGGCCAGCGGCGAGGCGAAGCGCACGAACATCTCGGCGCGCGCCAGCCGCCTGAACGTGGAGTTCCGCACCCCCAGCGGGCGCGGGGAGGTGCGGGCCTTCTTCGAGGGGGACTTCAACGGCACCGGCAACGCCTTCCGCCTGCGCCACGCCTACGCCCAGTACTCGGGCTTCATCATCGGCCAGACCTGGTCCACCTTCTCCGACCCCGAGACCGACCTGCAGGACCTCGACGACGAGGGTGTCAGCTCCGCGAACATCACCCGCCAGCCGCTCATCCGCTACTGGTGGCGGCCCGCGGAGGACATGCGCGCCGCCGTGGCCATCGAGACGCCCTCCGCCTCGATCACCGGCGGGGAAGGGGTGAACGTCATCCCCGACATCGTCGGCCGCCTCTACTCCGGAGGCAATCTGGGCGGGCACCTGCAGTTCGCCACCGTGTTGCGGCAGGTGCGCGGCGAGGCGGTGCCCGGGGATGTGCGCTCCGACATCGGCTGGGGCTTGAGCCTCAGCGGCGTGGCGGCCTTCCGGGTGGGGTCCCTCGCCGACCGCGTGGTCTTCCAGATCAACGGCGGCGAGGGCATCGCGCGCTACATCAACGATCTCGACTCCCAGGGGGGGCAAGACGCCGTCTTCGATACCACCACGGGCGAGCTCTACTCGCTGCCGGCGCTCGGGTGGTACGTGGCCTACGAGCACACCTGGAAGGAATGGACGGCGGTGCGGGACATGAATCTGCGCTCGAATCTCATCTGGAGCTGGGTGGGTGTGGACAACTTCGACTTCCAGCCGCCCGACGCCTACCGGCGCACCAACCGCGTGGCGGCGAACCTCATCCTCTCGCCGTCGGACCGCATCGACTTCGGCCTCGAGTACATCTGGGGCGAGCGCACCAACCACGACGGCCAGTCGGGTCACGCCAACCAGATCCAGGCGGTGGCGCTGATCCGGTTCTGAGGCCTTCCCCGGCGGCCTTCGCCTTGTGGTAGATTCCCGCCCGAACCGTCCTGACCAGGCAGCCGATCGCGAGGGGGCCGTCCCGAGCCGCACCCGCCCGTGGCCCGTGCCGCCATCGCGCCCTGACCTCCGAGGTTTCCAGCGAGAAGGGAGCGTCCATGGACCAGAAGGCGCCGGGCCCGTACGTCAGCGCCGACAGCGACATGAAGGAGGCGACCTTCCGGGCCGTGCTCCTCGGCGTGCTCATGGCCGTGTTCATGGCGGCGGCCAACGCCTACCTCGGGCTCAAGGCCGGCATGACCATCGCCGCCACCTACACGACCGCGGTGGTAGGTATGGCGGTCATCAAGGCCATGCGCGGCACCATCCTCGAGGAGAACTGCGCGCGCACCGTGGGCTCGATCGGTGGCAACGTCGCTGCCGGCGCCATCTTCACCCTGCCGGCCTTCTTCATCAGCGGCATCTGGCGGCCCTTCTTCACCCCCGAGCACTACCTCGCGTCCACCGTCATCCTCATCGCCGGCGGCATCCTCGGCATCATGTTCGTCACCGTCACCCGCCGCGTCCTGGTCAACAACCCGGAGCTGCCGTTTCCCGAGTCGGTGGCGGCGGCGGAGATCCACAAGGCCGGGCAGAAGGGGCAGGGCGGCTCGAGCTTCCTGCTGTCGGGGATGGGGCTGGGCGCCTTCTTCGCCATCCTGACCGAGTTCAAGGTCATCGCCACCAAGTGGCAGGCGATCCTGCCGGTCAAGAAGGGCGCGCTCCTGGTGCGTGGCCCGGAGATGAGCGCCGCCTTCCTGGGCGTCGGCTACATCATCGGGCCCAAGCTCGCCGGCATCAACTTCAGCGGCGGCGTGCTGGCCTGGGGGCTGCTCGCCCCGGCCATCGCCTTCTTCCTGCACCTGCACGACACCACGCCGGTGGCGAGCTGGGCCGATGAGATCGCCAGCGTGTGGCGCAACTACGTGCGTCTCATCGCCATCGGCGGCATGCTGGTGGGGGCCTTCTATACCCTCTTCAAGATGCGCCAGAGCCTGATCGAAGGCCTCGGCCGTTCTTTCGCCAACCTACGGCGGCGGCAGGAAGGCGGCGACGGCGCGCTGCCGCGGACCGACCGGGACCTCAACATCAAGTGGGCCATCCTGGCCGTCAGCGCCATCCTGGCGGTCGTCTTCTTCATCTTCTTCTGGTTCGCCCACAACGTCATGGCCGCGGTCATCGCCGCCGCGCTCATGATCGTCCTGGGCTTCATCTTCGCCGCCGTCTCGGGCTATCTGGTCGGCATCATCGGCGTGTCGAGCAACCCGACCAGCGGGCTGACGGTGACGGTGCTGATCGCGGTCGCTTTCCTGATGGTGGCGCTGGGCCTCGAGGGTCCCACCGGCATCGCCGCCGTCCTCGCCATCGCGGCTTTCACCTGCGTGTCGGTCTCGGTGGCCGGCGAGATGATGCAGGACCTCAAGGCCGGGCACATCCTGGGCTGCACGCCGTGGCGCATGCAGGTGGGGGACATCTTCGGCGTCACCGCGGCGGCCCTGTCCATGTTCCTGGTGCTCTCGATCCTGCACCTGGGCGACATCAAGAGCGCCGTCAGCGCGAAGCTGGCGGACTTGCAGAGCCAGAAGATCGAGAGCGTCGTCTACGAGGGAGACGATCCGGCGCTGGAGCGGCGCGCCTACGGCATCGCGGAGGTCAGGGCGCTGGCGCCGGAGCTGCAGAACGAACTGCTCAACACCAACGCCGGCTTCGGCGGGGCGAAGATCGCCGCCCCGCAGGCCAGCCTGATGGCGGTGGTGGGCCGCAGCATCATGGAGCAGAAGACGGAATGGATCCTCATCCTCATCGGCATGCTCATGGGGCTGGGCTTCATCCTCATGCAGGTCAAGAGCCCCATGCTGGTGAGCGTCGGCATGTACCTGCCAATCGAGACCTCGTTCGCCATCTTCGCGGGCGGGGTGATCAAGGCGATCCTCGAGGGCCAAGGCGCGGGAAAGAAGTGGCCGAAGGAGGCCAAGGACCGGGCGGAGAACACCGGCACGCTGCTGGCCTCCGGCCTGATCGCGGGCGAGGCGCTGACCGGCATCCTGTTCGCCGCCCTGGCCTTCGCGGAGATCGAGCTGCTGTCCGTGTTCAAGGAGCCGTCGTACCTGTCCAGCATCGTCAGCATGGTCGTCCTGGGCGCGTTCCTGGTGCTGGTGCCGCGCGCCGCGGCGCAGAAGGTCGCGGTCGACCCCGGCGTGGCCCGGTGATGCCGCCGCGAGGGAGGGCAAGATGAGCGGGTTGCAGGCGAAGGATCTCGTGGCGCTGGTGCGGTCGGCGTTTCCGCGCCTGCCGGAAGACCGGGCGCTGGGCATCCTGGTGGACGTGCCGCGCGACGCGGCGCGCGACAACCCCGACTGGGCCACGCGGCGCCGCATGTGCTTCGACTGGTTCGCGGCCCTCAAGGAGCGCTGCGCCGAGATCCCGCTCGACAGCGTTGCGCTCATCGCCTACCCGGACGTCGGCTCGAACAACGCCGATCTGCCGGCCGAGGCGGTCCTCGTCGAGACGGCGCTTCCGGACACGAGCGAGCGGCTGGCCGCCGCCGGCCGGCCGGTGCCCTTCGATGAGGTCTTCCGCGAGACCCAGATCCTGCTGGCGCCGACCGAGTACTCGACCACCGCGCCGCTGAAGGTCGCGGGCAAGAAGTTCGGCTTCCGCGCCGCCACCATGCCGGGCTTCGGCGCCTCGATGATCCCTGCCCTGCGGGTGGACTACGGCGAGGTCGCCCGCCGCGTGGACCTGCTCAAGGCGCGGCTCGACCGCGCCGAGACGGCCGACATCCGCTTCGCCGCCGACGACGGGCGCGAGTTCGCCATGCACTTCGACCTGCGCCACCGCAGCGCGCATGCCAGCTCGGGCCGCTTCCCCGACCGGGGCACGGCGGGGAACCTGCCGAGCGGCGAAGCCTACATCGTGCCTTACGAGGGCGAGCGCGATACCCCGAGCGGCACCGCGGGGCGCCTGCCCGTGCAGATCGGCGGGGAGATCGTGGTCTTCACGGTGCGGGCGAACCGCGCGCTCGAGGTGGAAGGCGCCGGCGCCGCGGCCGACGCGGAGCGCGACCACCTGCGCCGCGAGCCGGCCTACGGCAACCTGGCCGAGCTGGGATTCGGCGTGCTGGGCGACTTCGGGCTGGTCCCGGTGGGGGAGATCCTGCTCGACGAGAAGCTCGGCCTGCACATCGCCTTCGGCCGCTCCGAGCACTTCGGCGGCATGGTCGGGCCGGGCGACTTTTCCTCCCCGGCCGAGGTCATCCACCTCGACCGCATCTACATCCCGGCCACCCAGCCGCGGCTGCGGGTGCCGTCGCTGACGCTGGGTTACCCTGACGGGTCGTCCGAACAGGTGATGGAGGACGGGGAGTACCGGATCTTCTGAGGCGGCGGATCGGGCCGGCCGCCGCGTCCCGCCGGCCGCGCGTCACCGTCGGATCGCCGGCGAAGGAGCCGCCATGCACTGGCTCGCCGAGACCCTGCGCGCCCATCCCGAGATCGCCATCTTCGCCACCCTGGCGATCGGCTACGGCCTTGCCCGCCTGCGCCTCGGGAGCCTGCAGCTCAACCCGGTGATCGGCGTGCTCGTGGCCGGCATCGTCGTCGGCCAGCTCGACGTCGCGGTCCCGGCCACCATCCAGTGGACCTTCTTCGTCCTCTTCCTCTTCGCCATCGGTTACAGCACCGGGCCGCAGTTCTTCCGCGGCCTGCGCGTCAGCGGCCTGCCGCAGGCCGGGCTCGCCGTCTTCCTGTGCCTGGTGGGACTGGCCACCACCCTGCTGCTGGCCCGGCTCTTCGGGTTTGGCCCGGGGACGGCGGCGGGCCTGCTCGCCGGCGGCCTCAACGCTTCGGCGGCGATCGGTACGGCCGGTGACGCCATCGGGCGCCTGCCCGGCGACGCGGCCGTGCGGCAGCGCCTCGCGACAGACGTCACCGTGGCATTCGCGGTCTCGTACCTGGCGGGCCTGCTGGCCACCGTGTGGACGCTCTCCTCGCTCGGCCCGCGCCTCATGCGGGTGGACGTCGCCGCCGCCTGCCGCGAGCTCGAGGCGGAGATGGGCGTGACCGGCTCCGATCTCGACGTCGCCTCCGCCTACCGGCAGTTCGTCACCCGGGCCTACGCGCTGCCGGCGGCGCTGGGCGGGCAGCCGGCGGGGGAGCTGGAGCGGAGCTTCGCGCCCGAGCGGGTCTTCGTGGAGCGCATCCGCCGGGGGACCGAGCTGCTGGACGCCGATCCCGCCACGGGATTGCAGGCGGGCGACCGCGTCGTGCTCGCCGGCCGCCGCGAGGTGCTGGTCGGCGAAGGTAATCCGCTGCGCGCCGCGGAGGTGGACGACGCGGAGCTGCTCGACGTGCCGACCGTACAGGTGGACGTCATCCTGACGCGCCGCGATCTTGCCGGCCACACGCTCGGGCAGATCGCCGACTTCCTGGACCGCGAGGTCGCCACACGCGGGGTGTTCGTCCACAGGCTGGCGCGCGCCGGGCAGGAGCTGCCCCGCGCGCTGGGCACCGTCCTCGAGCGCGGCGACGTCGTCACACTGGTGGGCGGGAAGGCGCACGTCGAGCGGGTCGCGGCGCGGGTGGGGGCCGCGCAGTGGGCCAGCCTGGCGACCGACCTGCCGATCGTCGCCGCGGCCATCGCGGCGGGCGGGCTCCTCGGCGTGGTGAGCGTGCGGGTGGGCGGTTTCGACATCGGCCTCAGCCTGGCGGTCGGCGTGCTGCTCGGCGGGCTGATCGTGGGCTGGCTGCGCTCCGTGACGCCCGGGTTCGGGCGCGTGCCGGGCGCCGCCCTGTGGGTCTTCGACTCGCTCGGCCTGACGGGTTTCCTCGCGGTGGTCGCGCTCAACGCCGGGCCCGAGTTCGTGCGCGGGCTGCGCGAGTCCGGCGCCGTGCTCCTCGTGTCGGGCGTGCTGCTGGGCGCCGTCCCCCACGTGCTGACCATCCTGGTCGGCCGCTATCTGTTCCACCTCCACCCGGGCGTGCTGCTCGGCATCTGCGCCGGTGGCGGCACCTCGCCCGCGGGGCTGGCCGCGGTGCAGGACGCCGCCCGCAGCAAGGTCCCGACACTGGGCTATGGCGTGAGCTACGCCGTCGGCAATGTGCTCCTGGCGCTCTGGGGTTCGGTGGTCGTCGTCCTGCTCGCCCGCTGAGCCGCAGCGGCGGCCGCCGGGACCTGCTGGTCTACCGCCGCGCCGGCATGTGGCGCTGCACCCACTCCAACCACAGCCGCGTCCGCTCGGTCGCGTGCACCGGGTCGCGCGGGTTGTGGCCGCGTCCCGGGAAGCCGACGTACTCGGTCTCCACGCCGTTGTCCTTGAGCGCGTGGTAGAGAGCGAGCGCCTGCGTCGGCGGCACGCGGAAATCCTCGAGCAGCGACATGATCAAGGTCGGGGTCTTGATGCGCGTGGCGTAGGTGATCGGCGACTGCTCGCGATAGAGCCGGTCGCGGCCGCCCGTCCACGGCGACCCGCCCATGCTGTAGCGCTCGACCACGTTGTAGTCGGAGAGGTTGTACTGCGCCTCGAGGTCGGTCACCGGCGCGCCGGCCACGGCGCAGGTCCACTCGCCGGGATAGTTGCCCGCCAGCCAGGTGGTCATGTAACCGCCGTACGACCAGCCGGTGACGGCGGTCCGCCGCCGATCCACGTACGGCCGCCGGCGCAGCTCGGTCATGCCCGCCATCACGTCGCGGCCCGGGCCGCGGCCGGCGTCGCCCTGGATCGCGGCCAAGTAGGCGTTCCCGAGATTGTCGCTGCCACGGTAGTTGGGCTCGAAGACCAGATACCCTTGCGCCGCGAAGAGCTGGGCGAGTGGGGTGAAGCTCAGCTTCGACGACGCCTGCGGCCCGCCGTGGATGACCAGCACCAGGGGATACGAACCGGCCGGGTCGAAGCCCGGCGGCACGACGAGCACGCCGTCCTCGGCGAAACCGTCGGGGCCTTTCCAGGTGACGCGCTCCATGCGTCCCCAGGAAACGTCTTGGGCCCAGGCGTTGAAATCCGTGAGGCGCCGGGGGCGAGCGGCCGGAGAGTCCATGACGTAAAGTTCGGCGGGCCGGTCGGAAGCGGTGGCGGTGAAGACGATGGCACCCTGGGCGGAGACGGTGACCGCGTATCCGAAGGCCCCGTTGATCACGAGATCCCCGAGGTCGAGCCGCCGCGCCGCCCCGTCGAGCGGCTGGATCCACAGGCCCACCGAGGTGCGGTCGTTGGCGGCGACGAGGATCGATTCTCCGTCCGGCATCCATTCGGCCCCGTAGGTCTGGCGGTCGAGGGCGCGCGTCAGGCTGCGACCCGGGCCGCCCGCGGCCGCAGCGAGGTGGATCTCGGAGACCCAGCCGAGATCGCCCCGGCCGTCGCGGGGACAGGCGTAGATAAGAGACCGCCCTTCGGGCGACCATGCCGGGTTGTTCTGGAAGCGCTCGGCCCCGTTGAGCGAGCGGATCTCTCCGGTGTCCACGTTCAGCACGCGCACGCTCACCGAGTCGAACCGTCCGCTCTGGGCGACCGGGACGCGGGCGAAGGCGATCTCCTTGCCGTCGGGCGACCAGCTCAGCCGCGACGGCGGGCTGCCCGGCGGGAGGACCATCTCGACGCTCCAGCGCCCGCTCGTCAGGCGCCGAGCTTCGGCCTCGTCCAGTGTCTTGAGCCAGATGTGCTGCGGGCGCATCTCGGTGCGCAGGAAGAGATCCTGGTCTCCCACCTGCACGGTGGTCAGGTGCCGGGCTTCCCCGTCGAGCCTCGGCGCGGTGTCCGCGGCGGCATAGGCGATGGCCCCGCCGTCGGGCCGCCAGGAGTAGTGCTGGACGTCGGTCTTGGACTTCGTGATCCGCCGCGCATCCCCTCCCGACATGGGCATGAGCCAGACCTGCGCCCGGCCGGCCGAATCGGGAGCCAGAAAGGCGAGCGAGCCGCCGGCCGGCGACCATCGCGGTGCGGACACCGAGCGGCGCTCGAAGGTGAGCTGGCGCGCGGTTCCCGTGGCGATGTCGACCAGGTACAGTTCCGACTCGTTGCGATTGTCGGCGTGGTTGGGCCGCGTGACGACGGCGGCCACCGCCTGGCCGTCGGGCGAGACCTCCGGGGCGCCGAGGCTGACGACGTTGCGCAGGTGGTCGAGGGAGAAGCGTTTCTCCTCGGCGTGGGTCGACGCGGCGGTGACGGCGAGGGTGACGCAGACGCTGACGGCGGCGAGACGGGCGTTCACGGCGGGTCCCCCTTGCGGATGTGAGAGGGCCTACGACTGGGCCACAGCCCTCCCGCGGGAGCGGGCGCAGGGGGCGGCGACCGGACGCAGCCTAGCCCATCGGGCGCCCCCGGGCCAGATTGTGGTCGATGCCCCCGCGCCTGCGGGCGAGGTCGGTCCCGGCTGCTCCGGACCGCCATCCGGCGGGTGGGCAGCGTTCGCGTGCGGCGGCCGGGGCGAATCGGGTATGCTGACCAGCACTCTGCCGCCGGGTGGCGAATCGGAGATCGCGGCGGGCACGCCGGGGGGCACGGTTCCCTATGCCAAGACACGGGTTCGCCTTCGTGGTGGTAGTGGTCGCCGGGCTCGGGTGCGCCTCTCTCGGCCAGGCGTCCCCGGACGCCACCGCCTGGCTGGCGGTGGGCGACAGCGCGCTGGCGAAGTTCGACCTGCGCGCCGCCACCGTGGCCTACGAGAAGGCGCACCGTGGCGCTCCCGCGAGCTACGAAGCCGCCTGGAAGCTGGCGCGCGCCGCGGCCGACAGCGCGACGAACAGCTCCGAGAGGGCCGACCAGAGGCGGCTGTGCCAGACGGCCGACACCTTGGCGCGCGCCGCCGTCGCACTGAATCCGAGCGGCTCCAAGGGGCACCTCTACCGTGCCATCGCCCTGGGGAAGCTCGCCCTCTTCGAGGGTGGCAAGAAGAAGGTGCGGCTGTCGCACGCCATCAAGGCCGAGGCGGACAGCGCGCTGGCGCTCGACCCCAGCGAAGACCTGGCGCACCATGTCGTCGGGGTCTGGAATCGGGAGGTCGTCGGGCTGCCCGGGCTGCTCAAGCTCTTCGCCAACACGTTCTTCGGCAGCCTGCCGCAGGCCTCGCTCGACTCGGCGCTGGTCCACCTGCGCCGGGCCGAGGCTCTCCGCCCCGACGTCATCCCGCACCGCGTCGAGCTCGGGATCACGCTGGCGGCGGCCAAGCGCTACCCGGAAGCGGCTGCGGAGCTGCAGGCCGCACTCGACCTTCCCCCCGGCTGGGTCACCGACGGTTTCTACCGCGCCAAGGCCCGCAAGGCGCTCGCCGACGCCCGCCGGCATCTCGACTAGCACGCGCATGCCCGACACACCCGACCCGAGCCGCGTCCCCGACGGCCGGCCCCGCATCCTGGCGGTCGGCAGCGCGCTGCCGCCGCACTACGCGGATCAGGAGACCCTCATCGCGGCGTTCCGCGACGCCTGGGCGGGGGCGCACTTCAACGTCGGGCGGCTGGCGGAGCTGCACCGCGCGGTCCGGGTGAAGGGGCGCCACCTGGCGCTTCCCATCGCGGACTACGCCAAGCTGACCTCCTTCTCGGAGCGCAACGCGGCGTGGCGGCGCTGCGCCGTCGATGTCGGGGAGGCCGCGGTGCGCGCCGCGCTGACCAAGGCTGCGCTGGAGCCTCGGGACGTCGACCACCTGTTCTTCGTCACCACGACCGGCATCGCCACGCCGAGTATCGACGCGCTGCTCGTCAACCGCCTCGGCCTGCGCCCCGACGTGATCCGCTCCCCGCTGTTCGGCCTCGGCTGCGCCGGTGGCGCCGCCGCGATCGCCCGGGCCGCCGGCTGGCTGGGCGGTTTCCCGGAAGGCGTCGCGCTCGTCCTCTCGGTCGAGCTGTGTTCCCTGACCCTGCAGAGCGACGACTTCTCGATCCCCAACATCGTCGCCTCGGGCCTGTTCGGAGACGGAGCGGCGGCGGCGGTGCTGACCGGCGCCGCGGCGGCCCGCGGCGGCCCGCAGGTCGTCGCGTCGGCGGCGTCGTTCTACGCCGACACCGAGCGCGTGATGGGCTGGGACATCGTCGACAGCGGCTTCAAGGTGGTGCTCTCGGCGAGCGTGCCGGATGTGGTCGAAGCCCACATCCGCGAGGATGTCGACGGCTTCCTGGCCCGCCACGGCTGCTCCCGCTCCGGGATCCGGCACTGGCTGGCGCACACCGGCGGACCCAAGGTCCTGCAGGCCTTCGAGCGCGCCCTGGCGCTTCCCCCCGCAGCGCTCGCGCGCTCCTGGCGTTCGCTGGCCGAAGTCGGCAACCTCTCCTCCGCGGCCGTCCTCTTCGTGCTCGGCGACCTGCTCGATTCGGGCGAGCCGGCCCCCGGTGACCTGGGCGTCCTGGCGGCGATGGGACCGGGCTTCGGCGCCGAACTGGTGCTGCTCGCATGGTGAGCTCGCAGACGCTCTACACGGCGCTGATCGGGGCCGTCTACGCCGAGCGGCTGCTGGAACTGGTCGTGTCGGAACGCAACGCGCGCCGCCTGCTCGCGGCCGGCGGGGTGGAAGCCGGCCGCCGGCACTACCCGGCGATGGTGGCGTTCCACGCGCTCTTCCCGGCGGCGTGCGCGGCCGAGGTCCTGTGGCTTCGGCGGGCGTTCCCGGTGCCGCTCGGGTGGATCGCGCTGGCTCTGGTGCTGGCGGCGCAGGGGCTGCGCTGGTGGTGCGTCGCGGCCCTCGGCGGGCGCTGGACGGTGCGCGTCGTCGCGGTGCCTGGGGCGCCGCCCGTGACCGGCGGCCCCTACCGTCGCCTGCGCCACCCCAACTACCTGGCGGTCCTCGTGGAGGTCGCGGCCCTGCCGCTCGTCCACGGCGCGTGGCTGGCGGCGATCGTGGCGTCGGCGGTCGACGCCGTCCTGCTCGGCGTGCGCGTCCGGTGCGAGGAGCGGGCGCTCGGGGCGGCATGGCAGGCGGCCTTCGCGCGGCGGCCCCGTTTCTTCCCGGCGGTGCGGCGTGTCTGAGCGGGAGGCCGAGGTCCTGGCCGAGATCCGCCGCCTGGCGGCCGCGGATCTGCGGATCGGCTTTCCGGTCGAGCCGGGCCACCATCTCGTCCGCGACCTGAAGCTCGACTCGGTCGGCGCGCTCACCCTCGCGGTCGCGCTGGAGGATCGTTTCCGGGTCCTGCTCTCCGACCGGGACGCGGCGGAGGTCGAGACCGTCGGCGACCTCGTGCGGCTCGTGGCCCGCCGGGCGGAGCAGGACACGCCGTGAAGGGCCCGCCGGCGCCGCCGCCGCATTCGGGCACCCTCAACGAGGTGCTCGTGGCGGCCGCCCGGCACCCTTCCGGGATCACTTTCGCCGACCTGCGCGAGCGCGAGGTGGCGCTGAGCTGGGCCGAGGTGCTGGCCCGCGCCGAGCGCGCCGCGGCGGGGCTCGTCGAGCTGGGCGTGCGGCGGGGGGAGCGCGTGGCGATCGTGCTGCCGACCTCGCCGGAGTTCGTGGATGCGTTCTTCGGCACGCTGCTGGCCGGCGGGGTCCCGGTGCCGCTGTACCCGCCCGTCCGCCTCGGGCGGCTGGCCGAGTACGGCGCGACCACCGCGCGGCTGCTCTCCAGCGTCGGGGCGGCCGTGGTGCTGACCGACGCACTCATCCGCGCGCTGCTCGGCGAGGTCGTCGCCCTCGCCCGGCCGCGGCTGGGGTGCCGCACGGTCGCCGGACTGCCGGCCCCGGCGGGGAAGTGGACCGCGCCCGCGGCGCGTCCCGAGGACCTGGCACTCATCCAGTTCTCCTCCGGTGCCACCGTCGATCCCAAGCCGGTGGCGCTCACCCACCGCGCCCTGGTGAGCCAGTGCGCGATGTTGACCGCCATGCTGCCGCGCGCCGGCCACGGCCCGGATCGCGGCGTCTCCTGGCTGCCGCTCTATCACGACATGGGGCTGATCGCGGGACCTCTGCTCGCCGCCTACGTCCCCGGCTCGCTGGTCCTCCTCCGCCCGGAGCAGTTCCTGGCGCGACCGGCCCTGTGGCTGCGCGCCATCGGCCGCCACCGCGCTACGCTGACCCCCGCGCCCCCGTTCGCCCTCGGCCTGTGCACCCGCCGCATCGCCGACTCCGAGCTGGAGGGCGTCGATCTCTCCAGCCTGCGCCTGCTCACCTGCGGCGCCGAGCCGATCTCGCTCGACACGGTCCGGGGCTTCGGCCGGCGGTTCGCCCGCTTCGGGCTCGACCCCGACGTCATCTGCCCCGTCTACGGCCTGTCGGAAGCGGCCCTCGCCGTGACCTTCTCTCCACCCGGCCGGGCGGCCCGCGCCTTGTGCGTCGATGACGCCCGGCTGGCGGCGGCGGGAGAGGCCGTCCCGGGCGGGCGGCCCATCGTCTCGGTGGGCACGCCCATCCCGGGCGTCGAGGTCGAGGTGCGGGGAGCGGACGGCGCGGCCGCCGGCGAGCGCCGGGTCGGGAGGATCTGGGTGAAGAGCCCGTCGCTCCTGTCCGCGTACTTCGGTCGGCCGGAGGCCACGGCCGCGGCTGTCGTGGACGGCTGGCTCGACACCGGGGACCTCGGGTTCGTCGCGGACGGCGAGCTCTACGTCACCGGTCGCGCCAAGGACATCGTCATCATCCGCGGCGCCAACCACGACCCGCAGGAGTTCGAGGAGCCCCTGCTCGCGGTCGCCGGCGTCCGTCCGGGGTGCGCCGTGGCGCTGGGCCTCACGCCGGACGGGGAAGACTCCGAAGCGCTCCTGGTACTCGCCGAGCGCGATCCCCGCCACCCCGGCGAAGCCGCCGGCGAGCTGGAAGCGCGCGTCGCCGAGGCCGTGCTCGCGGCTACCGGCATCGCGCCGTACGCGGTCGTGTTGCTGCCGCCGGGTGCCTTGCCGCGCACCTCGAGCGGCAAGCTGCGGCGCGCCGAGGCGTTGCGCCGCCATCTGGCGGGCGAGCTCGCCGCGCCGCCCGCCGCCAGCGCCTGGCGGCTCGCCGGGGCGCTCCTGCGCTCGGCGCGCGGCTTTCTGCGCGCCGGCCCGGCGCCGGCCTCCAGCGACCGGCGCGGCACGTGAGGTACGACGTGGCCATCGTGGGCGGTGGCCCGGCGGGCCTCGCCGTGGCCATCGAGGCGGCGCGGCGCGGGCTGCAGACCGTCGTGCTCGAGGGCTCCCCCCAGCCGCCCGACAAGGCCTGCGGCGAGGGGCTGATGCCCAGCGGCGTCGCGTGGCTCGAAGCCGCGGGCGTGCGGGCGGCGCTCTCGTCGGCGGACTGCGCTCCCTTCGCGGGCATCGAGTGGATCGAGCAAGACGGCAGCCGCACGGTGGGCCGGCTGCCCTCGCCCGGCGGCCTCGGCATCCGCCGCACGGCGCTCGCCACCGCGCTGGCCCGCCGCGCCGCCGAGTGCGGCGCCGAGCTGCGCTTCGGCTGCCCCGCGCGTCGGCACGAGCGCCGGGCGGACGAAGTCGTGGTCGAGACCGACGGCGGGCCGCTCCGCGCCGCCCTGCTGGTCGCCGCCGACGGCCTGCACTCGCCCATCCGGCGGGCGGCCGGGCTCGACCGGCCGGTCGCCCGCGGGCGCCGCTTCGGACTGCGGCGGCATTTCCTCGTCGCCCCCTGGACGCGCGCCGTCGAGGTGCACCTGCGCCCGCACGTGCAGGCGTTCGCGACGCCGGCAGGGGAGCGGCGCGTCGGCGTCGCCTTCCTGTGGGAGGCCGGTGCGGCGCAGGTCGAGCCGAACTTCGAGGCGATGCTGGCGCTCTTCCCGCGTCTCGCCGAGCGGGTCGGCGGGGCGCCGCCCGACTCCGAGCCGCGCGGCGCCGGGCCGCTGGCGCAGGGCTGCCGCTCGGCGGTCGCCGACCGGCTGGTGCTGGTCGGCGACGCGGCCGGGTACGTGGACGCCATCACCGGCGAGGGCATCGCCCTCGCCTTCGGCTGCGCGGCGGTCCTCGGCGGGCTGCTGCCCCGGGCTCTGAGCCGCGGCGCGACGCAGGCCTCGCTGGCGCCTTACGCCGCGGCCTTCGCGCGCGCGTTCCGCCACTACGAGTTCCACGCCCGCGCGCTGCTCGCCCTGGCGCGCCGGCCGCGACTGCGTCGCGCCGTCTGCCGGGCGGTCGGCCTCGTCCCCGGCGCGGTCGATGGCCTGATGCGGCTGGCCCTGGCGTGAGCGGGGCCGGCGGTTGCCTTGCTCCCGCCCGCCCGCCTTGCTAGATTCGCCCCGTCGTCAAACCTCCTTCCAGCAAGGGACCTACGCCATGAAGCGACTCGTCCTCCCGATGCTCGCGATCTCCCTCGTCGCGGCCGCGTGGTCGTGCGCGCCGCGCTCCACCTCCACCGACGCCGAGCACTATCTCGCCCAATTCATCGATCCCAAGGTCTCTCCGCGCGACGAATTCTTCCGCTACTCCGTCGGCAAGTGGCTGCGTGAGAACCCCATCCCGGCCAACGAGCGCTCCTGGGGCATCGCCCACGTCGTCCAGGAGGAGACCTACCAGCGGCTCCTGGCGCTCAGCGAGGCGGCGGCCAAGGACGCGCCCGCGACGGCGGGCAGCAACGCGCAGAAGATCGGAGACTTCTGGCACGCCGGCATGGACACGGTGGCGATCGCCAAGCAGGGAGTCGCTCCGCTGGCCGAGGAGTTCGCCCGCATCGCGGCGGTGCAGGATCTGAAGGGGCTTCTCGCGGCGGTCGCGCGCCTGCAGTACATCGGCGCCAGCCCGATGTGCTCGACTCCCATCTTCCAGGACGAGAAGGACAGCGGGCGCTACGCCTTGCACCTCTACCAGGGCGGCCTTGGGCTGCCCAACCGCGACTACTACTTCGACACCGACGAGCGCGCGCGGATGCTGCGGCGCGAGTACGCGGTCCACGTCGCCCGCATGTTCGAGCTGCTCGGTGACGACAGCACGGCCGCGCGCGCCAACGCCGCCGCCGTGATGACCCTCGAGACCGAGCTGGCCGGCGCCTCGCGCAAGCTCGAGGACCTGCGCGATCCCATCGCCAACTACAACGCCATGTCGGTGGACGCCGTCTCCCAGCTGACCCCGTCGGTCCGCT
>CAYLSO010000088.1:0-1777 GCA_964386525.1 uncultured bacterium
CGTGGAGGGGGTGGCCAGTGATGGTCATTCCTACTCCGACTCCTAGCCACAATTCAGCTGTCCCCGCGAGGGCAGGTCAAGCCTTCTAGAATCGCGGGAGAGGCTGGCCACACAATTCCTTGATGTCGGCGGGGGACACAGCTACAATGTAGATGTCGATTCCTCCCGTCAGCTTCTTTCAGCCCCAGGAGTGCTCCCATGCCGCCCGCGCTCCGCTTCGTGTTCGCCGCCGGCCTCCTCGCCTTCGCTTCGCCGGCCGGCGCGCAGCCTCCCACCATGGACTCGCTCTGGCCCAACCAGGACGGCCTCTCCTGGACCTACGCGCAGCGCTACCAGGATTTGTATATGCCTCCGGTGGAGAATCGCGTCCGCCTCTTCTTCGCGGGGACGACGATCGCGCCGAACGGCATCGAAGCGCAGCTCCTACGCCAGGAACTGATCGGAGGCGCGGCGCCGGCGGCGACCTCTGCGGTGGCGCTGCCCGACCACTTCTTGCGCCAGCTGTGGATCGCACGGCCCGACCTGCGCGAGAAGATCCTGCGCGCCGTCGAGAGCGCACCCTGCCCGGTGGAAGCCCCGCCCGGGTCGTACACGCTTCTGCTCGGCGGCGAGTTCGCGTTCCGCAAGACCGCCGGCGAGATCGCGGCCTGGCGCTGCAACGTCGCCGATACGCGCGCCTGGTTGTGGCTGGTCTCGGACCTGACGCTCGGGAGCACCTTCACGCTGCAGCTCATTCCCGACCTCGCGGACAACGTCTTCCTGCACGGTACAATCGCCGCGATCGAGCCGGCGACCGTGCCTGCGGGGACGTTCCCGGGCTGCGTCCGTGTGGACTACGTGATCGATTACGGCATCTCCGAGTGCGTGAACGCGAGCGGCGAGCCGACGGGAGCGTTCCGCTCCGAGACGCGGGGGCTGGTCCGCTACGCGCCCGGCGTCGGCCCGGTGGAGAGCGACGAGGTCTTCATCCCGCTCGCGGAGCCGTTCACCGGGCAGTGCGAGATGCCACCGGTCGGGGTCGGCGAGGCGGTTTCGCGGGCGCAGCTCCAGCTCGACTCCATGCCGGTCGTCCCGGTGCGCACGCGCACCTGGGGGGCGGTGAAGGCCGTGTATCGATGAGCCCGGCCCGGCGCGCTTGACCCCCTCTCGAGTCCGATCCTAAGTATGGTTTGTCTTCCGTCAGCATGACGGTCTGTGAGTGTAAACGATCATTGAGAAGCGCGGCGTTTCGATCGCGTTGAACGCGATCGCAGGCTATCCCCCGTGGTCACCGGAGGATATGACCTGAAGAGACGACAGGGCCTGTCTGCGAAGCCCGACCTCCACGTATCGCCCGGAATGACGCTGCGGATGGGCTTCGGCCTGAAAGCAAGGACACTTACGGCCAGGAAGAGGAATGCTCTTCCAGGGCACGCAAAGCCGCGCATCAACACGCGTGTGATGCGCGCAATCCCGCGCTTGGCAATGAGCGGCTACCCCGGTGGGGGACCGCCGGGGCTCTACGTTCGTCCCGGCCGCACGTAATCGCGTGTGGCGGCCCCGGCGGGCACCTCCCGCCTACGCCGCCGCCCGCCCCGCCTCCCGCGGCCTCGCCTTCGTCCAGCGATCGTACAGCGCGAGCAGCACCACTGAGGCAAGGGCGAGCGACGCGAAGATCACCCACATCAGGTTGGGATTGTTTACGCCGCCACGCTCGACCGGGCCGAAGTGCTGGTAGAGACCGCCGCTCAATAGCCCGCCGAACAGGTTGCCCAGGGCCACGCACCAGTAGAAATAG
>CAYLSO010000089.1:0-30725 GCA_964386525.1 uncultured bacterium
GGAGCACTACGACACGGCGCGCGCCGTGCAGCGCACGCTGCAGCGCTACAAGGACCTGCAGGACATCATCGCCATCCTCGGCATGGACGAGCTGTCGGAGGACGACAAGGTCATCGTGCGCCGCGCCCGGCGCCTGGAGCGGTTCCTGTCGCAGCCGTTCTTCGTGGCCGAGACGTTCACCGCCACGCCCGGCAAGTACGTCAAGATCGAGGACACCATCAAGAGCTTCCAGCGCGTCGTCGCGGGCGAGTTCGACGAGCTGCCCGAGCAGGCCTTCTACATGGTCGGCGGCATCGAGGAAGCCATCGAGAAGGCGGAGAAGCTGCGCGGCTAGCGCGCGGCGCGGCGTGCGCGGCGTGAGCCGCCGGCCGCACGGAGAGCGGAGAGGCGATGGCGGCGACCACATTCCACGTCACGGTGCTGACGCCCGAGCGGACGGTGTTCGAGGGCGAGGGGGTGCACTTGCTGGCGCCGGGCAGCGAGGGCTACCTGGGCGTGCTGGCTCACCACGCGCCGCTGCTCGCCAGCCTGGGGCGCGGCGTGCTGTCGGTGCGCACGAGCGACGGGGTCGAGCACCGGTTCCGGACGCCGGGCGGCTTCCTCGAGGTCTCCGACAACCGCGCCACCGTCCTGGCCGACGCCTGCGAGCCGCTCTCCGGAGCCGACCGGGCGGCCGCCGAATAGGGAGTGCACCGGCCGCCGCATGGCGGCTAAATCGGCGGCCCCGCCCGGCCGATAACCACGGGACGGAGGGAACCGCCCGTGAAGCGCACCCCACGCCGTCGATCCCATCGCGCCGCCCGCTGCCCGCGCTGCCCGCGCCGGCGGCCCCGAGCCGTCGCCCCCGCCGTGCCGCCGGCCGCCTGCGCCGCCGTCCTCGCCGGGGCTCTCGCCCTGGGGCTCGCCGTCCTCGCCGGCCCGGCCGCCGCCGGCATCCCCGACCCGCGCTACAGCGAAGCCGACACCTGCCTGGTGCTCTCGCCGGCCGGGTCCTTCGTCTACGCGGTGGTGCTGCGCGACGAGTCCATGGCGCCGATCGCCGGCGCCTCCGTCGCCCTCGACTTCGGGCCCGCGCCGGGCATCGTGCTGTGCGATTCGTCCGACCCGGACCACGACCGGCGCGTGACGGGGGTCACCAACGCCCAGGGCCGCGTCGAGTTCCGCGTGCGCGGCGGCGGGCAGACCGCCGGCTACGCCGTGGCCGGCGCCCTCGGCCAGACGGTGCGCATCGTCTACCCGCGCTCCCCGGACCTCAGCGGCAATCTGACCGTCGGGCCCGAGGACAGCGCCCTGCACGGCGGCCTGGCGATCCACTCGCGGGCCGGCGACTACGACTGCGACGGCGACAGCGACGCCGCCGACCGCACCCAGATCACGCTCGAGATGGGCCAGGACTGCGGCACGGTGGACGTGCTATCTTCCACGTGGGGACGCATCAAAGGGTCCTACCGCTGACCTCGCGGCGCCGCGGCGCCGCGGCGGCCGCGCCCCCGATCCCGGCTTCCCCGTCACGGACAGCGAACCCGTAGCGTTGCGCCAATCCCACGGAGGCGTCGCCATGCATCCTCCCATCTACATCGTCTTCACCACCTTCCCCTGCCGCGAGGACGCGGAGAGCCTCGCCCGCCGCCTGGTGCACGAGCGGGTCGCCGCCTGCGCGACCGTCATGCCGTGCGGCAAGTCGTTCTACACGTGGGACGGCGAGGAGAAGGTGGAGGAGGAGAGCGTCATGATCCTCAAGACCACCGGTCCGGGGCTGGCGGCGCTGCAGGAGCGGCTGGTGGCGCTGCACCCGTACGAGTGCCCCGAGTTCGTGGCCGTCGAGGCCGCCTCGGTGACCGAGCCGTTCGCCAACTGGGTGGGCGAGGCGGTGCTGGCGCCCTCGCATCCCGACGCCTGAAGTAGCGCGGCGCGCCCGGTCCGCCGGACGGCGCCGTCGTCCCGCACCGCCGCCGCCGCGCCCCGGGGCCGCCGCTGCCCGGGGCGCCCGCAGGTTTGCCAGGCTGGCGTCATGATCCCCCGGCTCGTGCTCGGCATCGAGACCTCCAGCGACGACACCGCCGTGGCGCTGGTGCGCGACGGCCGCGAGGCGCTGGGCTCGGTGATCGCCGCGCAGGCCGTGCACAGCGAGTTCGGCGGCGTGGTCCCCGAGCTGGCCAGCCGCGCCCACCTCGACCTGCTCGGCCCCACCCTCGACCGCGCCCTGGCCGAGGCGCGCGTGCGTCTCGAGGACGTGGACGCCCTGGCGGTGACGCGCGGCCCGGGGCTCCTGGGCTCGCTGGTGGTCGGCGTCGCCTACGCCAAGGCCCTGGCGCTGGCCGCGGGCAAGCCGCTGGTCGGCGTCAACCACGTCGAGGCGCACCTGTGGGCGTCGGTGCTCGACGGCATCGACCCGCCGCTCCCGTTCGTGGGTGTCGCACTCTCCGGCGGGCACACCGAGTTCGTGCTGGTGCGCGGCTTCGGCGACTACGCCCTGCGCGGCGCCACCCGCGACGACGCCGCCGGCGAGGCCTTCGACAAGGTGGGCAAGCTGCTCGGCCTCGGCTTCCCCGGCGGCCCGGCCGTCGACCGCCTGGCGGCGCGCGGCGAGGCGCGCGCCTTCGACCTGCCGCGCGCCATGGCCGACTCCGGCGATTACGACGTCTCCTTCTCCGGCCTCAAGACGGCGGTACGCCGCCTGGTGGGGGAGCGCACGCCGCCCTTCGACGAGGCCTGGCTGGCCGACCTCTGCGCCGCGTTCCAGGCGGCGGTGGTCGACACGCTGTGCAACAAGATCCTGCGCCTGGCCGCCGACGCCGGGGCCCGCGCCGTGGTGGTGGGCGGCGGCGTGGCGTGCAACCGCGGCCTGCGCGCCGCTCTCGCCGCCGGCTGCGAACGGCTCGGCATCCCCGCCGTCTTCCCGGCGGCGCGCTGGTGCACCGACAACGCCGCGATGATCGCGCTGGTGGGCGCGTGGACGCTGGCGCGCGGCCCCGCCGACGGGGCCGCTCTCGAGCCGGTGGCGAGCCTGGAAGAGACCGGCTTCGCGGCCCCGCGCGGCTGAGGCCGCGCGGCATCCGGTCGGCGCGTGGCGGACCGCCGCCGTGCGCATTGCCCGCGGCCGCCGCCGGTGCGTGCGGATTGCACGGCGCATTGCGCCGCGCCGCGGGCCGGCCCGCGGCGCGGCGCCGCCCTCCGGGCTCCCTGCCGCATCGCCAGTTGCGCCTCCTGCCTAGGCCTGCCGAGCTCCGGCGGCGAAGTCCTTGCTCGATGCCGAGTTGACACGGCGCGAACGCCGCTCACTGGCACGCTCCTTGCCCTTTCGGAAGCGGACCTCTCATACCCTGTGGCGATGGGCGCCCCGGGGTTCAGGGACGAACACCGTGAGCGAGACGCAGCCGAGCCGCACCCTGCTGGTGGTGGACGACGAGCAGAGCCTGCGCGGGGCGCTGGAGTTCATGTTCACGCGCGAGGGCTACAAGGTCCTCACCGCCGCCAACGGCGAGGAGGCCCTCGAGATGGCGCGCGTCCACCTGCCCGACGTCATCATCCTCGACGTGATGATGCCGGGCATGGACGGCTACGAGGTCACGCGCCGCCTGCGCGCCCACTACCGCACCCGCCACATCCCGATCCTGCTCGTCACCGCCAAGGGCGAGGAGGACGACAAGCTCGAGGGTTTCCAGGGTGGCGCCAACGACTACATCGTCAAGCCGTGGTCGAAGCGCGAGCTGGTGCAGCGCGTCGTCAACCACCTCGACTGGGCGACCAAGCAGCGGGCGGTGAACCCGCTCACCGGCCTGCCCGGCGGCGTCAGCATCCTGGCCGAGCGGCAACGGCGCATGGAGGCGGGCCAGCCGTTCGCGCAGATGGTGCTCGACATCGACTTCTTCAAGGCCTTCAACGACCGCTACGGGTTCCCGCGCGGCGACGTCGCCATCCGCACCGTGGCCGAGACCATCACGCGCGTCGTCGACGAGGACGGCAACCCGGAGGGCTTCGTCGGGCACGTCGGCGGCGACGACTTCATCGTCCTCACCGCCCCCGACAACGCCGAGTCCCTCGCCGAGCGCATCAAGGAGGCGCTCGAGGCGGAGTTCGCCAAGCTCTACGAGGAGGAGGACCGGCAGCGCGGCAGCGTGCGGGTGCGCAACCGCCGCCACGAGTTCGAGGACTTTCCCCTGATGAGCGTCACCATCGCGCTCGCCTCCAGCACCGACTTCGAGGGGTTGCACCTGGCGCAGCTCGACGACGCCCTGACCGAGCTGAAGACGCTCGGCAAGGGGATGCAAGGCAGCGTGGTGGTCTCCGAACGGCGCCGGCGCGGGAACTCCGCTCCGGCGGCGGACGCCCAGGCCGCCTGATGCGCGCCGTGGCCGGCCGGCCCGTGCCGCGCCCGGACGACGCCGGCGACGCCCGCCTGCTGCCGCTCTTGGCGGACGTCAGCGTCGCGCTGCGCTGCTGCGAGGACCTGGCCACCCTGCTCGACGTGGTGGCGGCGGCGGCCCGCGCCGCCTTCGGCGAGGGGGAGACCCGCCTCTTCCTGGTGGACGGCCGCAGCGGCGCGGTGCGCCCGTGGGACGCGGCGCGCGGCGCGAGCGGCGAGCCCTGCCTGCCGGCCGCCGGCGGCGTGGTCGACTGGGTGCTGCGCCGCGAGGAAGCGGTGTTCGGCGCGGCTGCCCGGGGCGGCGGGCCGCGCCTCGAGCCGGAGGCGGGCGGCGAGCGCGGCCGCGGCTTCCTCGCCCTGCCGCTGGCCGCCGCCGGCTCGGTCTACGGCGCCTGGGTGATGGCCTTCCCCGTGGCCCGTGTCTTCGGGCCCGGCGAGCGGCGCTTCGCCCGCCTGCTGGGCGACGCCCTGTCGGTGGCCCTCGAGCGGGAGAGCCGCGCGCGCGAGCTGGCCGAGACGGCCGCCCAGGTGGAGCAGCTGGAGGAGCGCGCCGAGGACGGCGAGTCGCTGCTCGCCCAGATGCTCTCGGTGGTGGCGCACGAGATGCGCACGCCGCTCACCTGCATCAAGGCCTACGCCGAGACCCTGATCGACATCCCCGAGGACCAGTTCAAGTCGCGCGTGTCCTTCCTCGAGATCATCAACGAAGAATGCGACCGGCTGGGCCGCCTGCTCACCAACGCCCTCGACTACTCGCGCCTCGAGTCGGGGCAGCGCTCCTTCCACCTCAGCACCCTGCTGCCCGGCGATCTGCTGGGGGACGTGCTGCTGACGCTGGCTCCCGAGGCCAAGCGCCGCAAGGTGGAACTGCGCGCGCAGGCGCCCGAGGGCTTCGACTCGGTCGAGGGCGACTGCGACCTGCTCAAGCAGCTGTGCATCAACCTGGTGGGCAACGCCATCAAGTTCTCGCCCGAGGGCACGGCCGTGGATCTGGCGGTCTCCGGCGACGGCGAGCGCTGGCGGCTCGAGGTCGCCGATCGCGGGCCCGGGATCCCGGAGGACCAGCGCGAGCGCATCTTCGAGCGCTTCTACCGGGTCGAGTCGGAGGGCCGCAAGGCGGTGCCCGGCACCGGGCTCGGCCTGGCCATCGTGCGCTACATCGCCGAGCTGCACGGCGGGCGCGTGTGGGCGGCGCCCAACCCGGAGGGCGGCAGCGTCTTCCACGTCGACCTGCCGCGCGTGCAGCGCGCCCCCGAGACGGCGCGCGGCGTGGCCCGCGAGCTGTGGGGGCGGCCGGAGGTCGAGCGGCTGCTGGGCGAGGGCGTGCAGGTCATCTCCGAAGTCATGGAGGCGCAGATCGTCTCGGCCATGCTGGTCGACCCGGAGCGTGGCGATCTGCGCGTCGTGGCCGCCGTCGGCCTCGGCGACGGCGTCTTCAAGCGCCGGGTCGGCTACCGCGGCGGCATCGCCGGCAAGGCCCTGGCGCAGGCCGCGCCGGTGCTGGTCAACGACATCGAGAACGACCCGCGGTTCCGCCGCCCGAACCACCCGCAGTACACCACCAAGTCCTTCATCTGCGTGCCGCTCCTGCTCGACGGACAAGCCGTGGGCGTGATCAACGTCAACAACAAGCGCTCGCGCCAGCCGTTCGACGAGCAAGACCTGGAGCTGCTCTCCAGCATCGCCGCCCGCCTGGGGGCCGCGGCCCTGCGGACGCGGGCCCTGGCGGGCACGCCCGCGGTCCTCGAGCAGGAGATGCAGGCGCTGCGCGCGGCCATCGTGCCGCCGCAGGAGCTGGTGCTCGGGCGGCGCACGGCGGCGGCGGTGGCCCACGATCTGGCGCGCCGCCTGGGGGCCGACGAAGCGGAGGCGTGCCGGCTGGCGCGGCTGGCGGACGGACTGCGCGGCATCGGCGACCGCGGGCCGGCGGAGGAGACCGCCGGCAGCGTGGTGGCGCCGGCCGTGGCCGGCCCCGTGGCGCTGCCGCCGCCGGCGCCCGGCGCCCGACGCGGCGGCCGGCGCGGCCGCGCGAAACCGGCGTCCGGCGCGCGCCCGGCGCGCGCCGCACCGGGAGTCCGGGTCGTGCAGCTGGGTGAGACCCGGGAGATCCTCCTGGGCCGGCACGAGCGGTGGGACGGCAGCGGGCAGCCGCGCGGCCTGGCGGGCGAAGCCGCCCCGCTCGGCGCCCGCGTGCTGGCGGTCGTCGACGCCCTGCGCGCCCTGACGCAGGGCAGCGCCTACCGCCCGGCCATGGCCCCCGAGGCGGTCCTGGCCGAGCTGGAGCGCGTCGCCGGGGAGCACCTCGACGCGCGCGTGGTGGCGCTGCTCGCCGAGCTCGCGGCCGAGGACGGCGGCCGGCCGGCGGCGGCGCTCGGCGGCGGGCGCCGCGGGCGGGGGGCCTGAGCATGGCCCGCACCGCCCGCCCGCGGGGCCCGCGCGGCTCGTCGCGCGTCACCTGGAACGAGATCGAGCAGCTGCGCCGGCGCGTGCGCGAGCTGGAGCTGACGCGCGAGCGCCTGTCGCGCCTCTACTTCACGCAGGTGGAGGCCGGCAAGACGCGCACGGAGAAGATGCACCGCCTGCTCGAGGTGGTCACCCAGCTCAATTCCACGCTCGAGCTCGACGCGCTGCTCGCCGGCATCGTGCGGGCGGTGCAGGTGACCATCGGCTTCCGCGTAGTGCTGCTGCGCGTCCTGGACCCCGATTCGCACGCGCTGCGGGCCCGCGCCTTCGCCGGCCTCGACAGCGTCGCCATGGCCAAGCTCGAGGCCGAGGACGTGCCGCTCGACACCTTCCTCACCTGGCTGTCCGACGAGTTCCGCGTCGGCCGCTCGTACTTCATCAGCCACACCCACTCGTTCTCGCGGCGCCTGCCGGAGGGCGTGCGCGTCGACCTCGGCAAGCGCGAGCCGTGGGAATGGCACGAGGACGACGTGCTCTTCGTGCCGCTCTACACCAAGACGGGCGACATCGTCGGCTACCTGTCGGTGGACGATCCCGCCGACCGTCTGGTGCCGTCGCGCGAGACCATCGAGCTGCTCGAGGTGTTCGCCAACCACATGGTCGTCGCGCTCGACAACGCGCGCCTCTACCAGTCGCTCGACGAGCACTCGCGGCGCCTCGAGGACGCCAACACGCGGCTCGGCGAGCTGACCCGCCTCAAGTCGAACTTCCTGTCGGCGATCTCGCACGAGCTGCGCACGCCGCTGACCTCGATCCGCGCCTACACCGACAGCCTGCGCGACGCCAGCCCGACCGGGGGGGCGCCGAGCGGCGACCCCGAGGCGTGGCAGCACTCGCTCGACGTGCTGACCGACGAGAGCGCGCGGCTGCAGGCGCTCATCGACTCGGTGCTGTCGTTCTCGGCGCTGGAGTCGGGGGCCGGGCCGCAGACGACGGGCGTCGATCTGGGCGCGCTGGTGCGCGAGTGCGCCGGCCTGCTGGCGCCGGCGGCGCGCACCAAGGGCGTGACCCTCGAGCTCGAGCTGCCGGGCGCCGAGGTCGCGCTCGAGGCCGATCGCGAGCTGCTCAAGCAACTGCTCCTGCAGCTCGGCGGCAACGCGGTCAAGTTCACGCCGGCGGGCGGCCAGGTGGTCGTCGGGCTGACCTCCGAGGACCGCGGCGCCCGGCTGTCGGTGCGCGACACCGGGATCGGCATCCCGGTGGAGGAGCAGGGGCGCATCTTCGAGCGTTTCTATCAGATCGACGGGGGCTCCACCCGCCACTACGGGGGGACCGGCCTGGGGCTGGCCATCTGCAAGTCCGTGGCGGAATGGCACGGGGGCCACATCTCCGTTCAGAGCCGACCCGGGCAAGGTTCTTGCTTTGCCGTGCACCTGCCCGCCAATCCCCACCCCCGGGCCGAAGTTCTGGGGGCCGGGCGGCGGCGCCGGGAGGGGGGCGACCAGCCGCTGGGCCTGGCCGTCGAGATGGTGGCCCAGGTGCTCGACGCCCCCCGCGCGCTGCTCCTGGCGCGCCAGACCGACGGCGACCTCGTGCCCCGCGCCGTAGTCGGCGTGGCGGCGGAGGAGATCCGCGGCCTGCGGCTGCACGCTGGAGAGGGCATCGCGGGCCGCGTCCTGGAGACGGGCGAGCCGTACAGCTCGGCCGACGCGGGGCGGGATCCGGCGTTCATCGGCCACCGGCGAGAGGCTTACCGGGAGGGCCAGGTTCTGGCCGTCCCGGTGCGGGCCGGCGAGCGCGATGCCGGGGTGCTCGTGGTCGGGCTCGGGCCTGCCGATAACCCGGAGGTGGAGGAGCGGACGGGCGGGGCGCGGCCGGGGAGCGCCGGCAAGGCCCGGATGGCGCTCCTGCTGCAGCTCGCCGAGCGCGTCGGGACGGTGCTGGCCTGTGTCGAGAACACGCGCCGCACCGAGGCCGAGACCCAGGTGGCGGGGGAGACGCTGAAGAGCGTCCTCGTGCACCTGCGCCGCGACCGCCGCAACGCCGCGGATCGCGTGCGCTACGCCGGGCTGGTGGCGCGCGCTCTCGGGATGGGCGAGCGGGAGGCGGCCCAGGTCGAGTTCGCCGCCCTCGTGCAGGACGTGGCGCTCTCGCGGCCGGAGGTCGCGGACCTGCGCGACGGGGAGATCGCTCCCAGCGAAGCCGACGCGATGCGCGCCATCGCCGCGGCGCCGCCGGGAGTGCTGGCGGAGCGGCTCGAGCGCGAGCTGGAGCGCCGCGCCGAGCAAGCCGACCTGGAGGAGGACGGCGGGCTGCGCCGCCATCCTGAGGCCGGTGTCGAGATCCTGGCGCCGTTGCAGTGTGACGGCCCGGTGCGCCAGATGATCCTCGCCCACCACGAGTGGGTGAGCGGACTCGGGTATCCGAAGGGGCTGAAGGGCAACCAGATCCCCCTCGGCGCCCGCGTCCTGGCGGTGGTGGACGGCCTCGAGAGCCTGCTGGTCGGACGCGTCGGCCGGCCGGGGGTGAGCGTCGAGGAGGCCGTCGACGAGTTGCGCCGTCTGGGTGGCCAGCGCTTCGACGCCAAGGTGGTCGGAGCTCTGGTGGACGTGCTGGCGGTGGAAGGCCGTCTGGAGCCCGGGGGCGAGACCCGGGCCCGGGCGGCGTGAGCAGCGCAGTGGTCCCGCGGAGGAGGTGAAGCAAGTGGCGAAAGGGAAGATCCTGGTCGTCGACGATGAGATCTACATCGTCCACATCCTCGACTTCAGCCTCGGCATCGAGGGCTACGAGGTGATGACCGCCCTGGACGGCGAGCAGGCGCTGGCGAAGGTGGCGCAGGACCGGCCGGACCTGATCGTGCTCGACATCATGATGCCGAAGCTCGACGGTTACGAGACCTGCAAGGCGCTGAAGCAGAACCCGGCGACGCACGACATCCCGGTGATCCTGCTGTCGGCCAAGGGCCGCAACGTCGATCAGAAGGTGGGCTTCGAGGTCGGAGCCGACGACTACATCACCAAGCCGTTCAGCCCGCGCAAGCTGGTCGAGCGCATCAACGCCATCCTCGGGCAGACGAGCCGCCAGGACGCCGCTCGGGCCTAGGGCCGCGGTCGGAATCGCTCGCGATCCGCACCGCCGTCCCCGGGCCCGCGGCGACCCCGGCGTGCGTCCATCCCTGACCGGCCACAGCCGGCGGGGGACGCACCGCGCGCCACCGCGGGCTCTTGCTGTTTCCCGCGCCGCGGCTGCGGGCTCCCGCGCGCCGCATCCCCTCTGCGGAACCCTGGATTTCGTCGTCGCCTCCCTCTAGTCTGAGCGCGTCCCCCTCCGGTCCGTCGCCGGCGCACGCTTCGCCCCTCCGCCCCAGGACGCGCGGTGTTCGCACACGTCGCCTTCCCCATCCCCGTCCGCCGCACCTTCGTCTACTCGGTCCCCGAGGAGGCCGCCGCCGATTGCCGGGCCGGCGTCGAGGTGGTCGCGCCCTTCGGCGCGCGCTCGCGACGCGGCGTGGTGGTCGCGGTGAGCGCCGCGGCCGAGGTCGAGGCGGAGCGCGTCAAGCCGCTGGGGCGCGTGCTCTCGCCGGAGCCGGTGGTGGGCGCGCACGGCCTCGAGCTGGCCCGCTGGATCTCCGAGTACTACCTCTGCTCGCTCGGCGAGGCGCTGGCCGTGCAGCTGCCGGGCGGGCTCGGCGGCTTCGCCGGCAGCCGCGCGCGCCGCCAGGTGGGCGAGAGCGCCCCGAGCGAAGCCCCGGCGCCCGCGCTGCTGCCGCGGCGCTTCGCGCTCACCGCCGCGCAGGCCGCGGCCGCCGGGGCGATCCGCGAGGCGGTGCAGGCGCCGCGCTTCGCGGTCTTCCTGCTCCACGGCGTCACCGGCAGCGGCAAGACCGAGGTCTATCTCGAGGCGGCCGCGGCGGCCCGCGGCGCGGGCGGGCAGGCGCTGCTGCTGGTGCCGGAGGTGAGCCTGGTGCCCGGGCTGCTGCGCGAGGCGCGCCGGCGCTTCGGCGCGCGCGCCGGCGTGCTGCACTCCTACCTCCCGGTGGGGGAGCGGCGGGCCACCTGGGAACGCTGCCGCCGCGGGGCGGTGGACGTCGTGGTGGGGGCGCGCTCGGCGGTGTTCGCGCCGCTGCCGGCGCTGCGACTGGTGGTCGTGGACGAGGAGCACGAGCCGGCCTACAAGCAGTCCGAGCAGCTGCGCTACCACGGCCGCGATGTGGCGGTGATGCGCGCCCGCCTCCTGGGCGCGCCGTGCGTGCTGGGCTCGGCCACGCCGTCGCTCGAGTCGTTCGCCAACGCGCGGCGGCGCAAGTTCGTCTACCTGAGCCTGCCGGAGCGCATCGACCGGCGGCCGCTGCCCTCCGTGGAGATCGTGGACCAGCGCGCCGAGACGGCGGCCGGCGGCGCGGGGGCCGCGGGCGGCGGGGCGGCGACGGGGGCCGGCGGGGCGGGCGCGGACGCGGCCGGGAAGCGCGGCAAGGCGCGCAGCCGGCCCGCGCTGCTCACGCCGCGGCTCGCCGACCTCATGCAGGCGGCGCTGGCGCGCGGCGAGCAGGTGCTGCTCTTCCTCAACCGCCGCGGCCACTCGCGGGTCGTCGAATGCGAGGCGTGCGGCTTCGCGGCCCGCTGCCCGCACTGCGACGTGTCGCTCACCTTCCACTCGACGCGCGGCCTCTTCCTCTGCCACTACTGCGATTACGCCGAGCCGGCGCACCCCGCCTGCCCGGCGTGCGGCAGCCCGTTCTTCCGCTACAAGGGGCCGGGCACGCAGCGTATCGAGCGCGAGCTGGCGACGCTCTTTCCCGGCGTGGGTCTGCACCGCCTCGACTCCGACAGCGCGCGCGGGCGCGGCGCCGCCGAGGGCATCCTCGAGGCGTTCGGGAACGCCCCGGGCGGCGTGCTGCTCGGCACGCAGCTGGTCGCCAAGGGCCACGACTTCCCGGGGGTGACTCTGGTGGGCGTGCTCAACTCCGACACGGCGCTGCACCTGCCGGACTTCCGCGCCACCGAGCGCACCTTCCAGCTGCTCACGCAGGTGGCCGGGCGCGCCGGGCGCGGGCAGCGGCCCGGCCACGTCGTCCTGCAGACGCATCACCCCGACCACCCGGCGCTCGCGGCCGCCTCGCAGCACGACTACGCCGGCTTCGCGCGCGCCGAACTGGAGGTGCGGCGCGAGGCGCGCTACCCGCCGTGGACGCGCCTGGTCTCCTTCCTCGCCTCGGGCGTCAAGGAAGAGCGGGTGATCGAAGCGGCCGAGCGGCTGGCGGCGTGGGCCGAGGCGGCGCCCGGAGCCGCGGACGCGGCCGGTGGCGGCGCGGGGACGATGCTCGGCGCCACGGCGCCGTCCGGCGACGCCGACGCCGAGCCGGCCGGCGTCGAGGTCCTCGGACCCGCCCCGCACGCGCTGGTGCGGCTGCGCGGGCGCTACCGCTGGCACGTCACGCTGCGCAGCGCGCACCGTCGCCGCCTGCTGGCGACCGCGGCCGCGGTGCTCGAGAAGGTGGAATCGGAGAAGCTGCCGGCCGGCGTGCGGGTGGCGGTGGACGTCGATCCCCAGGACGTGCTCTGACGGGGACACCGCGGTCGGGCACGCGTGCGGACCCGCCACAGGGTGTCGTCAGGCGCGCGCTCCGCAGGCGCCTCCGGTGCGGCCCCGGGCCCCGCGCGGAGCGGGGGTTTTGGGCTTGACCGCTTCCTGACGCCCTGCCTAGATTCGCAACTGAAAGAGCCAAACGCACTTCTGCTCCAGGACGGCCGGGGGTTGCGAGCCTCCGCACCGCGGCGGCACTATGGGCTTGCCCGCGGCACGGCGCTTGCGCTTCGCCGGGGCGGGATCCGGCCCGCGGCCGGACTCCGGAGGAAAGGGGGACTGCCTTGAAGTCACGTCGCTTCCACGGGGCCGCCGGTCTGCTCGCGTCGCTCCTCATCGTACTCGTCGTCTCGCCCGCTCTGGCCCGCAACTTCCGCATCGCCGGCGGCATCCAGTACGTCGTCCAGGGCGGCAAGGAAAGGGTCAAGAAGAACGAGGAGGACGCCCGCCGCATCTACGGCAAGGCGGTCACGCAGCTGACGATGGGGATCGCGGAAGACCCGGGCGACATCGAGGCCTGGGATTATCTGGGCTTGGCCTACGCCGAGCTGGACAGCGCCGAGAAGTGCGGCTGGGCCTTCGGCCGGGGCGTGGAGCTGGCGCGCGCCAAGCCCGAGGAGAAGAAGCTCCTGCAGCGCCTGCAGGACAACCGCGAGCACTACTGGGTGCGCTACTTCAACGAAGCCATCCGCACCTATCAGAAGGCGGTGGAGGCGTCGCCCACCGGCGAGCCCGATTCCGCCGCGGCCATGGAGGCGGTGGTCGCCATGCGGCAGGCGGCGGCCGTGAATCCGACCAACCCGAAGTCGTTCTGCAACCTGGGGGCCTTCCTCGCCAACGCCAAGCGCTACGACGAGGCCATCCGGACGATCGACGACGGCCTCAAGATCGCGCCGCAGGACTCGTGCCTGCTGGGGCGCAGGGAGCAGCTCTCGGTGGTGGCCGCCGACAAGGCGGCGGAGACCGGCGACTGGGACAAGGCCACCGCGCCCTTCGAGCGCATGCTCGCCGCCGACCCGCAGGACGTCGGGGCGGCGCTGCGCCTGGGCGAGATCTACTTCAAGAAGGGTCAGGCGCTCGACGAGCAGGCAGCCAAGCTGGCCGACGGCCCGGAGAAGCAGGCGGCCATGGAGCAGGTGCGCGCCGCCTTCTCCCGCTCCGCCGACGGCTTCGGCAAGTACTCGGAGCTGAAGCCCGACGACAAGGACGGGCGTTACAACCACGCCGTCGCCCTGCTGCGCGCGGAGAAGTACGAGGATGCCGGCAAGGTGGCCATCGCCGGCCTGCACGCCGATCCGCTCTCGCCGGAGTTCCACGCGGCGCTGTCGAGCGCCTACCGCGGCCTGAAGATGGAGGACCCGGCCAATGGCCACACCCTGATGGCCAAGGTCCTGCGCGAGGGGAACAAGGAGGCGGACCCCGCAGCCGCCGCCAAGGCGAACGCGGAGAAGGCGGGGCCCGCCTCCGACGCCGCCAAGCTGCTCAAGGAACTGGGCCCGCCCGCCGAGATCCGTACGCAGATGGTGGGCGACTTCCCGGTCGAGGGGTGGTTCTGGCCGGGCGCGAAGCGGGCGGTCTTGATGACCAAGGGCCGCACGGTGAGCGACGTTTCGTACGCGCAGCTGCTGACGCCGCCACCGCCCAAGGCGGCGGCCCCCAAGGCAGGGGCGAAGAAGCCGGCGGCGGGGGCCAAGTAGGCGCCCCGGCGCGGCCTCGGCGATGAGCGGCGGGCCGGCGGTCGCGGTCCTCGGGTTCGGCAACCAGGGGACCGCGCAGGCGCACTGCCTGCGGGCTTCCGGCTGGCAGGTGGTGGTGGGGGCGCGCCCGGGTCCGGGCCGCGAGCGCGCCCGAGCGGCCGGATTCGAGACGGCAGATCCGGCCGAAGCCGCCGCCCGCTCCGAGTTCGTCGCGGCCCTGGTGCCCGACGAGGAGTTCCCGTCTCTCCATCGCGACTCCATCAGGGCGGCCCTCCGGCCGGGGGCCGCCCTCGTCTTCGCGCACGGCTTCTCCATCCTGTACGGGCAGCTCGATTGGGCGCCGGAGGTGGACGCCGTGCTCGTCGCGCCGACCGCTCCCGGCCGCGTGCTCGCCGAGGAGTACGACGCCGGGCGCGGCGTGCCCGCCTACTTGGCCGTGGCCGTGGACGCCAGCGGCCACGCCTGGGAGCGGGCCGAGACGTACGCGGCCGCGCTGGGCTGCGCGCGGGCCCGCGAGTTGCGCACGACCGTGGCGGAAGAGGTGGCGGTCGATCTCTTCGGCGAGCAGACGGTGCTGGTGGGCGGGCTGCTCGAGCTGGTCTCCGCCGCGGTGGACACGCTCGTGGACGCGGGCTACCCGCCCGCCGTGGCCTACCTGGAGTGTGCCCACCAGATGAAGTACCTCGCCGACCTGCTGCATCGCGAGGGGCCGGAGGGCTTCGTGCGGGGAGTCAGCGCCACGGCGCTCTTCGGGGCCCTGACGCGTGGGCCGCGGGCCGTCGGGCCCGGCGTGCGGCGCGCCATGGCGGAGATCCTCAGCGAGGTGCGCAGCGGCCGCTTCGCCGCCGAGTTCCTGGCCGACCGCGAGGCGGGCGGCGCCGCTCTGGCGCGGCTGCGGCGGGAGGCGGCCGCGGGGGCGTGGGGCCGCCTCGAGAGCGCGCGGCGGGAGGCCCTCGCCGGCGGCGCGGACCGGGCCGGCGGACCCGACGGGAGACCCGCGGGGCCGGCCCCGTCCGGCGGTGCGCCGGAGGGCGATTCGCCGGACTCCCGGCCGGAATCTCCCCGGCGGCGCTAACGCCTTGCGAAAAAAGTTGTTGACAGCCCCGGGCCACCTCCCAGAATGGCCGCGAAGCATCCGCGCCCGGCGCGCGACCGGGGTACGTCCGGACAAGGGAGGTGCGGCGTCATGACCAAGGCCGACATCGTCGACCAGATCGCCGACCGTACGGGACTGACCAAGAAGGACGTGGCGGACACGGTGGACGGCTTTCTGGATGCCGTCAGCCGCGCCCTCGCCAACGGCCAGCACATCGAGATCCGCGGCTTCGGCACCTTCAAGGTGAAGGATCGCAAGTCGCGCCTGGCACGCAACCCGCGCACCGGGGAGGCCGTGCCGGTGCCGCCGCGCCGCGTGCCCGTCTTCAAGGTGTCCAAGGAATTGAAGGACATGGTATCGGGGGGCTGAGCCGCACCCGGGCCGCACCCGCCCGACCCCGCAAGCGCAAGCGCCGGACGCGAGGCAGACCCGCGACCGGCGCTCTCGTTTTCCCGCGGCGCGTCCGGCCCGGTCGGCCGGTCGCTACGGTCCGCTCCCGGGGCGGAGCCTAGTCGCGCTCCCGGCGCAGGAAGAGGAGCTGGACCAGACTGAGGACGGCCGCGGCTGCCGCCGCGACGTAGGTGAAGCCGGCGGCGTTCAGCACGCTGCGCACGCCCTCGACGTCCTGCGGGGCCACCACGCCCACGGTCTGCAGCTGGGCCACGGCCCGGCGGCTGGCGTTGAACTCGACCGGCAGCGTCACCAGCTGGAAGAGCACGGCGCAGGCGAAGAGCGCGATGCCGATGTTCGCCAGCAGCACGCCGCCCTGGCCGAACATGAAACCGGCGATCACCAGCCACGGACCGAGCGTCGTGCCCAGCCCGGCCGGCTTGAGCAGCGCCCAGCGCCACTGCATGGCGGCGTAGCCCTGCTGGTGCTGCAGGGCGTGGCCGCACTCGTGCGCCGCCACGCCCTGGGCCGCCACCGACGCTGCGCCGTACACCGACTCGGAGAGGCGCACGACCCGCTTGACCGGATCGTAGTGGTCGGAGAGCTGGCCCGCCACGGGCTCGACGGCAACTCCGGTGAGGCCGCTGCCGTCGAGGATGCGGCGCGCCGTCTCCCGGCCGGTCATGCCGTTGCTTGCCGGGACGCGGGCGTAGCGCCGGAAGGTGGAGACGACCCGTTGCTGGGCCCACAGTCCGAGCAGCAGCCCGGGGATGAGAAGCAGGGTCGACCAGTGGAACATGAACATGAGGGCACACCTCCGCGCTTGCGGGCCGCCGCATTGCCCGAGCGGTTCCGAGTGGCTAGAGTGAATCGACTCTGCGAAAGCTAACAACGCCGCGGCCGCGGGGTCAATGCGGCCTGCCCCGCCGGCGTGCGTCGGCCATTCGGATGCGCCGGCCCCGCCGGCGATCGCCGCGCCGCCCTTCCGGAGGAACGCATGAGCGGTCCCGTGGATCTCAGGAGCGACACCGTCACCCGTCCCACCCCCGGCATGCGGCAGGCCATGGCGGCGGCCGAAGTGGGCGACGACGTCTTCGGCGACGACCCGACTTTGCAGGAGCTGGAAGAGCGCGTGGCCGCCCTCGTCGGCAAGGAAGCGGCGCTGTACGTGGTGAGCGGCACCATGGGCAACCAGCTCGCCATCCGCGCGCAGACGCGGCACGGCGACGAGATCCTGCTCGACCGCCGCTGCCACATCTTCGACTACGAGGCGGGCGGCCTGGCGGCGATCTCCGGCTGCCAGTCGCACCCGCTCGACGGCGACCGCGGCCGGCTCGACCCGACGGACATCGGCGAGCGCGCCTCGCGCCCGGCCAACGACCACTTCCCCCCCCCGGCCCTGCTCTGCCTCGAGAACACCCACCACCGCTCGGGCGGCTCGCTGGTGCCGCTGGCCGCGCTCGAGGCCGCGGCGGCGGCGGCGCGCGCCCACGGGCTGCGCGTCCACCTCGACGGCGCGCGGCTGTGGAACGCCGCCGTGGCGAGCGGCATCCCGATCGACCGCTACGCGACGGTCGCCGACACGGTGATGATGTGCTTCTCGAAAGGGCTCGGCGCGCCGGTGGGCTCGGTGATCAGCGGGCCGCGGGAAGTCATCCGCCGCGCCCGGCGCTTCCGCAAGATGTTCGGCGGCGGCATCCGCCAGGGCGGCGTGCTGGCGGCGGCCTGCCTCTTCGCCCTCGACCACCACCGCGAGCGCCTGGCCGAGGACCACGCGCGCGCCCAGCGCCTGGCCAAGGCTCTGGCGGAGACCGAGGGGCTGGCGGCCCACCCCGGGCCGGTGGAGACCAACATGGTGCTCCTCCACCTCGACGACCCCGGCGACACCGCGGAGGCGGCGGCCAAGCGGGCCCGCACCGAGGGCGTCTGGGTGGTGCCGTTCGGGCCGCGCACCCTGCGCGCCGTGCTGCACCTGGACGTCGACGACGCGGCCCTCGAGACCGCCGTCGCCGGCCTGCGCCGCGCCCTGGCCTGGCCGCGCGCCGGGGCGGCGGGCCGGGTTGCCGCTTCCCGGACCGTGTGATAGCGTGCCCGCGCGATGGACGATGGGGGTATGGATCCGTTCGGCGTTCTGGAGCGATGGCAGAGCGAGATCGCTGAGACCCGGTCTCGCGTCGTGGGGTCGCTCAAGACGGAGGTGGCGGGGCGCGGCTTCACGCGCGTGGCCCTCGGCCTCTCCGGCGGGCTTGACTCCACGGTGGCCGCGGCTCTGTGCGTCGAGGCGCTCGGCGCCGACAACGTGCTCGGTGTCCTCATGCCGATGCGCACCAGCGATTCCACGTCCCTGTCGCTGGCTCAGGGGGTGGTGAACGCGCTCGGCCTCACCTCGCGGCGCGTCAACATGAGCCCCGTCCTCGACGCCTACTTCGCCAACTTCCCCGACGCCAACCGCGACCGCCGCGGCCTCTGCTTGGCCTGGCTGCGCACCGGCGCGCTGCTCGACCTGAGCGCCAACTACGGCGCCGCGGCCGTGCAGGTCGTCAACCGCAGCGACCGCGCCCTCGGCTACGGCGAGGCGCGCCAGGAGATGCTGGCGGCGGTGAAGCCGCTCGGCGGACTCTTCAAGTCGCAGGTGCGGCTGCTCGGCGAGCTGCTCGAGGTCCTGCCGGAGGTGCGGCGGCGGCGGCCGAGCCTCGAGTACTGGCCGGGGCAGACCGACGAGGCGGACCTCGGGTTCCCCTACGCGAGCGTGGACCCGCTGCTCGAAGCCCTGATCGAGAGAAAGCTCGAACCGCCCGCCGCGCTCGCGCAGGGCTTCGACCGGGCCGCGGTGGAGTGGGCCGGGCGGCGCGTCGTGCGCTGGCGGCTCGAATCGGCAGCGGGGCCGGACGGCCCGCGGCCCTGAGCCCGGCCGTGGCCGCGCCGGCGCGCGGAGTGCTGCACGTGGTCGCCACGCCCATCGGCAATCTGGCCGACGTGACGTTGCGCGCCCTCGAGGTGCTGCGCGTCGCCGACTGCGTCTTCGCCGAGGACACCCGCCACACGCGCCGCCTGCTCGACCGGCACGGCCTGGGACCGCGGCTGGTGAGCGCGCACGCGCACAACGAGGCGGCCCGGGCCCGCCAGCTGTGCGAGCGGCTGGGGCGCGGCGAGCGCGTAGCGCTGGTCACCGATGCGGGGACGCCGACGCTGTCCGATCCGGGGGCGCGGCTGGTGGCCGCCGCCGCGGCGGCCGGCTTCGCGGTGGCCGCAGTCCCGGGGCCGTCGGCGGTGGCCGCCGCGCTGGCGGTGAGCGGCCTGAGCGCCGACGCCTTCAGCTTCGCCGGCTTCCTGCCGGCGCGGTCCGAGGCGCGGCGGCGCCGCCTGGAAGCGCTGCTCGCCCGCGCCGAGACGATCGTCTTCTTCGAGGCCCCGCACCGCGTGCGCGCGACCCTCGGCGTGCTGTGCGAGATCGCTCCGCGCCGCCCGCTGGCCGCGTGCCGCGAGCTGACCAAGGCCTTCGAAGAGGTGCTGCGCGGCACGCCGGCCGAGGTGCTGGGGCTGTTGACGGCCGAGCGCGAGCGCGGCGAGTGGACGCTGGTGCTGGGGCCGCCGGCGCCCGGCGAGAGCTTGCCGGGCGAGAGCTTGGCCGAAGGCGCGCGGGGCGGCCGCGCGGCCGGTGCCGCCGGGCGCGCGGCGGACGCGGCGCGCCGCGCCTTCGAGCGCGGGCTGGTCGAGGAGGGGGTCGAGCCCGGCGAGGCCGGCCGACGCGCCGATTTCGTGTTCGGCGGGACCGGGCGGCGTCCGGGCCCGCGCAAGACCGGAAAGCCGAGGACGCGGTGAACGAAACCCGGCCGAGCGGCGGCCGCCCCGACGCGTGGAAGCAGAGCGGACGCCTGGCGGTGCGCGGCTGGCTGACGCCGGTGGTGCGCGTCCTGGTGCGCCTCGGCGTCACCGCCAACCTGCTCACCCTCGCCGGCCTGGCGTTGACGGGCGTCGGCGCCTACTGCTTCGCGCGCGGGCGTTTCACGCTGGGGGCGCTGTGGGCCATCGCCGGCTCGCTGGCCGACGCCGTGGACGGCGCGGTGGCGCGCGAGCGCGGCGAGGTCTCCGCCTTCGGGGCCTTCTTCGACTCGACGGTGGACCGGGTCAGCGACACGCTGCTGTTCCTGGGCGTGGCGCTCTACTATTTCTACCTGCCGGTCGAGACCGGCCAGACGGTGAGCGGGGTGCTGACCGCCAAGTTCTTCGGGGAGGACCCGGTAAACGACTGGCTGGTCGGCTTTTCCGCCCTAGTGGCGCTGGCGGGCTCGTACATGGTTTCCTACACGCGTGCCCGGGCCGAGGGCCTGGGGACCGATTGCAAGGTGGGCTGGTTCGAACGCCCCGAGCGGCTGATCGTGCTGCTCGGCGCCGCGCTCTTCGGCCCCGGTGTGCTGATGGAGTTCGCTCTCCTGATCCTGGCGGTGATGACCTGGTTCACGGTGGTGCAGCGCGTCCTGCACGTGCGGCGTCGCCTGGGCTCGGCGCCTCTGAACCCGGGCGGCTGAGCCGCCCGCCGGCGCGCCCCGCAGGGCGCACAACCTCTCACGGAGGCTGACAGCAAGATGGACAAGGTTCGCGTAGCGATCATCGGCGTGGGGAACTGCGCCTCCTCGTTCGTGCAGGGAGTGCACTACTACCGGAACGCCCGCGACACCGACCGCGTGCCCGGTCTCATGCACGTGAACCTGGGCGGCTATCACGTCCGCGACATCGAGTTCTCCGCCGCCATCGACATCGACAAGAACAAGGTCGGCAAGGACCTCGCCGAGGCCATCTACACCTGGCCCAACAACACCTACAAGTTCGCCGAGGTGCCGCGGTTCGGCATCAAGGTGCAGCGCGGCATGACCCACGACGGGCTCGGCAAGTACCTGTCGCAGATCATCCAGAAGGCGCCGGGCCCGACCGTGGACATCGTCAAGCTGCTCAAGGACACCGGCACCGACGTGGTGGTCAACTACCTGCCGGTGGGCAGCGAGGAGGCCACCAAGTGGTACGTGGAGCAGGTGCTCGAGGCCGGCTGCGGCTTCGTCAACTGCATCCCGGTGTTCATCGCCAAGGAGCGCTACTGGCAGCAGCGCTTCGAGAAGCGCGGCCTGCCGGTGATCGGCGACGACATCAAGTCGCAGGTCGGCGCCACCATCACGCACCGCGTGCTGGCGCGCCTGTTCGTCGACCGCGGCGTGCGCATCGACCGCACCTACCAGCTGAACTTCGGCGGCAACACCGACTTCCTCAACATGCTGGAGCGCGAGCGCCTGGAGTCGAAGAAGATCTCCAAGACCGGCGCCGTCACCAGCCTCATCCCGTACCCGCTGGGCGAGGAGAACGTGCACGTCGGACCGTCCGACTACGTGCCCTGGCTCCTGGACCGCAAGTGGTGCCACATCCGCATGGAGGGCACCACCTTCGGCGACGTGCCGCTCAACCTCGAGATGAAGCTCGAGGTGTGGGACTCGCCCAACTCGGCGGGCGTGGTGATCGACGCGGTGCGCTGCTGCAAGCTGGCCCTGGACCGCGGCCTCAAGGGTTCGCTCATCGCGCCGTCGGCGTACTTCAAGAAGTCGCCGCCGCAGCAGTTCCCGGACGAGGTGGCGCGCGAGATGCTGGAGGACTACATCCGCACCTACGGGCACCAGAAGGAGGCCCCGCACGAGCCCGGCCCGGTCCAGGTCAGGGTAAAGATGAAGCCGGCCACCGGCACCGGCGGCGGCTCCCGTCCGGCGCCGGCCCGCAAGCCCAAGCCCGGTCGCGCGCGCGCGGCCAAGGCGGCGGCGAAACGGTCCGCCAAGCCGCGCGGCAAGCGCGGCTAGCGGCCGCGCGGGCAGGATCTTCGCAGCGGCCGTGGCGCGCGGGCTCTTCGTCACCTACGAGGGCATCGAGGGAGCCGGGAAGTCCACCCAGATCGGGGTGGTCGCTTCCCGGCTCCGGGCGCGCGGTCTGACCCCGCTGGTGACCCGCGAGCCGGGCGGCACGCCGCTCGGCGAAGCGCTGCGCGAGCTGCTGCTCGAGCGGCGCGGCGACCGCGTCGATCCGCTCGTCGAAGCCCTGCTCATGGTCGCCGACCGTGCCGACCACGTCGGCCGCGTGCTGCGCCCGGCGCTCGCGGCGGGGCGCGTCGTGCTCTGCGACCGCCACGCCGACGCCACGCTGGCCTACCAGGGCGCCGGCTCCGGCCTCTCGCTCGACCTGCTGGGGCACCTGAACCGCCTCGCCACCGGCGGGCTCGCGCCCGATCTCACCGTGTTCCTGGACCTCGCTCCCGAGCGCGCGGCCGAGCGCCTGGCGGCGCGCGGGCAGCGGGTCCCCGACCGCTTCGAGTCGGAGCCGGTGGCGTTCTTCGAGCGCGTGCGCGGTTGTTACCTCGACCTGGCCGCAGCCGAGCCGGGACGCTGGCTGGTGCTCGCCGCCGGGCGCCCCGCCGAGGAGCTGGCGGGGGCGGTGGAGGCCGAGATCCGGCGCCGCTTGCCGCCCGACTTGCAAAGAACCTGACGCCGCCTCGAGCGGCCGGACGGGATGCCGCCGCGGCGCCTATGCTACCCTTGAGCAGGGCACCCACCGGAGCGTCGGGCGGCGCCCGGCCGCTCCCGCCATCCGTTACGACGAGGGACTCGTGAACTCACCCATCCGCCGCCGTCTGGGCGTCGCTGCCGTCATCGTCGGGCTCTTCGTCGCCGGCTGGGCCCTGGGTTGGACCGGGGCGGTGGCGCGCGACCGCTACGAGCACGTCGACCTGTTCGTCGAGGTGCTGTCGCGGGTCGAACAGTTCTACGTCGACCCGGTGGAGCCCAAGAAGCTCGTCAACGGCGCCGTCGAGGGCATGCTGCGGCGGCTCGATCCCTTCTCCAACTACCTCGACGAGAAGGCCCTCAACTCGCTCACCGCCGCCACCCAGGGCGAGTTCGGCGGGCTGGGCATCGTGGTCTCGATCCGCGACGGCTGGCCGACGGTGATCAGCGTGCTCCAGGGCACGCCGGCCTTCGGCCTCGGCATCCAGCCGGGAGACCTGATCACCGAGGTCGACGGCAAGACGACGCGTGCCCTGGCCATCGACGAGGTGGTGAGCCGGCTGCGCGGCGAGCCCGGCACGTCGGTGAAGGTGGAGATCCGGCGCGAAGGCGAGCGCGAGCCGCACGACTACACGATCACCCGCGAGATCATCAAGGTGGAGAGCGTCCCCTACACCATGCTCTTCCCGGGCGGGGTGGGCTACGTGCGCCTGCAGACCTTCTCGGCCACCAGCGGCGCCGACGTGCGCCGGGCCGTCGCGGGGCTCGAGAAGGACGGCGCCAAGAGTCTCATCCTCGACCTGCGCAACAACCCCGGGGGCCTCCTCACCGAGGCCGTCGACGTGGGCGAGGTCTTCCTGTCCAAGGGCGCCGTGGTGGTGGAGACGCGCGGCCGCATCAAGAGCGCCAACCAGACCTTCCTGGCCGAGGGCAGCCAGCCGATCCTGTCGCAGCCGCTCATCGTGCTGGTGGACGAGTACTCCGCCTCGGCCTCGGAGATCGTGGCCGGCGCCATCCAGGACCACGACCGCGGGCTGGTGGTCGGCGAGCCCACCTTCGGCAAGGGCTCGGTGCAGAGCGTCTTCAGCATCCCCGGCCAGAAGGCGGCGCTCAAGCTGACGACCGCGAAGTACTACACGCCGAGCGGGCGCTCCATCCACAAGGACGTGTTCAACGCGGGCCGCGGGTCGCACGGGGAGGCCGACGAGGAGGACGCGGGCGCCGATAGCGTGCCGGCGGCTCCCGACTCCGCCGCCAAGCCCGCCTTCAAGACCGACGCCGGCCGCACCGTGTACGGCGGCGGCGGCATCACCCCCGACATCGTCATGCGCCCCGACACGCTCACCAATCCGGCCCTGGAGATCGAGAACCGCAACCTGTTCTTCAAGTACGCGGTGAAGCGCATGCCGAAGGCCGCCCCGGGGGCGGAGATCACCGTGACCCCCGAGACCTGGCAGGACTTCGCGGCCTTCCTGCGCGAGGAGAAGCTGGCGACCACGCCCGACTCGCTGGCCGCGCAGCGCGCCTACGTCGAGAGCGGCATCCGCCGCGAGGCCGCCCGCCGCTCCGGCGGGGAGGCGGCCGCCTTCCGCGCCGCCGCCGGCGAGGACCAGGTGTTGCAGAAGGCCCTCGAGCTGCTGCGCAAGACGCGCGGGGCGCGCGATCTGCTGAAGCTCTCCATGCTGCACTAGGTTCGCCGACGCCCGCCGAGACGCCTGTGACACACCCGCCCGCCGCCCCCGCGGACCGCCCCCGTCCCGCGGCGCCGCGCCCCGACTTCGTGCTCGTGGACTTCGACGGCACGCTGGCGTCGGCGGATGTCGGCAACCGCTTCTTCCGCCGCTTCACCCCGGACGCGGTGCGCTGGGACGCCGTCATCGCCGACTGGATGGCGGGGCGCATCACCGCCCGCCAGTGCCTGGCGCTCGAGTGCGATCTGGCGCGCGCCGGGCACCCCGAGGCGCTGGCCTTCGTGGACGGCTTCGAGCTCGCCGCCGATGCGGCGGCGTTCGTGGCCGCGGCGCGCTCGGCGGGCCACGACCTGCTGGTGGCCTCGGACGGCCTGACCTTCTACATCGAGCGGCTGCTGGCGCGCGCCGGGCTCGACGTGCCGTTCACCGCCAACCGGCTGCGCTTCGAGGACGGCGCGCTCACTCCCGAGTTCGCCTCGGCGGGGCCGGAGGTGCCGCTGGCCGGCGGGCGCGTGGCGCGCGCGGCCGGCGATGCCTCCCCCGGCTGCGGCCGCTGCGGCAACTGCAAGGGCGCCGCCCTGCGCGCCGCCCGCGCCAGCGGTCGCTACCGGCGGCTGGTGGCGGTCGGGGACGGCTACTCGGACCGCTGCGCGGTGGCGGCGGCCGACGTGGTCTACGCCAAGGACGACCTGTTCGAGTACTGCCGCGCGCGCGGCGTGGAGGCGCGGCCGTTCACCGCGCTGGCGGAGGTGGCGCGGGCCGAGGGCTGGAGCCCGGCGGGTGCGGCCGTGAGCGCGGCAGCCGGGTCCGGCGGCCCCGGTCCGGCCCCGGTTTGCCCGGCCCCGGTTTGCCCGGCCCCGGCCGAGCCGCTATAGTCGTCGCCGTCGCCGGCCCGCGTCCCTCACTTCCCCGATCCGGCCGAACCGGAAACCTCGATCCCATGTCCTTGCGCATCGGTTCCATCGTCCTCGAAGCCCCCGTGATGCTGGCCCCGCTGGCCGGCATCAGCGACGCGCCCTTCCGGCTGCTCTGCCGGGAGCAGGGCGCGGCCTCGGTGTGCACCGAGCTGGTGTCGGCGGACGGCCTGACGCGCGGCAGCCGGAAGACGCTCCGCTACCTGGATTTCTACCCGGCGGAGCGGCCCATGGGCGTGCAGCTGTTCGGCTCCGATCCCGGTGTCATGGCCGAGGCGGCGCGCGTCGTCGGCGACCTGCCGAGCGCGGTGCGGCCCGACTTCCTCGACCTCAACATCGGCTGCCCGGTGCACAAGGTGGTGACGCGCGAGGCGGGCGCGGCGCTCCTGTGCAACCTGCCGCGGCTCGAGGAGATCGTGCGCGCCGTGGTGGCGGCCAGCCGGCTGCCGGTGACCGCCAAGACCCGCTGCGGCTGGGACAACACGCAGCGCAACGGGGTCGAGGTCACGCGCCTGTTCGAGCACTGCGGGGTGGTGCTGGTGGCCATGCACGCGCGCACCCGCGCCGAGAAGTTCGCCGGGCCGGCCAACTGGGAGATGATCCGCGAGGCGCAGGCGGCGGTGTCCATCCCGGTGGTGGGCAACGGCGACGTGACCTCGGCGCGCGAGGCGCGGCGCCTGCTCGACGAGACCGGCGCGGCGGGCGTGATGATCGGGCGCGCCGCCTTCGGCAACCCGTGGATCTTCCGCGAGACGCGCGCGCTCCTGGAGCGCGGCGAAGACCTGCCGCCGCCCACGCCGCGCGAGCGCCTGACCACCTGCCTGCGGCAGCTCCGCCTGCTCGCCGAGCGGCGTCTCGAAGTGCACGCCGTGCACGAGATGCGCAAGCACGTGGCCTGGTACGTGAAGGGCCTGCCGGGGGCGGGTGCCGTGCGCGACCGGGCCAACCACATCGAGTCGCGGGCCGAGCTGGAAGAGCTGCTGCTCGGCTACCTGGCGCGGCTGGAGGCGGACCAGCGGGGCGTCGCAGGGCCGGCCGCCGCGCCCGCGGGCCGGACGTGAGCGCCCAGCGGCGGCGCGAGCCGCTGGAAGCGCTCCTGGCGCGGCTGCTGGAGCGCGACCGCGAGGAGTTGCCCTTCGCCACCGTGGATCACGGCCGCGCGCGCCGCGTCGGCGCCCCCGAGGTCGTCTACGCCGAGGGCAAGACGCCGGCCCAGGTGACCGGCATCGCGCGGCGCATCGTGGGCCGCTCCGGGCACTGCCTGGTGACGCGGGCGGGAGCCGCGGCCCAGGCCGCGCTGGTGCGCGAGTTCCCCCCCGCGCGCGTCAACCCGATGGCGCGCACCGTCCTGGTGGGCCGCGCCCCGGCCGGCGTCGGCCGCGTCTGCGTGGTCTCGGCCGGCACTTCCGACCTGCCCGTGGCCGAGGAGGCCGTCGAGACCCTCGCCGCGCTCGGCAGCCGCGTCGAGCGCCTGGTGGACGTGGGCGTGGCCGGGCTCCATCGGCTGCTGGCGCGCAGCCCCGCGGTGCGGCGCGCCAACGCGGTGATCGTGGTCGCGGGCATGGAGGGCGCCCTGGCCAGCGTCGTGGGCGGGCTCACCGCGCGCCCGGTGTTCGCCGTGCCCACCAGCGTCGGTTACGGCTCCTCGTTCCGCGGCCTCGCCGCGCTCCTGGCCATGCTCAACTCGTGCGCGCCGGGGGTGGCGGTGTTGAACATCGACAACGGTTTCGGCGCGGCCTTCGCGGCGCATCGCGTCAACGCGCTGGTGGCGCGCGCGGCCGGGAAGGCGAAACGGGGCGCGGCCGGGAAGGCGGCGAAGACCCGGGCCCGCGGCCGGCCCCGGGCGGGGAGGGGCCGTTGAGGATCGCCTACTTCGACTGCTTCTCGGGCGCCAGCGGCGACATGTGCCTGGCCGCGCTCGTCGACGCGGGCTGGCCGGCCGAGGAGCTGGCGCGGGTGCCCGCGCTGCTCGGCCTCGACGGCGTCACCGTGCGGGTCGGCCGCGCGCGGCGGGGCGCGCTGGAGGCGGCACGCGTCGAGGTGGACGTGGCGCGCGCCCAGCCCGAGCGCCATCTGGCGCAGATCGAGGCGCGGATCGCAGCGGCGGCCCTGCCGCCCGGCGTGCGCGCCCGGTCGCTCGCCGTCTTCCGCCGTCTGGCCGAGGCCGAGGCCAAGGTGCACGGCACCACGCCGGAGAAGGTCCACTTCCACGAGGTGGGCGCGGCCGACGCTCTGGTGGACGTGGTCGGCACCTGCCTGGGCGTGGAGCGGCTCGGCATCGAGGCGGTCTACGCCTCGGCGTTGCCGCTGGGCCGCGGCACCGTGCGCTCCGAGCACGGCGTCATCCCGGTGCCCGCGCCCGCCACGGCGGAGCTCGTGCGCGGCGTGCCGGTCGAGATGCCCGACATCCAGGCCGAGCTGGTCACACCCACCGGTGCCGCCCTGCTCGTCACCCTGGTGGAGCGCTGGGGCTACTGCCCGCCGTTCACCGTCGCGCGCCAGGGCGTGGGCGCCGGCGGCCGCGATCTGCCCGAGCAGCCCAACGTGCTGCGCCTGTTCGTGGGCGAGACCGAGGGCGCGGCGGACGCCGCGTCCGCCGGCGGGGGGGCCGGCGCCGGCGGCGACCGGCCCCCGATCCGGCGCTCCGTCGTGCTCCTGGAGACCGCCATCGACGACGCCTCGCCGCAGCTCATCGCCCCGGTGCTCGCCCGCCTGCTGGCCGCCGGCGCGCGCGACGCCTTCCTCACCGGCATCCTGATGAAGAAGGGGAGGCCGGGCCTGCTCCTCACCTGTCTGTGCGACCCCGGGCGCGCAAGCGAGCTGGCGCGCCTGCTCTTCATGGAGACGCCGACCCTCGGCATCCGCGTGCGCCGCGAGGAGCGGCTGGAGCTGGAGCGCCAGGAGGTCGAGGTGGACACCCCGCACGGGCGGGTGGCGGCCAAGGTCGCTCTTCTCCCCGACGGGAGCCGCCGGCTGATGCCCGAGTTCGAGAGCCTGGCCGCGCTTGCGGCGCGCACCGGCGTGCCCCTGATCGAGCTCTCCCGCGCGGTCGTGGCCGCCTGGGGCGGCGGGGGCGCCGGGCGCTGACGGGCGCCCGCGGCGGCGGGCGGACCCGGCGGTGTCGCGCGCGACGCGCCCCATCCCATGCTCGAAGCCCGCGGCCTGACGGTCGGCTACCCGGGAGCGCCGCCGCTGCTCGATGGCCTCGATCTCGCCCTGGCTCCCGGCGAGCAAGTGGCGCTCACCGGGCCCAACGGCTGCGGCAAGAGCACCCTCTGCCTGGCGCTGGCCGGGCTGGTGGAGCCCCGCGCCGGCGAGGTGCGCGTCGACGGGGAGCCCTGCCGGCCGGGCAGCCGTGAGCGCGCGGCGGTGGGGATTCTCTTTCAAGAGCCGGACTCACAGCTCATCACGCCCACGGTCGAAGCCGAGCTGGCCTTCCCGCTCGAGAACCTCAACTGGGAGAGGGCGCGGATCGCGCCGCGGGTCGAGCGGCTGCTCGCCCAATTCGGGCTCGAGCGGCTGCGGGGTCGGGCGACGGCGCGTCTGTCGGGAGGGGAGAAGAGCCGCCTCGCGCTCGCGGCCGCCCTTGCCGCGGGCCCGCGCTATCTCCTGCTGGACGAGCCCGAGGTCTATCTCGATGCCGCCGCTCGCCGCTGGCTACGCGAACTGCTGGCCCACGAGGTGGCGCAGGGTCTGGGGATCCTCTGGGTGACCCAGACCGATGACGAGTGGGCCGCCGCGGCCCGCCGCTTCCGGCTCGAGCGCGGTCTCCTGGTCCCGGCGCTCTCGGCGACCGTCGCTCCTGTGCCATCGGCCGCCGGGCCCGGCACCTCTCCCCGCAACCCGGGCAGGTCCGCCGCTCCTTGGCATCGGCTGGCGGCCAGGGGACTCACCTTCTCTTATGGACCCGAGCCGCTGCTCTCCTGCCTGGATCTCGAGGTGCTCGCGGGCGAGACCGTCCTCATCGGCGGGGAATGCGGCAGCGGCAAGACCACCTTGCTCCTGCTGCTGGCCGGTGTCCTGGATCCGCAGTCCGGGACCATCGATATCGAAGCGGCCGACTCGGGAACCGAACTGGCGGGGGTGGGGACCGGGGCCGCGACCCCACCGCTCGGCGTCGCCCTCCAGTCCCCGGAGGACCAGCTCGTCCAGCCGACGGTTCTGGAAGACGTCGCCCTGGGACCGCGGCTCTGCGGCCTGCCGCCGGATGTCGCCGACGCGCGCGCGCGCCGGGCGATGGCCGAGGCCGGCCTGGACGCCTCGCGGCACGGCGCCCTGGCCCCCGGGGGGCTGAGCCTCGGGCAGCGACGGCGGGCGGCCTGGGCCGGGATCTGGGCGATGGGCGCTCGGCTCTGGCTGCTCGACGAGCCCACGGCCGGGCTCGACGCCGAGGGGACTTCAACCCTGGAAAACGCCGTCCGGAACTTCACCGAAAGCGGCGGCGCGGTGGTGCTCGTCCATCAGGATCCCCGTCTCGACCGGTGGCCGGGTCGACGATTGCGGCTGTCCGGGGGCCGTCTGGCGGGCGAATCGCCATCGAGTTGCGCAGAGCCAAACGCCCGCTCCACCGGCCCGCCGGCGCTCTGATCCCAACTTCACATTCCCCTGGCAATAACGCAGTTTTCGCTTGACGCAGGCATCGGTAAATCCTATGTTAATGACGTTTTAGACCAAGTGGCATTCCCCCGCGCCTGCCTGGAGCGTTTGTGTTGGCCTGACCCGAAGGGCCGTCGGTTCCGGGTGATGGATCAGAGGCAATTGCTTCGACTCGTCGTTTGCCAGGGCGGATGCCGCGAGGCTTCACTGTCGTCCCTGGACGTGCTTTCGTTTCCGCTCCGGCGGAAACCCGAGCGACAAGCGGCGCGTTCCGCAGCCGGATCGCGCCGCGACGCTGGAGACCAACGGCGATACTGGCCTGAGAAAGGGGTGATGCGAGGCCACTAGATAGCAGATGCTGGACCTGATGCTCCGCCGGCTGCGCGGCGCTTGATTCCCGCGGCCAGAAGGCGGGGCGCCAGAGAAACGACACCTCGCTCGCAATAACCGCTGCATCGCACTGCCTAACTGCATTGCGACGTTGGAGGCAGTCACTTGAGCCCAAGCGCAGTCGCCCTTTCCTCTTCCTCGGTTGGCGTTTCGGCTGCTGTCGTAGCCGGGGGCCGCGTGGAGGGGGCTTTCCGCATCGAGGCACCGGCGTCGCGGGGGACCTCCCGCAGCGCGGGCGCGGCGCGGAATCGCCGGGGCGGCTCGATGGGGCGCCGGTGATCGGTCTTCAAGGTAGTCGTTCTCATCACTCTCAGGGGCGGCGCTCCTACGCGGCCCCGTTGGAGGCTGAAATCATGCGTCGTTTCTTTGCTTTACTGTTTGGCCTCACGCTCGGGACTGGTCTCCTTGCGTTTGCGGTCCAGACTCCGGTTCTGGCTGGCGGCGACGACGGGGGGGCAAGATCCACTGACTTGGGCGTGAAGAAGCTCCAGCGTACGGGCACGACGCGGCCGGGCTTCGGGACGGAGGCTGCGGACACCGTCTGGTTCGGCTTCAAAGCGTCCAGCCCCGATGTCAACAAGGTTTGGGCAGGGGTTGGCAACGACGGTGGAAAATGGGACTTCGACACGGGCATCGCGGGCACGGACTCCACTCAGTACTGGAAGTTTGTCCTCGCCCCCTTTCGGTCCGACGCCGGTAGCTACCCGACGCCCCAACAACGCCCGTTCTGGTACTTTGACCACGGCAACAACATCAACCTGGGCGACCACAAGCTGTGGAAGGCTCGCGCCCTAGCGAATCGCGCGTTCCGGCGCACGGGTCTGGCCGGCGTCTGGCACGCCGACGACATGGGGACTGTGCCCGGCTCGCCGGGCAACATTAACGGGAGCCGGGCGGCGTGGTGCGGTGTGCGCTACGCGGGGGACCCGGGTGCGCCCATCGACGAGCTTACGGGCAACCCGTTCACCAACGCGGAGCAGTATTCCAGCTTCCGCGGCATCAGCGCTGTGGAGTGCACTTACCCAGGCTACATGAACCAGTGGAACCAGCTACTGTATCGCGACTT
>CAYLSO010000090.1:0-6005 GCA_964386525.1 uncultured bacterium
TACGAAGTGGATGTCTTCGAGCGCGAGGCCAAAGCCGGCGGCGCCGCGCGGCTCATCCCGCGCCACCGGCTCGACCACGACGTGCTCGACACCGACATCGCGTGGCTGCTGCAGCACCGGCGCATCCGCCTGCACGCCGGGCAGCGCGTCGAGGACCCGGCCGGGCTGCTGGCGAAGGGCTACGCCGCCATGCTCGTGACCGTCGGATTGCACAAGCCGCTGCGGCTCGGCGTCGAGGGGGAAGACCTGGCCGTGGCGGGCAACGCCTACCTGAGCGCGCCCGAGAGCTACCCGGCGCGCGGTCGCGTGGCGGTGATCGGCGGCGGCGCCATCGCCTGCGACTGCGCCACCACCGCCCTCGAGCGGGGTGCTACGGGCGTCGAGATGATCACCCTCGAGCGCGCCGGCGAGATGCCGCTGACCCCCAAGGAGCGCCGCTCGCTCTTCGAGCACGCCGTCAACCTGGTCGGGCGCACGCGCGTCACCGCGATCCTCGGCGAGGGCGGCCGCGCGCGCGGACTCAAGCTGCAGCGCGTCGCGTTGCCGGCCGGCGAGACCTTCCATCCCGCGAAGGTCGTGCCCGAGCCGGGCAGCGAGCAGACGCTCGACGGCGTCGAGCTGGTGATCGTCGCCATCGGCAACCGACCCGAGCTGGCGGTCGAGGGCAAGCCGGGCGTCTTCACCGCCGGCGACGCCCCGTGGGGGCCGTCGAACGTCGTCGAGGCAGCCGCCACCGGCAAGAACGCCGCCGTCGCAATGGACGCGTGGATCCGCCGGCAGCCGGCCCCGAGCTTCCCCAAGCCGCGCAAGAGCCACGTGCGGCTGGCCGGCTACCGCGACCTGCCGGTGCCGCTCGACGCCGATTTCTTCGGGCGGCGCATCCGCTCGCCCTTCCTGCTCTCGGCCGCGCCCCCCACCGACGGCTACGAGCCGATGAAGAAGGCGCTCGAGGCCGGCTGGGCCGGCGGCATCATGAAGACGGCGTTCGACGGCGTGCCCATCCACATCCCCGCCGATTACATGCACGTCTTCGACGACGGCACCTACGGCAACGCCGACAACGTCTCCGACCACCCGCTCGACCGCGTCTGCCGCGAGCTGGAGCGGCTGGTCAGGGAGTACCCCGACCGGCTGATCGGCGCTTCCACCGGCGGGCCGCTCACCGGCGACCTCGAGGCGGACCGCCGCGGCTGGCAGCACAACAGCCGCAAGCTCGAGAGCGCCGGCGCCATGGCGGTGGAGTTCAGCCTCTCCTGCCCGCAGGGCGGCGACGGCACCGAGGGGGCGATCGCCTCGCAGTCGGCGGCGGTCACCGCCCGCATCGTCGACTGGATCATGGAGACTGGCGACGCGGGCGTGCCCAAGCTCTTCAAGCTCACCGGCGCGGTCACCTCCGTCGAGGTCATCGTGCGCGCGGTGCGCGACGTACTCGCGCGCTACCCGAACAAGAAGGCCGGCGTCACGCTCGCCAACAGCTTCCCGACCCTGTTCTTCCGCCCCGGCAAGAAGGCGGCGTGGGACGAGGGCATCCTGGTGGGCATGAGCGGCGCCGGCGTGGCGCCGATCTCGAACCTGACGCTGGCCTCGGTGGCCCGCCTGGGTGTGACCGTGTCGGGCAACGGCGGGCCGATGGACTACCGCGCCGCGGCGCACTTCCTGGCGCTGGGCGCGCGCACCGTGCAGTTCTGCACCGTGGTCATGAAGTGCGGCGTGCACATCGTCGACGAGCTGCACTCGGGGCTCAGCTACCTGATGCGCGAGCGCGGCATCGCCTCGGTCGAGGAGCTGATCGGGCGGGCGCTGCCCGACCCGATCACCGACTTCATGGCGCTGTCGCCGACCAAGCGCATCCCGGCGCTCACCGCCGAGCTGTGCGTGAGCTGCGGCAACTGCACGCGCTGCGGCTACCTGGCGGTGAGCCTCGACGGCGACAAGCACCCGCTCTTCGACGCCGCCCTCTGCATCGGCTGCAGCCTGTGCGCGCAGAAGTGCTTCACCGGGGCGCTGGCCATGCGCGAGCGCACGCCCGAGGAGCAGGCGGCGCATCCGGCGGGTGTGTAGCGGAGGCGACGCCCGCGTCCCGTCCCGCGCCATCGGGCTCAGGCCGCCGACGCCCTACGCCCCGGCTTGCGTTCGCGGGCGGGCTCGTTGAAGATGGGGCGCCGGACCCGGCAGCCGGCCACGGAGGCGAGCCCCCATGCAGGTCCAGGGAAAGCACTACCGCAGCATCTGGTGGGACGAGGCCGACGGCTGCGTCCGCATCGTCGACCAGAGCCTGCTCCCCCACCAGTTCCGCACCGCCACGCTGCGCGACCTAGGCGAGGTCTGCGAGGCCATCCGGACGATGCGCCTGCGCGGCGCCCCGCTGATCGGCGCGGCGGCGGCGCTGGGGCTGGCGCTGGCCTTGCGCGACGACCCCTCGCCGGCGGCCGAGGAGAGCGCCGCTGCCGCCCTGCTCGCCACGCGCCCCACGGCGGTCAACATCCGCTGGGCGCTGCGGCGGGTGCGCGGCGAGATCGCCGCCGTCCCCGCGGCCGGCAAGGCCGCCGCCGCCCTGGCCGCCGCGCAGCGCCTTTGCGACGAGGATGCCGAGATCTGCAGTCGCATCGGCGAGCACGGCCTGCCCATCCTGCGCGACCTCGTGAAGCGCGGCACGCGCGAGAAGGGTTGCCTCAACGTCCTCACCCACTGCAACGCCGGCTGGCTGGCCACCGTGGACTGGGGCACCGCGCTCGCCGCCGTCTACAAGGCGCACGCCGCCGGCCTCCCGCTGCACGTCTGGGTGGACGAGACGCGGCCGCGCAACCAGGGCGCGAGCCTCACCACCTGGGAACTGGGCGAGCACGGCATCCCGCACACGCTGATCTGCGACGGGCAGGCCGGGCACGTGCTGCAGCGCGGCCGGGTCGACGTCTGCCTGGTGGGCAGCGACCGCACCACGACACGCGGCGACGTGTGCAACAAGGTCGGCACCTATATGGTGGCGCTGGCGGCCAAGGACAACAGCGTGCCGCTCTTCGCGGCGGTGCCGGTGTCGAGCGTCGACTTCGAGAGCAAAGACGGCGTGGCCGAGATCCCCATCGAGGAGCGCGACCCGCGCGAGGTCACCGAGCTGCGCGGCCGCACCGCCGACGGCCGCATCGAGACCGTGCGCTTGGCGCCGGTCGGCACGCCGGCCGCCAACTTCGCTTTCGACGTCACGCCGGCGCGCCTGGTGACCGGGCTGATCACCGAGCTGGGGGTCTTCCCGGCGTGCCCCGCGGGCCTGTCGAACCTGCAAACCGCGATGCGGGAGTCTGCCGCGGCACCGGAGCGCGCCGCGGGCCAGGCGCCCCGTGCCTGACGCCACCTATCCGGCCGCCGGCGAATGGCGGCTGCGCGAGGACGTGGCGGCCACCGCGCGCCTGCTCAAGGCGCGCTGCCTGACGGCCGGCAAGTCGGGCAACGTCAGCGCCCGCCACGGGCGCGGCTTCCTGATCACGCCGTCGGGCGTTGACTACGAGAGCCTGAGCGGCCAGGAGATCGTGTGGGTGACCGGCGAGGGCACGCACGACGGCTCGGGCCTGGCGCCCTCGAGCGAGTGGCGCCTGCACGCCGCCATCTACGCGGCCCGCCCCGAGGTCCAGGCCGTCGTCCACGCCCACCCGCGCTACAGCACCGCGCTCTCCACCACCCGCCGCCCGATCCCCCCCTTCCACTACATGGTGGCGGTGGCCGGCGGCCGCGACATCCGCTGCGCCCCCTACTCCACCTTCGGCACCGAGCAGCTGGCGCGCAACGCCGTCGAGGCCCTACGCGAGCGTAAGGCCTGCCTGCTGGCCAACCACGGCAGCATCGCGGTGGGCCCGTGCCTGCGCTGCGCGCTGGATCTGGTGGAAGAGGTGGAGTGGCTGGCCGCCGAGTACTGCGAGGCGCTGGCCATCGGCCAGATCGCGCTCATCCCCGACTACGAGATGGAGCGCGTCCTCGAGCGCTTCAAGAGCTACGGGCAGCCGGACAGGCGCTAGAACGACTCCATCCGCCGCCACAGCGCCGGCGCCGCTTCGCGCGCCCGCGCCCGCACCTCGTCGATGTCGCCGGTGAGCAGACGGCCGCCCTCGACCACCGTGCGGCCGCCGACCACGACCTTCTCGGCACGCGTTTCCCCGCCGGCCTGGCCGCCCGAAAGCACCACCGTGTCGCGCGCCGGGTCGAGCTCGGCCGCCGCGCCGGCGAACCGCTCCGCCGCCAACGCCCGCCCGGCGTCGAGCCGCCGCGCCGCCGCCACGAGATCCTCGCCCGGCGCCAGCTCGCCCAACCGCTCGAGCGCGGCGCGCTCGACCGGCATGTCGGCCGCCCAGCCGTCGGTGCCCAGGGCCACCTTGGAGCTGGCCTGCAGCGACGTGGCGTAGCCCACGCGGTTGCCCTCGTTGGAACGCGGGTTCTGCACCAGCCAGATGCCGCGCTCCGCCGCGGCACGCGCCTGCGCCGGCGTCAGATGCACGCCGTGCGCCATGATCGAGCCCGCCGGCAGCGCGTCGGCCGCCAGCAGCCGCTCGAGCGGGCCCTCGAAGCCCCGCTGCCGCGCATCGGCCACGTCGGCGCCGTCTTCGGCCACGTGCACGTGCATCACCGTGTCCAGCTCGCGGGCCAGCGCCCCCGCCTCGCGCAGCGTCTCCTCGGAGCAGGTGAACGAGGCGTGCAGGCCGACCAGGCCGCGCACCAGCGGCCGCCGGTTGGCCCGCGCAAAACGCCGGCACTCCTCGAGCCCGGCGCGCGCCTCGTCGCGCCCGCGGTTGCGGTCGGTGGCGCCGTAGCACACCACCGCCCGCACCCCGAACTCCTGGCAGGCGTCGGCCAGCACCTCGAGCGAGCCGGCGAGGAAGTTCGGCGACTCGTGGTGGTCGATCAGCGTCGTGGTGCCGTGCAGCAGCGACTCGGCGGCGTAGAGCCGCGCCGAGGCGCGCAACGCGACCTCGTCGAGGGCGCGGTCGAGCTTCCACCAGATGCGCTCGAGGATCTGCACGAAGTTCTCGGGCGCCACGGCAGGCGCCGGCATCCCGTAGGGCGCCAGCGCGCTGTAGAGGTGCGTGTGGGCGTTGACGAAGCCGGGCAGCGTGCCGTTCGACGTGCTCATCGGGTTTCCTTTGCGGGACTCGGCCCGCCGTTCGGCCTCGCCTCGCGCTCGGCGGCCTCGGCGATCGCCTCGACGATCTGCACGTAGCCGCTGCAGCGGCATAGGTTGCCGGAGATGGCCGCGCGGATGTCGCGCTCGACCGGCGCCGGGTGGTGGTCCAGGAGATCGCGCGCGCTCATCAGCATCCCCGGCGTGCAGAAGCCGCAGTGCACGGCCTCGTGGTCGAGGAACGCCTCCTGCAGGGGCGTCAGCGTCGCGCCGGCGCCCAGTCCCTCGACGGTGGTGATCTGCCGGCCCTCGACCTGCGGCGCGGGCACCAGGCAGGCGTTCACCGCCACGCCGTCGAGCAGCACCGTGCAGGCGCCGCACTCCCCCACTTCGCAGCCGCGCTTGGTGCCGGTGAGCCCGAGCGTGTCGCGCAGCAGGTCGAGCAGCGTCTGGCGGGGATCGATCTCCAGCGCGCAGGCGCGGCCGTTGACCGTCGTGTGCAGGGTCATGGTGGCCATCGGCTCGCTCACGCCGCCTCCCCGGCCGGCCCGTCGCAGCACGCCTCGAGCGCGCGCCGCACGAGCACGGCGATCACCGGCTCCTTGTACTCCGTCGACCAGCGCCGGCCGGTCTCGCCGATCATCGCCTCGGCGACCTGGCGGCCCGCCGCCGCCAGCAGCTCGGGCGAGGGCCGCTGGCCCACCAGCATCGCCTCGGCCTCGGCGACGCGCCTCCACACCGGCAGCGCCGCTCCCGGCACCAGGCGCGCTTCGGCGATGACGCCGCCGGCGTCGCGCCGCACCACCGCCGCCACGGAAAGCCGCGCGATGGCCAGGGCGTTGCGCCGCCCGAGCTTGACGAAGGCGCTGCGCGAGCCGTCGGGCAGGGCTGCGAACTCGAT
>CAYLSO010000091.1:0-9634 GCA_964386525.1 uncultured bacterium
CAGCGCCAGCCCGGTGTCCTGCACGGTGTCCGAGAAGGTGATGCGGATGTCGTCCGGGTATCCCAGCCGCCGCTGGTTCTTCGACAGGAAGGCGTTGTTGTAGAAGGTGAAGAGCCGGGCGTCCGAATCGCTGCCGGGAAGGAAGCGCGAGGCCGCCGTGTCCACCGCGGTGAACTCGCCGGTGGCAATGACCGGCAGCAGGCCGGCGCCCACCGGTCCCACCCCCAGGCCGGCCAGGTCGGCGCCGGTCTTGAACAGCAGCGAATCGGGATCCAGCGTGGTGTCGGTCAGGGCGTAGCTCACCGCCCGCACGCTGTCCGGGTCCGGGGCCGTGAAGGTGATCCGGTAGCCGTGCCCGTCCGGCACCTCGCCGGAGGCGACCACCTCCACCGCCACCTGGCCGGTGCCGGTGCCGCTCTCCTGCACCGCCGTGTCCGCCTGCGCCCGCTCCCAGCCCTGCACCCGCGGGTTGGGCCGCACCTGCACGACGTTGGGGGGCAGGTTGTAGCCCCGCCGTGGGGTGCGCGACACCGCGATGGCGTTCTCGGACGGGTAGAAGGCCAGCGAGTCGACACCCGGGTCGAAGCCGTAGTCGTAGGCGGTGACGGCGTAGAAGTACTCCTGGCCGTTGGTCACCGTGGTGTCCACCCAGGTGTGCCGCAGGCCGCTGTCCTCGCCCAGCCAGTAGGCGACGCCGGCCACCGTCTTGCGCGAGAACCCCAGCTTGCCGTCGGCCAGGTCGAACTGCGCGATCGGCCGGCCGTTGCCCGGCATCGGCCCGCTGCCGGTGCCGGTGGAGATGACCTGCGCGTCGCGGAACTCGTAGTCGGTGGCCCGGTAGATGCGGTAACCCTCGAAGTCGTACTCGTAGGTCACCGGGTCGACGCCGCGCTCGGCGACGTCGTCCCACGCCAGCCGCACGTAGCCGTCCCCGGTCTCGGCCTTCAGGGTCGGCATCGGCGGCGGCACCGCGAACAGGTAGTTGGCGTTGTAGATCTGCTGCACGGTGCGCACGGTGCTGCGCAGCTCCTGCAGGTCGCCGCCGTAGGCCAGGGCCAAGCTGAAGCGCTCGCGCTTGCCCGCCTTGAGCCGGAACGGCCCCGAGGCGAAGAAGAAGCCGATGTTGTAGTTGGCGGCCAGGGCCGAGTCGAAGCGCGCCGGCTCGTTGGGGTTGGTGAAGTACTCGTACATGCGCAGCGGCCAGTGGTTCTCGTCCTCGAAGAACCAGATGTTGTCGATGACCGGGTCCGGGTTGCCGAGCCCGGCGCGGATGCGGTTCATCTTGAAGCTGGTGAGCCCGATCTGGTCCGACTCGTCGAGGTCGGTCTTGTCCACGCTGGGCTCGCCGTAGGTGGGCGCCCCGTCGCCCTCGCCCCGGTCGCGGGTGCCCGCCTTGCCGTCCTCGCCCACGTCGTGCAGGTCAGCCACCCAGTCCATGTCCTCGTCGATGAGGAACCACCGCCCGGCCCGGTAGGCGGGCCGGTCCCCGAGCGGTCCGTAGTACCGCTCGAACTTGGCCAGGTCGTAGCGGCCGGCGGCGGCGGCGCGGATGGCGTCCTGCCCGACGATGGCGGAGGAGGAGTCCACGACGGTGGAATCGCGCAGCTCGTCGGTCATGCCGTCGGCGTCGTTGTCGACGCCGTCGAAGGCGTTGCCGGGGGTCTCCAGGTAGGCGTAACCGAGATATCCGGTCTTCGAGCAGTTGCTCGCCAGGTCCACCCCGTGGCTGAAGGAGTCCCACGTGTACACCAGGTTGAGGCCCAGCGACTTGTCGAAGTAGGCGTTGTCGTCGTCGGACTCGGGCAGCGGGTCGCAGCCCTGCGAGGAGCCGCCGACACCCGAGTCCATGTAGAGGCCGAACACGATGTTGTCGTCGTAGTCGGTGGTGCTCTCGTTGACGATGTCGTAGTGCCAGAAGATCACGTTGGCGGCCTGCGGGTTGGCCCACTGGAAGCCGCGCACCTCGACGCGCAGCCCCAGGCCGTGGCGCCGCAGGCTGTCGTCCTTGCCGAAGTCGGGATTGGTGAGGAAGGCGTCGGTGCTGTCGGGATAGTAGAACCAGGCGTCGAAGTAGTCGTCGTCCATGACGCTGAAGCTCTCCAGATCCGCCGCTGCCGACTTGCCGAAGTAGCCGTTCCAGCTCCCCCGCCAGCCGGGATCGCTGGTGTCGCCCTGCTTGTCGGGCCAGAAGTCAGGCCAGGTGAGAGAGTCGCTGCTGACCGCCGGCGAGCGCCCCTTGTTGATCGCGGGATTGGCCTCGAAGTAACCCGGGCGCGGCTCGAAGCGCATGACGCGGTTGTACCAGGGGGAGAGCCCCTGCCGCTCGCGGTACCCGGTCTCCCAGATGTAGGACTCGGTGCCGTTCTGCTGGCGGATCTTGGCGAGCACGAAGGGCGTGATGCCGTCGGTGTAGTTCATACCGCTGCCCTTGGGCGCCTCCGCCGAGTGGAAGACGCTGAGGTCCACGTCCTGGGGGGCGGCCGGGAAGTCCCCCACCATGCCGTAGTTCCAGAACACGGTGCGCACGCGCGCCGCGTCGTGGAAGCCGGAGCGCTCGGCGTCGATGCGCCCGCGCTGGGCCACCGGCACCCACAGCGGATTGAGGGGGGTCTGCGCCCGGGTCGCGGCCGGCCATCCCGGCAGGGCCGCGAGCGCCGCGGCGGCGAGAATGCTGGAGAGCAATCGCTTCATGAGCCCCTCGTGCGGCCGCATCCGGCGCGGCCGCGGTCGAGCATCCTGGCACGCGGCGGGCCGCCGCGCCGCCGGCGGCCGCCTCCGGCTAACGCGGTCCGCTGAGCGTGAATCCCAGTTCGACCCGCCGCGGCCCGTAGAAGCGCGTCGGGTTGTCGAGCGTGCCGGCTTCCGCCTGCGGGTTGCGCGAGTAGTACGGGCTGCCGGTGTCGGAGAAGACGAAGCCATTGAAGAACTCGGTGTCGAAGACGTTGAAGACGCGCCCGAAGAGGCTGATGCCGAGGCCCGCGGTCCGCAGCGCCTTCTCGCCGCGCAGGTCGAGCAGCACGCCCAAGGGCTTCCGCCCGGAGTTCTCCTCCAGGCCCCCGGCGAAGCCGGTCGTGATGGTCGGCGTGTAGGGCTGGCCGCTCGCCACGCGCAGGACGGCGCTGGCCGAGAAGTCCTGCGGCCGCGCCAGGGCCGCCGTCAGGTTGAGCGTGTGGCGCTGGTCCCAGTCGAGCGGGATCTGCCGCGGCCGCGGGTCCTGCCCCGCCTCGGCGCGCGTCGCCGTCTCGCGCGGGTCGCTGGCGTTGCCCTGGGCGAGCTGCCAGGTGTAGTCCACCGTGCCGCTCAGCAGTCCGCGCGCCCGCAGGTCGAAGGCGACGGTGAAGCCAAGGACGTTGCCGAAGTCGACGTTGGTCAAGCGCGGGTACTCGGCGTCGTTGTAGGTCGAGATGAACTCGGTGCCGAGCAGGTCGCGGATGTCCTTGTAGAAGATGTCCACCGAGAGGCCGAGGTCCGCGGCGAGGGCGTGCTTGTAGCCGCCCTGGTACTGGATGGTCCGCTCCGGCTTGACGTCGGGGTTGCCCATGACGCCGTAGGTGACGCCGCCGGAGGCGAGGTCCTCGAGGATGGTGTAGTCGGCGTTGTCGAAGATCTGCCCCAGCCCCGGCATCTGGGAAAAGTGCCCGTAGGCGAAATAGACCGAGGCCCGCGGGCTGATCGGGTACGACACCCCGAGGCGCGGCGCCAGCAGGGCCTTGGCGGTGGTCGGCTGCGGCGGCGGCGCCGGCGCGTCCGCGATGGAATTGGCCGGGTTGGCCAGGTCCCCGGGCAGCGCCGAGCGGGCGTCGAAGTAGTCGAGCCGCAGGCCGGCGCGGAAGGTGAGGTCGTTCCACTCCACCTGCTCCTGCGCGAAGGCGGCGCCCAGCACCGGATAGTAGTGCCGCAGCCCCGGGTAGTTGGGCGGCTCGTCCACGTGCCGCACGAGCACCTGCTTGCCCCCCACCGTGGTGTAGACCAGGTAGCCCTCGGAGCCGAACTCGAGGCGCGGCAGCTGGAACTCGAGGCCGGCCTTCACCTGGTTCTCGTTGCTCAGCTGGCTGACGAAGGCGCCCTTGAACATCAGCGAGTTGGTGTTCTGCTTGAAGTTGGTGAACTGCGCCCCCTGGACGACGGCGCCGTCGGCGTAGTTGGGCGTGCCGGTGGGCGCGCCGGCCGCATCGTAGCGCGGGTCGTAGACGCTGTCGTAGAGGCGGTCGGTGTAGTCGAAGTAGTTCTGGCGCACGGAGAAGTTGTAGTAGCTCCGCTGGCTGAGCGTGTGCGCCCAGTCGAGGCCGTGGACGATCGAGAAGGTTTGGTTCTTGGAGACCCCGTCGGGATTGAGGCGGAAGTTCCAATCGGTGCCGCGGCCGTTCACCACGTTGATCAGCGCCTGGTAGCCGACTTCGATGTTCTTGCCGGTCAGGTCCTCGAGGTAGCGGCTCGTCACCTTGCCGATGCCCGACCACTCGCGGCTGTAGCCGAGGGTCACGGTCGCGCTGTCCCCGGTGGCATAGAAGGTGCTGTTCTGGAAATCGGAGCGGTCGGTGGGCTCGAAGGCGCGCACGCCGTAGGCCCAGTCGTTGAAGAAGTAGGCGCGCTGGTTGAGCAAGAAGGTGGTCTTCGGCAGCCCGGTGGGGCCCGACAGGCCGAGCTGGTAGTTCTGGATCGCCGTCGGCCGCAGCGTGTAGCCGTTCACTTCGACCATCCCGGAATCGGGCTCCCCCCACCAGGGATCGCTGGACTCGCGCAGCCCGTTGCCCGGCCACACGAAGCCGCCGGTGAACAGCTCGGCGTTCCACTCGAACTTGTCCCCGCCGCGCCGGAGCACGGCGTTGACCACGCCGCTCATCGCCTGGCCGTACTCGGCGTCGAAGGTGCCGCTGATCACCTGCACCTCCTCGAGCAGCGAGCGGTCGATGCGCAGGCTGGATTTGTTGTCGTAGCTGTTGTTCACCGACACGCCGTCCACCTGGTACTGCACCTCGCCCAGGCGGCCGCCGCGGAAGTGGCCGTCCACCACGCCGGCCTGCAGGTTGACGACGTCCTGCAGCTCCTGCACCGGCAGCTGGGCGATGAGGTCGCGGCTCACGGTGGCGACGTTGCTGGTCTGCCGCACGTCGACGACCGGCGCCTGGCCGCTGACCACCATCTCGTCCAGCGCCACCACCGACTCCTCCAGCGCGCGTTCGACGCGGGTGGTCTTGTCGGCGGAGACGGTGACGTCGGTGACGGTCACGGCCCGGTAGCCGAGCAGGTTGATCTTCACCTCGTACTTACCGGCCGGCACGTTGAGGATGTTGTAGCGGCCCTCCTCGTCGGTCATCGCCCCCAGGCGGACGGTGGGCACCGTGACGGTGACCCCCATCAGCGGCTGCTGCTTCTGGTCCACGATGCGGCCGGAGATCTTGCCGCTGATGCCGGCGGAGGCGGCGCTCACGAGGGCCAGCGTCGCGGCGAGGAGGAGGAGAACGGCGACGAGAGTCGCGGTGAGGGAGGTCCGCCCGAGTTCCCGGCGATCCATGACAGTTTACCCCCGACGGTCCGTGCTGCGAGGGACCCCGCGCGGGACGGGCCTCGAGGGCCCGCCCCGCAGGGTCAAACGGCGGAACTCAGGTCAATCGAGCAGCAGCATCTTCCCCGACAGCTCGCCGGCCAACGCGCCGGTCTGGGGATCCGTGAAGCGCAGGCGATAGAAGTGCAGTCCGCTCGCCGCCGGACGCTCGAGCATCGCCTGCTGCGGGCCCGCCGCCTGCAGGCCGAGCGAGCGCTTGGCCACCAGCCGCCCGCGCACGTCGTAGACTTCGAGCGCTACCAGGCTCGCCTGCGGCATGGCGTAGCGGATGGTCGTCCCCTGGCGGAACGGGTTGGGATAGTTGCCGTACAGCGCGAAGCGCGACGCCGACGGGCCACCGGCCAGCGGCACGTCCACCACCGATAGGTTCGGGTCCAGGTACGCCCACGCCGGGCAACAGCGGAACTTGTCCTCGCGGAACCACCAGGTCTTGGTGCCGTAACTGTCGATGATGGTCGAGAACGAGTCGCCGTCGAGCAGGTCGATGCCGAGGAAGACGGCGCCGTCGCCGCGGCCGGCCGGGTAGCCCAGCTTGCGCAGGTTGACGGCCAATTCCGCCGTCCAGCCCGCGTCGGCACCCGAGCCGAGCGTGTCGACGCTCGTCCCCGGCTTGAGCTGCAGGCCGGTGCGCGCCCCGAACAGCGTGTCGCGCAGGAACGGCAGGTAGTCGCGCGGCACCAGCTCCCCGCTGGCCCCGACCTGGAACGACAGGCCGCGGCGGGCCAGGTTGGAGTCGGGCTCGCGCGCCCCGCGATCCACGATGCTCAGGAGGAAGCCGTCCCAGCGGGTCTCCAGCGCGTGGTACTGCACGTTGCGGTCGCGCACGTCGAAGCCGAAGTAGAGCGTGTCCTCGCGGAAGAAGTAATAGACGTCCGCGTCACCCGGGTTGACGACGTCGGCCAGCCCGCCGTTGACCTCCGGCTGGTACTGGCCGGAGCGGTACTTGCCGGGGTTGCCGTAGCTGTCGCGCAGGGCGGTGTCGCCGAACTTGATGTGGATCTTCGGGGCCAGCGCGTAGACCGGGTCGTCCAGCTTGCCATCGATCACCGGCGCGGCGAGCCCGCCGGCATTGGGGATGCGCAGCTCCGGCTCGATGAGCGGCGCCGGCCCGGAGGCGGTGGTGACGTCGGGGCGGGCGTGGATCCGCACTTCGTCGAACCAGGTGTCGAGGCCCCACGGGTCCTGCCACCAGGTGCGGCTGGCGCTGAACTTGAGGAAGTCGAGCGGACAGTAGTAGTCGCAGTCGTAGATGCCGACGTTCCACTCGACGATGTCGCCCGCGGGCAGCGTCACGTCGTAGCCCATCATCGCGAGGTCCATGCGCATCTCGGTCACCCAGCCGGCATCGACGGCGGAGTCGTCGTTGCTCACGCCGTTCACGACGGTGGCGGCGTCCCAGGCGGCGATCATCTCGGGCGTGCGCGGGAACGTGCCGCCCCAGCGACCGAAGAAGCCGGGCGACGCGCCCGGATCCTCGATTCCCAGGGTGTCTCCCGGGTCCCACCACACGTAGAAGTACTCGGACTTGGGCGCCGGTCGCGACGCGTTGGCGTGGTCCATGATCCCCATGATGTAGCCGTCGAAGCGCTCCCACGAGCCCACGCCGCCGTCGCCGCCGACCGACTGGTCGGCATTGACGAAGGCGATGTAGAGCTGGTTGCCCTTGACGAGGAACTTCATGGTCACGTTGACCGGGTCGAAGGGCGTGCCCAGGATGGCGCTGATGATCTTCTGGCCGCTCCCGGGGATGCCGTTGTCCACCCCCCAGTTCACGGTCTTCGACTCCGCTGCCGCCCAGGCAGGCTCGTCGAGCACCCCGTCGAGGGTCATGTTGTCGGTGGTCGCGCGCGCCCAGATGGCGTCCGCTCGCGGCCCCTGCGCGTGGGCCGGCAGCGCGCAGACCAGGGCCGCGCAGATCAGCAGCGCCGCGGTGAGTCCTGATCTCATGGGTGAATCCTCCTGCGGTCCGAATGTGTCGTGGTCCAGACGGCGGCTCTCGCGGGGGACCCGCTGGGTAGCCGGTGGCGTGGTATCGGGTGCCTACGCGCTGTGGTGTGCCGGCTCTCCTTTCCGGTTTGAAACGGCCGGGCCGGGCTCACGCTGCCGATCCCGGCTCGAGGTCCCGGCGGCCGGGCCGGGCCGCCGACTGCGGCGCCCACCCGTAGGACACCTCGGGCAGCGGGACCTCCGGGCACCCGCGGCGGAGCGGGATGCGGGCATCGGCGGGCTGAAGGGCGCCGGCGCCGCACGAGCTGCGCACGATTAGGGTGGTCGGCAGGACCTCGTGGCGCCGCGCCCCGTCCGGCTCCCGCTGGATGCCGAGCAGCCTGCCCACGGCGCGCTCTCCCAGCTGCAGCATGTCGACTTGAACGGTGGTCAAGGAAGGGTTCAGATACCGGGCCATCGCGATGTCGTCGAACCCCGTCACCGCCATCTGTTCCGGCACGTGCAGGCCGGCGTCGCTCAGCGCCCCGAGCACGCCGATGGCCATGTAGTCGTTGCCGACGAAGACCGCGGTCGGGCGCGGCGCCAGCCGCAGCAGGCGCTCGACCGCTTCGTAGCCCGAGGTCTCGGTGAAATCGCCCGCCATCTCCAGCTCGGTCGAGATCTCCGCGCCCGCCTCGCGCAGCGCGGCGCGGTAGCCAGCCAGCCGCTGGCGGGCGTCGATGTTGCGCTCCGGGCCGGTCACCGTCGCGATGCGTTGGTGCCCCAGATGGAGCAGGTGCCGCACCATGGCGAGCGCTCCGTCGTGGTTGGCGATGGCGATGGTGTCGCAGCCTTCGGCCTCGAAGCCCGGGTCGAGCAGCACCACCGGGAACTGCCCGGCGCACACCTCGGTGGCGACCGGCTGCTCGATGTCGGGGGCCATGACGATGAGTCCGTCGATGCGGCCGCGCATCGAGCGCATCGCCGCCACCAGCTCCTCCGTGTTGGCGTGCGAGCTGGACACCAGCAGGTGCAGCCCCGAGCGGCGGGCGGCCAGGTCGATGCCGCGGATGATCTCGGAGAAGAACTCGCCGTAGATGTCGGGCAGCAGCACGCCCACGGCGTTGGTCCGGCTGGTGATCAGGCTGCGCGCCACCCCGTGCGGCCAGTAGTTCAGCCGCGTGGCCACCTCGCGGACGGTGCGGCGGGTGTCCGCGCTGACCAGCTCGCTGTCGTTGAAGACGCGCGAGACGGTGGCCACGGACACGCCGGCTTCGCGAGCCACATCCTTGATCGTCGCCATGAACGATCGATCCCAGTCGGTTGGAGTCGGCTTCGGGGCGATGGCTGGGAACGGTGGTTCGGAGAAGGAGCGCGCCGCCCCCGGTTTCATGAAAACGATTACATGAGGGTTGAGCGCCGTCAAGCGCGAATTTGCAGTGTCTTCATGCAGGGCCGCAGCGGGTGCGCCCCGAGGCACAGCGGCCGCCCCCGTCGCCGAGGGCGGCCGCGCGCAACCGGCCGAAGGCGGCCAGTCGGTTCAGCCTAGCGATACAGGCCCTTCACCTTGCCCCACGTGCTCGGCACCGTCGGGACCGGCGCTTCCTGCCAGCAGATGTCGTAGAAGTTGCTGATGACGTCGGCGGGCAGCAGGCCGTTGGTCAGCCGGTTCTGCGCGTAGCCGCCGGCGCGGGCGTCGTCCATGATGCCGTAGCAGCCGTGCCACTCCTCGCCCGGCGTGCAGTTGCCGAACGCCAGCCAGCCGCTGTCATACCACACGCCCTGCCAGTAGCAGCGATACTTGACCTGCCCGGGGAACTGGGCCGTGTTGTGATACGGGTTGTACTGAATCTCGAGGCGGATGGGCTCTCCCGCCACGTAGCGGATGCCGTGGCTGCTGGTGAACGAATAGAACGGCAGCACGCCGCCGAAGCAGGCGATCTCGCCGTCCGGGATGCGGACGTTGAAGCGGCCGTCGACATCCTGGCTCCACCACGGGCCCAGACGCAGGCCCGCTTCGGCGCCGTTCACGTTGCCGCCGCTGAGGGTGAGGGTGGCCGCGAAGCCGAACGAGTCGCCGTTGTTGAGGACCGCGGGCGTTGCGCCGCCGTCGGCCGAGAAGGTCCAGTTGTGCAGGTTGGC
>CAYLSO010000092.1:0-14564 GCA_964386525.1 uncultured bacterium
CCGCCCTTGCCGCCGCCCATGGGCAGCGTGGTGAGCGAGTTCTTGAAGACCTGCTCGAAGGCGAGGAACTTGAGGATGCCGAGGTTCACCGAGGGGTGGAAGCGCAGGCCGCCCTTGTAGGGGCCGATGGCGCTGTTCATCTCGATGCGGAAGCCGCGGTTGACCTGCACCTCGCCGCGGTCGTCGAGCCACGGCACGCGGAACAGGATCACCCGCTCGGGCTCGACGATACGCTCGAGGATGCGCGACGCCCGGTACTCGGGGTGGCGCTCCAGCACCAGGGCCAGCGACTCGAGGACTTCCTGCACCGCCTGATGGAACTCCGGCTCCGCCGGGTTCTTGGCCTTGACGCCGTTCATGACGCTGGCCACGTACTCCTTCACCATACGGGACTGCTCCTTTCTTTCTTGCGCCGCGTCACGCAGCGCGGGCGCGCGGCAGCAACACCGGCAGAACCAGAGCCGTCGGAGCGCGCCGGGGGAAGCCCGCGCGGCCGGGACCCCTGCGGAACGCGGTCGCCGGTCCTGGCAGGCGGCCGTCTCCGAGGGGGCGCCGCGCCGCCCCTGGCACACGGACGGTGAGCTCTTGCAGAGAGAACCCGGTGAACGGGTCGAATTCTTCCCGCCGCCCCGCGCGCGTCGCGAGCGGGTGGCGGGAAGGGGCTACGCGGCGCATTATGCCACGCTTTGCCGGACTTGCCACTGGGGAAGAAAGAGCGCCGGCCGGTCCGCGCAAGACCCCGCGCCGGACTCCACTTGACGCGCGGCGGGCGGCGGTGGAGACTCGCGCCAAGCGAGGTTTTCACCCCGAGAACGGGCCGCTTCGCAGCGCCGACGTGCCCTGCTCCGTCACGCGGCCGGCGGCGGCGACGCGCGCGGCTCCGCAGGATCCTCGGGGATCGATCGTCGGGACGGGCTAGGGCGCCGCTTCCGCGTGCCCCGCGGCCCCCTGCTCCGTCGCCCCGTCCCCTGTGTGCGCCGCTTCGGATCCGTCCGTCCCGGCGTCGCGTCAGACACGCGCGCCCCGGCCGTGGCACGCCCGGACGCCGACCCGCAAGGAGCTCCTCTCATGGCTGACAAGGTGACCCGCCCCTACAACTCGTTCGAGATCGCGCAGGCGCAGTTCGACAAGGTCGCGGGCATGATCGGGCTCGACGAGGGCACCCGCGACCTGTTGCGCTGGCCGCTGCGCGAGTACGCCTTCGCCGTGCCGGTGCGCATGGACGACGGCGGCACGCGGGTGTTCCGCGGCTTCCGCGTCCAGCACAACGACGCGCGCGGTCCCTGCAAGGGCGGCATCCGCTTCCACCCGCACGAGTCGCTCGACACGGTGCGCGCCCTGGCCATGTGGATGACCTGGAAGTGCGCCGTGGTCGACATCCCGCTGGGCGGCGGCAAGGGCGGCGTCATCTGCGACCCCCACAACCTGAGCCAGCGCGAGCAGGAGCGCATCTGCCGCGCCTGGGTGCGCCAGATCGCGCGCAACGTCGGCCCGGTGCAGGACGTGCCGGCCCCCGACGTCATGACCAACCCGCAGCACATGCTGTGGATGCTCGACGAGTTCGAGGTCATCCGCGGCGGCCGCTACCCGGGCTTCATCACCGGCAAGCCGGTGGGCATGGGCGGCTCGCTCGGGCGCACCGAGGCGACCGGCTACGGCGTGGTCTTCACGCTGCGCGAGGCGCTGCGCGAGCTGGGGCTCGACCCGCACTCCACCAAGGCCAGCGTGCAGGGCTTCGGCAACGTCGCCCAGTACGCCATCCGGCTCTACCAGCAGCTCGGCGGCAAGGTCGTCTGCGTCTCCTCGTGGGACCAGCAGGACCAGACCTCCTACTCCTTCTACCGCGCCGAGGGCGTGGACGTGGACGAACTGCTGGGCATCACCGACCCGTTCGGCGGCATCGACAAGGCCAAGGTCCCCAAGCTCGGCTACCAGGTGCTGCCCGGCGAGGCCTGGCTCGAGCAGCCGGTCGAGATCCTCATGCCCAACGCCATCGAGAACCAGATCACGGCCGAGACGGTGGGCAAGATCCACCCGGCGGTGAAGGTCATCGCCGAAGGCGCCAACGGCCCGACCACGCCGGAGGCCGACCAGGTGCTGGAGAAGCGCGGCACCCTCATGCTGCCCGACTTCCTGGCCAACGCCGGCGGCGTCACCTGCAGCTACTTCGAGCAGGTGCAGAGCAACATGAACTACTACTGGGAGAAGGACGAGGTGCTCGGCAAGCTGGACGTCAAGATGACCTCGGCCTTCCACGCGGTCTACGAGCTGGCCAAGAAGCGCAAGCTGTACATGCGCGACGCCGCCTACACGATCTCCATCAACCGGGTGGCGCAGGCCTGCCGCGACCGCGGCTGGGTGTAGACCTCCTCCGGCGCGGCGGGCGGAACGCTCCGTCCGCCGCGCCTGCCGCCATCGCATGAGCGAGCCCGCTCCCGGCGCCCCCCCGCCCCGCTTCGACCGGCGTTTCTTCGGGGGCGCGGCGCGCTTCTCCGAGATCGGCTCCGGCGCGGTGGGCGGCAAGGCCGCGGGGCTGCGCCGGGCGCTGGAGGCGCTCGCCGAGCGCTCGGCGGCGCTGCGCTTTGCGCGGCTCGAGATCTCGGTCCCCACGCTGACCGTCATCGGCACCGACGTCTACGACGCGTTCATGGAACGAAACCACCTGCGGGAGGTCGTCGTCGAGGAGCCCGGCGACTACCACGTGGCGCGCAAATTCCAGCAGGCCGAGCTGCCGGCCGAGATCGCCGGCGACCTGTGGGACATCGTGCGCGAAGTGCACCAGCCCTTGGCGGTGCGCTCTTCCAGCCGGCTCGAGGACGCGCGCGAGCACCCGTTCGCCGGCGTCTACCAGACCAAGATGACGCCCAACGACGCCGCGGACCCGCAGACCCGCTTCCACCGCCTGGTGGAGGCGGTGAAGTTCGTCTGGGCCTCCGCCGGCTTCCGCGACGCGCGCGCCGCCATCCGCGCCGCCGGCTACGATCCCGACGAGGAGAAGATGGCGGTCATCGTCCAGGAGGTGGTCGGGCGCCGCCACGGGCCGCGCTTCTACCCCGACGTGGCCGGCGTGGCGCGCTCGTACAATTTCTACCCGACGCCGCCGCAGCGCCCCGAGGAGGGGGTGGTGGATCTGGCGCTCGGCCTCGGCAAGACCATCGTCGACGGCGGGCGCGCCTGGACCTACTCCCCCGCCCACCCGATGCGCGTGCCGCCGTTCAACTCGATCGAGGACCTGCTCGGCGAGACGCAGACGCGATTCTGGGCCGTCCGCATGGACAAGCCACCGGTCTACGACCCGACGGCCGAGGCCGAGTACCTGGTGCACTGCGACCTGGCCGCGGCCGAGGCCGACGGCACGCTGGCGCGCATCGCCTCCACCTACGACCCGGAGCGCGACCGCGTGGTGCCGGGCACCGGGGCGAGCGGCCCGCGGGTGCTCGACTTCGCGCCGCTCTTGCGCTACGCCGACTACCCGGTCAACGACGCGGTGCGCGGCTTGCTGGCCCTGTTCGCCGAGCGCGCCGGCATGCCGGTGGAGATCGAGTGGGCGCTCACCTTCCCCGAGGCCGAGGGCGCGCCGGCGCGGCTCGGCTTCCTGCAGGTGCGGCCGATGGCGCTGTCGGACGAGACGGTCGAGGTGGACGACGCGGCGCTGGCCGACCCGGCGGCGGTGATCGCCTCCGGCCACGCGCTGGGCAACGGCGCCGTGGGGGGCCTCGCCGACATCGTCTTCGTGCGCCGCGACCGCTTCGAATCGCGCCACCTGCCGGCCATCGCCGCCGAGGTGGAGAAGCTCAACCGCGCCCTGGTGGCCGCCGGGCGGCCGTACATCCTGGTCGGCTTCGGGCGCTGGGGCAGCGCCGATCCGTGGCTCGGCGCGCCGGTGAGCTGGCCGCAGATCGCCGGGGCCCGGGTCATCGTGGAGGCCGCCATCCCCGGCTTCCACGCCGACATGAGCCAGGGAGCGCACTTCTTCCACAACCTGCTCGGCTTCCGCGTCCTCTACTTCTCCGTGCCCGAGGACGGCGGCAGCCGCATCGATTGGGACTGGCTGGAGGGCCTGCCGCGCCGTTCCGAGGGCCAGTATGTCTGCCACGCCGAGGTGCCGACGCCGCTCACCGCCCGGGTGGACGGCCGGCGCGGGCGCGGCGTGGTCGAGAGAGGAGCCGCCGAGTGAGCGAACCGGTTCGCGCCGCCGATCAGGTGATGCGCGCCCTGCAGGAGCGCGCCAAGGAGCTGAACTGCCTGTACCGCATCGAGGAGACCCTGCGCGCCGACCAGCTGCCGCTCGAGGACCTGCTGCAGGCGGTGGTCAACACCCTGCCCGCCGGCTGGCAGTACCCGACGCACTGCGCGGCCCGCATCCGGGTGCGCGAGGTGGAGGTCACCTCCCCCGGCTTCGCCGAGGCCCCCTGGACGCAGCACGAGAAGATCGAGCTGCACGGCCAGGCCGTCGGGCTCTTGAGCGTCTGCTACACGCAGCGCTTCCCGGACGCCGACGAGGGGCCGTTCTTGCGCGACGAGCGGCGGCTCATCGGCACGGTGGCCGGGCGCATCGGCCAGACGGTGCTGCACCGCGAGCTGGCCGAGGTCTTCGCCACGGCCCGCCCCGACGCCGTCCCGCGCGCGGACTGGCGCATCCTGGTGGACATCCTGCGGCGCACCGACCAGCGCCTCTACTACCGCACGGCGCGCAAGATGCTGAACCGCCTCTCGCGCAGCGGCATCGAGGACGCCAAGTCGTTGCTCGCCCACCTTTCGGGCACGCGGGACGAGGACGAGGCCGAGCCACCGGACGAGAACCGGCCGCTGCGCCGCCAGCAGGAGCAGGACCTCGACGTGGTCGCCGCCGAGACCTTCCGCATCGCCGCCGAGCGCCTGAGCGAGGGCGAGCTGCTGTCCTCGATCCAGATGTGGCTGCAGGAGGACCGCGTCAACTTCCTGGTCATGGCGCTGGAGAGCTCGGACACCTCGCTGGCCGACATCGCCAACGCGGTGGAGCGCTTCCAGCACACCGGACTGAACGCCCGCGACCTGTCGACCGCCATGCAGATGGGGCTCAAGGTGTCGCTGGTGCGCCGGCTCTTGACCGAGAACCTCGAGTTCATCGATGCCTGCCGCCGGGTGGTGGAGCTGGAGGATTTCTTCGATCTCCTGGCCCACGTCATCCAGCTGCCGCGCAGCCACGGGCGGCTGGGCGGCAAGAGCAGCGGGCTGTTCCTCGCCGCGCAGGCGCTGCGCCACCTGCCGGCGGCGCAGGGACCGCTGCGTGAGATCAAGGTGCCCAAGACCTGGTATCTGCCCTCCGACGGCATCCTGCAGTTCATCGCCCACAACGCCCTCGACGAGGTCTTCAACTGGAAGTACCGCGACCTCGACCAGGTGCGCCAGGAGTATCCGAATCTGTTACAGGTCTTCAAGAACTCGCGCTTCCCGGCCGAGTTCGTCCAGGGCCTGGCCAGCGCGCTGGACGATTTCGGCGACCGGCCCCTCATCGTGCGCAGCTCGAGCCTGCTCGAGGACCGCGCCGGCTCGGCCTTCTCGGGCAAGTACAAGAGCCTCTTCCTGGCCAACCAAGGGAGCAAGTCGCAGCGCCTCTCGGTGCTGCTCGACGCCATCGCCGAGGTCTACGCCTCGGTCTTCGGCCCCGACCCCATCCAGTACCGCGCCGAGCGCGGGCTGCTCGACCACCACGAGGAGATGGGGATCATGATCCAGGAGGTGGTCGGCACGCGCGTCGGGCGCTACTGGATGCCGGCCTGGGCGGGCGTCGCCTTCAGCCACAACGAGTTGCGCTGGTCGCCGCGCATCCGGCGCGAGGACGGGCTGCTGCGCCTGGTGCCCGGCCTCGGCACGCGCGCCGTGGACCGGCTGGCCGACGACTACCCGGTGCTGGCCGCGCCCGGCCAGCCCGACCTGCGGGTCAACGTCAGCCCCGAGGACATCGTGCGCTACTCGCCGCGCAAGGTCGACGTCATCGACCTGGAGATCGCCGACTTCGCCACCGTCGAGCGCGACGCCCTGCTGCGCGAGATCGGCGCCGAGTACCCCGACATCGCCCGCCTGGTCTCGGTCTTCGAGCACGACCGCATCCGGCGGCCGGGGCTGTTCGACATCGACTTCGAGCGCGACCAGCTGGTGTTCACCTTCGACGGGCTGCTGAGCGATCCCGCCTTCGTCGGGCGCATGCGCGCCCTGCTCGACGTGCTGACCTCGGCCCTCGGCGCCCCGGTGGACCTCGAGTTCGCCTGCGACGGCCGCGACTTCTACCTGCTGCAGTGCCGGGCCCAGAGCCGCTCGCCGGACACCGCGCCGGCCCCCATCCCGCGCGACCTGCCGGCCGCCGCCGTGCTCTTCTCGGCCAACCGCTACGTCACCAACGGCAGCGTCCCCGACGTCACACACATCGTCTACGTCGACCCCGACGCCTACGGCGGCGTGGCCGACCTCAACGTGCTGCGCGACATCGGCCGGGCGGTCGGCAAGCTCAACAAGGTCTTGCCCAAGCGCCAGTTCATCCTCATGGGCCCGGGCCGCTGGGGCAGCCGCGGGGATATCAAGCTGGGCGTCGCCGTCACCTACTCGGACATCAACAACACGGCGCTGCTCATCGAGATCGCCCGCAAGCGCGGCTCGTACGTGCCCGACCTGTCGTTCGGAACGCACTTCTTCCAGGACCTGGTCGAGTCGCACATCCGCTACCTGCCGCTCTACCCGGACGACGAGGGCGTGGCCTTCAACGCGCCCTTCTTCCGCCACGCCGAGAACATGCTGCCGCGGCTGTTGCCGGAGTTCGCCGAGCTGGCCGACATCGTCAAGGTCATCGACGTCCCCAAGGCGGCCGACGGGCGCGTGCTGCGCGTGCTGATGAACGCCGACCTCGACGAGGCGGTGGGCGTGCTGGGGGCGCCGGGGCCGCTGGAGCTGCGCTCGCGCTCCGAGCCGCTGGCGGCGGCGGCGCGGCCCAACGACGAGCACTCGCGCTGGCGCCAGGGCATGGCGCAGCGCATCGCCGCGGAGCTCGACCCGGTGGCGCTCGGGGTGCGCGCCGCCTACCTCATCGGCAGCGTCAAGAACGGCACCGCCGGGCCGGGCAGCGACATCGACCTGCTCGTCCACTTCGTCGGCAGCCCCGAGCAGCGGCGCGAGCTGATGTGGTGGCTGGAGGGCTGGAGCCAGGCTCTGGCCGAGATCAATTTCCTGCGCACCGGCTACCGGACCGAGGGCCTGCTCGACGTGCACTTCGTCTCCGACCAGGACTTCGCGGAGCACACCAGCTTCGCGGCCAAGATCGGCGCGGTCACCGACGCGGCGCGGCCGCTGCCGCTGAAGAAGAAAGCGTAGGCGGGCGCCGCTGCGCCGCGGCTACAGCGGCGCCAGCAGCTCCCGGGTCGCGGCCTCCGGGTCCTCCGGGTCGAAGCGCACCAGCGCCAGCTCCGGCCCGTCGTGCGCCGCCGAGAAGCAATGCGTGGGGCCGAGCCGCGTGCGCCACTGGCCGGTGAGCCGCGCCGACTCGTGCACGTGGCCGTGCAGGGTGACGAGCGGCCGGCGCGCCTCGATGAAACGGCGGATGGCGATGCTGCCGACGTGCACGTCGGCCGTGACGTGGTCGATGCGCACGGTGTCGAGGGCGGCGCGGTCCAGCGGGGTGTCGTAGGGCGGCGAGTGGAAGAGGAAGACGGCGGCGCTCAGGTCGTCGCCGCCCGCCAGGCTCTCGAGGTCCCGCTGGATGCTCCCCCAGCGCACCTCTCCCGCGTCCGCCTCCACCGTGCGGAACCCTTCCTCTGGCGAGATGCACCCCGGATCCACGAAGCGCGAGACGTCGTAGCGCTCCCAGTCCTTGAGCCGGAAGGGCGTGGGCGGCACGCAGGCGTAGCCGTACACCGCGAAGCGCCCGAGCGCCAGCCGCCGCCCGTGCGCGTACTCCCACAGGCCGTCGCCGGCGGCGATCAGCGCCGCCTCCTCGCGGCGCGGATCGTCGTTGCCGAAGATCAGGAAGACGCGCGGCGCGGACTCGCCCAGATCGGCGCGCAGGGCGCGGAAGCCGGCCGCCAGCACGTCGTCGATGAAGCCCTCGGTAGGGGCTTCCCCGGCGTGGCCGAAGACCGGCAGCAGGTCGCCGCCCAGGAACACGGCGGCCGGCGCCTCGTCGCGGATGGCGGCGAAGAGGCGCCGGAAGCGGCCCGGACGGCCGTGCAGGTCGGTGGCGTAGAAGCAGGCGGGCATCAGCAGCCCTCGGGTCTAGCCCGGAGGCCAGCCCATGGCGCGGCCGCCCAGCAGGTGCACGTGCAGGTGGAGGACCGACTGGCCGGCCTCCGCCCCCGTGTTCACCACGGTGCGGAAGGCCCCCAGGCCGCGCTTCTGCGCGATCCCCGCCGCGGTGGCGAGCAGGTGGCCGAGCAGTTCTTGGTGACCGGCCTGCGCTTCGGCCAGCGAGGCGACGTGCTCCCTGGGGCAGACGAGCACATGCGTGGGGGCTTGCGGCTGGATGTCCTCGAAGGCGAAGCACAGCGCGTCCTCGTGCACCTTCTTGGCGGGGATGTCGCCGCGGGCGATCTTGCAGAAGAGGCAGTTCTCCATCCCGGCTTCGCACCTCCTACTCTTGATCGTGGCAGGCAATCAGACGACCAACGGCCGAGTCCCGCATCTGGCACCGTTCGCCGGGCCTCCGCCGGTCGACCGGGGCGAGGCCTCGGATCTCCACCCGATGCCACGCCGCGCCAGGTTCAGCAGGATACCACCGCACCCGACGGAACTTCACCGGTCCGACCCCGCCGCGTTCTGCTCCCTCCCCCGGCTGTCTGCGATCGGCGTGCGGAGGCACGCTCTCGCCCGCACCCTCGCGCCGCGACCGTCGATCCGGGTCCACATCGAGGCCGGCAGCCAGGATCACCGTGTCGGTTGCGCGATCGGAATGTACTGCCAGCCGCTTCCATCCCACACCTGCAGGGCCTGGCCGCGGGGGGCGTCCGGTACCCATATCGTGGTGCCGGGCGCGACGTCGGTGGGCCGCGTGTCGGGAGGGCCGATCCTGAAGCTGGCCGGCACGCCGCCGACCGGCCACCAGTTGTTCCCGTCCGAGAGCAGGAGCCTGCTGCCACGGCCGGCGGCGCGGTCGTAGACGAGCGTTCCCTCGTTGCCCGTCTCCGGGGCCGGGCCCAGGTACGGGACGGCTCTGAACGGGACCCGGATCCCGGGGATCTTCATCGCCTCCGGCGAGGTCGGGTCCTGGACCAGGGCCAGAAGCCCCTGCCACCCGTTGGCAGCATCTCCCGTGGGGTACCTGACCATCTCGAGGTTGCCGTCATGGTCGTCCTGCGGCATCACGCACACCCCTCGACTGGTCGTGTCCGACACATCCACGCAGACACCACAGTTGTTGAAGGAGTTGGCCCCGATGGTGACGCCCTGGCACGCTCCCCGGACTCGGATTCCCACGGCCGTATGCGGAGGGCGACCGGTCGTGAACCCACAGCCTTCGACGACCACCCCTCGGGCTCCCTCCAGGTCGATCGCCGTCTTGGCTCCCGCCTGCGTGAAGTCCTCGAATTGCGATCGCACGATCACGCCCCCGCAACCCTTGAATTTCAGCTGGCCGTCCGTGGCGGCGGCCCCCGCCAGGGTGTGATTCGCCTCTATCCCGTTCGCCTGGACGAAGTGTCCCCCGGCTTCCTCACAGTACAGCCCCCAGCGCCGATTGGTGTTGGCGTAGTACCCGAGCAGGAGGCTCTGGGCGACGCTGAAGAGATGGGCGCCATCCCGGCCGTTGGTATTGAAGTTGCAGTCCAGGATCACGGGAAAGTCGACGTACTCGAGGTGAAGGCCATCGCGCCCACAGCTGTTCACGGCGACGTGATCCATGTGGAGCGCCGTCGCACGGGCTTCCGGCTCGGCCACCCAGTGGATGCCGTCCCCCTGCCCGGCGACCCCCTTGGCGTTGCCCTCGATCATGAGGTCCCGGAACGTGATGTCGTAGGCGTGCGGAGCCAGTCCGTATTGGGGAACGATCTGGAACACGTGGGTGTCCTTGTCCTTGCCCACCACGCGGCTATCCTGGCCCTCCCCCTCGATGATCACCCGGCCGCCCCTGACGAACAGCGTGCCGGTCTGGATCCATGGCCCCTTGGGGATGTGAACGATCCCGCCGGCCGGGGAAGCCCTTGAAATGAGGTCGAGGACCGCCTGAATGTCCCCACCGAAATCCCGGATGTCGAAGGCCTGGAGGGTCTGGCTCGAAGCCGGCTCGATGGGCAACGCTTGTGCGAGCGCCAACGATGTGAGCAGCGCGCATCCCCCCAGAGCCGGAATCAAGTCCCGCATCCTCATGACCGGTTCTCCTGCTGGAATAGCTCGAGGCCCTCGAACAGCACGCACGGCCGGGCTCGGCGGCGCGGGGCTCTCTTGGCGCCACGTCCGGGCCCTTCCCCGGCTCTGGCAGGCCATCGCCGGGTTCGGCCAGTTGCTGGCTACCCCTCGTCCTCCGGCTCCTCAATCGGCTCGCCCCACAGATTGGTGCGCGGGCCGCCGCCGGAGCGGAACTTCTTGAGGTCCTCTTCCAGCTTGCTGAACTTGCCTTTCTTGTCCGACTTGAGGTCGTCGGCGAACTGCTGGCGCAGCGCCTCCTCGCGCTCGCGCTTGCGCTCGCTGAACGACTTCATCTCGGTCTCCATGGCCGGGCCCCCGCCGGCCGCCAACTCCTCGATCTTGAGGTGGTCGCCGATCTCGAGGCGCGCCCCGTAGGCGTCGGCCACCTCGCGCAGCACGCTCAGCTCGACCAGCTCGCGCACCGCCACGCCTAGGATCTCCGGGGCGATCCCGAGCAGCTCGGCCACCTCGGCGACGCACGGCGGCACCGATTCGCGGTGCGCCAACACGCGCACGCCGGCGAGGATCAGGTGCGCCTGCTCGCGGCTGGGACGGACTCTCTCGGACATGGCCAACCCTCCGGGGGCGGATTCTAGCACGGGGGCACGGTGGTGGACGGCCGGCGCGGCGGTGGACGACCGGCGCGGCGGTGGACGGCCGGCGCGGCGGTGGACGGCCGACCGCCGTTTGCGGCATCCTGGGTCCGCCGTCCGCCGCACCCGAACCCAGCAGCGCCAGAGAGACCGCCACCGGAGGACCCGATGGAGTTCCAGAAGCACACCCTGCCCAACGGCCTGGAGGTCATCCTGCGGCGGGACGACCGCCTGCCCCTGGTGGCGGTCAACCTCTGGTACCACGTCGGCCCGGCCAACGAGACGCCCGGCCTCACCGGCTTCGCCCACCTCTTCGAGCACATGATGTTCCAGGGCTCGGGACACGTCGGCGAGGACGAGCACTTCCGCCTGCTGGAGGGGGCCGGCGCATCGTTGATCAACGGCACCACCGATTTCGACCGCACCAACTACATGGAGGACGTGCCCGCCGACCAGCTCGAGCTGGCCCTGTGGCTGGAGAGCGACCGCATGGGCTTCCTGCTCGATCGCCTCGACCAGACCATGCTCGCCAACCAGCAGGACGTGGTGCGCAACGAGCGCCGCCAGACAGTGGAGAGCGCGCCCTACGGGCTGGCCGAGGAGCGCCTGTGGCAGACGCTCTTCCCCGAGGGCCACCCCTACCACGCCTGCATCATCGGCTCGCACGTGGACATCCAGACGGCGCGCCTCGAGGACGTGCGCGACTTCTTCCGCCGCTACTACGCGCCCAACAACGCCAGCCTGGCCATCGTGGGAGACGTCGATCGGGCGCAAACCCTGCGCCTGGTCGAGAAGTACTTCGGCCCGATCCCGCGCGGGCCCGAAGTGGCGAAAGCCCGCGTCACGACCCCGCCCATCACCGGCGAGCGCCGCGCCGTGGTCACCGACCAGGTGGAGCTGCCGCGCGTCTACCTGGCGTGGCTCAGCGCCCCCATCTTCGCCCCCGGCGACGCCGAGGCCGAGATCGCGGCGCGCATCCTGGGCGGCGGCAAGGCCAGCCGCCTTTACAAGCGCCTGGTCTACGACGACCAGATCGCACAGGGCGTGAGCGCCTGGCAGCAGTCGCTGGCGCTCGGCTCGGTCTTCCAGATCCTGGCCACCGCCAAGCCGGGACGCACGGCCGAGGAGCTGGAGCGGGCCATCGACGAGGAGACCGCGCGCCTGGCCGGGGACGGGCCCACCGCCGCGGAGCTGGAGAGCGCCAAGAACGCCGTCCACGCAGGGATGACCATGAGCCTCGAGGAGATCGGAGGGTTCTCCGGCGTGGCCGACCGGCTGAACCGCTACAACCACCACTTGGGCGACCCCGGCTATCTCGAGCAAGACCTGGCGCGCCACGCCGCGGTGACCGCCGCGGACGTGCGCCGCATCGCGGCCGAGACCCTGGCGCGCGAGCGGCGCGTCGTGGCGCACGTCGTGCCCGGCGAGAAGGGGTTGCCGCTCGATCCCGAGACGCCGCCGCCGCCCCAGCGCGCCGAGGCCGCGGCAGCGCCCCCGCCCGCCGCCGCCGAGCCGTGGCGCGCCACGCCGCCCGGGCCGCTGCCCCTGCCCGTCAAGCCGCTGCCGGGGGCGCGCGAGTTCCGGCTCGCCAACGGGCTCACCGTCCTCCACGCCGAGTCGCACGGGCTGCCGGTGGTGGCCGCCGAGCTGGTGCTCCGCTCGGGCAGCGCCGCCGACCCGCAAGCGCTGCCGGGGCTGGCCGGCTTCACCGCCGCCATGCTCGACGAGGGCACCGCACGGCGCGACGCCCTGGGCATCGCGCGCGACCTCGAGGCCATCGGCGCGCTGCTCAGCACCGGCGCCAGCCTGGACGGCAGCTTCGTCTGGGTCCGCAGCTTGAAGCAGCACCTCGGCCGGGCTCTCGACATCTGGGCCGACGTGGCCCTGGCCCCGGCCTTCCCCGAGGGCGAGATCGAGCGCGTGCGCGACGACCGGGTCACAGCGCTCCTGCAGCGGCGCGATTCGCCGGCGCAGACGGCCAGCCGCGTGCTCTACCCGTGTCTCTACGGGCCGCGCCACCCTTACGGGCACATCACCCTCGGCGACGAGGCGGCGCTCGGGCGCATGGCGCGCGCCGACCTGGTCGAATTCTACCGGCGTGCCTTCACGCCGCGCGACGCCGCCCTGGTGCTGGCCGGCGACCTCACCGAGGGCGAGGCCCGCGACCTGGCCGAGCGCTGGTTCGGCGGCTGGACCGGGCCGGCCATCCAGGCGCCGGCCCCGGCGGCCGGCATCGCGGTCCCCGAGCGGGTGGTCCTGGTGGACAAGCCGGGCTCGCCGCAGACCATGCTGCTGGTGGCGCAGACGGCCGTGCCCCGCTCGCACCCGGACTTCGAGACCCTGCACGTCATGAACCAGGTCCTGGGCGGCCTGTTCTCGAGCCGCATCAACCTCAACCTGCGCGAGCGCCACGGGTACACCTACGGCGCCTTCTCCGGCATCTCGGAGACGCGCGGCGTGGCCCCGCTGTGGGCGGGCGCCAGCGTGCGCACCGACGTCACCGGCGCGTCGATCCGCGAGATCCTCGGCGAGGTGCGCGGCATGCTCGAGCGCCCGGTGGGCGAGGACGAGCTGCGCCTGGCCAAGGACTCGATCACCCGCTCGCTGCCGGCGCTGTTCGAGACCACGCAGAGCACCGTGGGGACCCTCGGCTCGCTCTTCCTCTACGAGCTGCCGCCCGACTACTACGAGCACCTGCCCCGGCGGCTTCAGGCGCTCACCGCCGAGGAGGTCTTCGCGGCCACCCGACGCCACGTCGACCCCGAGCGCCTGCTGATCGTGGCCGTGGGCGACCGCGCCGCGGTCGAGCCGCAGCTGGCGGACCTGGGGCTGGGGGCGATCGCCTACCGGGACGCCGACGCGAGAGCCGTATGAACGGGCCGGGAAGGCTCGTCTTGCCTTCCCCGCGGCCTTGGCCCACAATGGCGCGCGTTCCCGCCCGGCGCGTCCGGGCGCGTCCCCCCGACATCGTCAAGACGAGGAGTGAACTCTTCGCGTGACCCGCTCCCGCAGGCCCCGCTCTCCGGCCGGCGGCGGTCGCCCGCCGCGTGGCCCACAAGGCCCGCGCGGCCCGCGCTCCCCCGGACCGACCGGACCCACAGCGCCGCCGGCCCGCCGCTCCGGCCCGCGCCCGCGCAACGCCGAGCCCCCGTTCCGCGAGCTGCTGCGCGAGCTGCAGGGGCGCGTCAGCATCGACCCCATCGAGCGCCTGGTCCTCGAGACGACGCGCGACAACCTGACCACCCGCGCCATGGACCTCATCTCGCCCCTGGGGCGCGGCCAGCGCTGCCTGGTGGTCTCGCCGCCCAAGGCCGGCAAGACCACACTGCTCATGGAGATCGCCCGCGCCGTCATCACCAATCACCCCGAGGTCAAGGTGATGGTGTTGCTGGTCGACGAGCGCCCGGAGGAGGTCACCGGCTTTCGGCGCGGCGTCAACACCGAGATCTTCGCGGCCTCCAGCGACCTCCCCCCCGACGAGCACGTCGAGATCGCCGAGCGCTGCCTGACGCACGCCCTCGAGCCGGTGGTGGCCGGCCACGACGTGCTCATCCTGCTCGACTCCATCACCCGCCTGGCGCGCGCCTACAACACGGTCAACGAGGG
>CAYLSO010000093.1:0-13880 GCA_964386525.1 uncultured bacterium
CAGCGGGTGGTCATTGAAGTCGTAGCATACCAGCCGCGGGCGCAGCCCCCCAAGCAGGTCGGCCGCGTACACGTTGGACACCAAGCACACCGGCCGCCGCACGCCCAGGCGCGCCAGCCAGCAGCGCACCGCCGCCCCCGCGACCGCCCCGGCCAGGGCGCGGCCGGGGCCCGTGGCGAGCAGGGCGTTGTACGCCGGCACGCTGGTGCCCGGCTTGGGGAACGGTACGGTGACCACGGTGACGCCGTCGACGAGACGCGGCCCCCAGCGGTTGCCGCGCCCGAAGGCCAGCGGCTCGAAGTAGGTCACGCGCCAGCGGCGCGCCAGGCGCGCCAGCAGGAATCGCTTGCGCGTCCTGAAATAGCCCCAGGCGACCTCGGCCAGGCAGACCAGGTCGGGCAGCGGCCCGCCGGCCGCCCCGCCCCCCGAGAGCGGCCCGCCGGCCGCCGGCGCGGTCACGCGCGCTCCTCCGGCTTCCACGGGCGCCCCGCGACGAAGGCGCGAAGCCACAGCTCGAGGTGCAGCCAGCGCCAGACCTGCAGGCCGATGTCGCGCCGGCCCGCCAGGTACGCCTCCAGCTCGCGGGCCAGGGCGCGCGGCTCGAGATAGTCGCGGGTGGCGGCGTCGGGGGCCAGCAGCAGGTCGCGCAGCAAACCCGCGTAGGGGCCGCGGAACCAGCGGTCGGTGGGCGTCTCGTAGCCCATCTTGTCGCGCCGCTCCCCCACGGCTCGCGGCAGGCGGGCCCCGAGGGCGCGGCGCAGGATCCACTTGGTGGTGGTGCCGCGGGTGCGCCACTCGCGCGGCAGCGAGAAGACGTACTCGGCGAGGCGATAGTCGAGGAACGGCAGGCGGGTCTCGATCGAGTGCGCCATCGAGTTGCGGTCCTCGTAGCGCAACAGCGACGGCAGGAAGCGCGCCGTCATCTCCCACCCGAGCACGTCGGAGAGCTGACCGCCGAAAGCCCGCGGCGCGCGCGGCTCACAGCGGCCCGCGGCCCGCTCGAGGTCGGGGTGCACGACGCGCTCCTTGCCCTGTCCGAGGGTGCGCCGCCCCCACTGGAACAGCGCCCGCGGCAGCCACGGCGCGAAGACCTTGGCCCAGGTCTCGGCGTGCCCCTGGCGAGCGCCCACCGCCCACACGTCGCGCGTGAACTCGGTCAGCCGGCCCTTGAGCCAGAGGTCGCGCAGGTACGGGAACGCGTAGCGGTGGTAGCCGGCCAGCAGTTCGTCGCCCCCCTGCCCGTCGAGCAGCACCTTCATGCCGTGCTCGTGCGCCAGCCGCATGACGTGCCACTGCGAGTAGAGGCCCGGCCCGGCGGCCGGCTCCTCCTGGTGCCAGACCAGCCGCTCGAGCACCGCGAGCAGGTCGCCGCCGTCGGGCTCCGCCTCGAAGATCTCGGCCCCGGCGGCGGCGGCCACGGCGCGGGCGTGCGCCCGCTCGTCGAACGCCGCTTCGGCGTAGCCGACGGTGAAGGCGCGCAGCGGCCGGTCGAGCAACGGCGCGGCGGTGGCGACGATGATCGAGGAGTCGAGCCCGCCCGAGAGGCAGGTGCCCACCGGCACGTCGCTGCGCAGGCGGATGCGCACCGCGTCGTCGAAGCGCTCGCGGAAGCCCTCGACGGCCGCCGCCTCGCCATAGGGCGAGTCGGCGGCGAGGCGCGCCGCCGACTCCGCCAGGTCCCACCAGCGCCACACGCGCAGGCCGTCGCCCGTCGCCGTCAGCGCGTGCGCCGGCGGCAGGCGCAGGGTGCCCGCGAAGAAGGTCTCCGGTTCGTGGTCCACCCAGTCCCACGCCACCAGGTCGTGCACGCAGCGCGCCTCCGCGCGGCGCGGCCGGTCCATCACCAGCGGCTTGAGCTCGGAGGCGAAGCGCAGCCGCGCGCCGTCCCACTGGTAGTATAGCGGCTTGACGCCGAAGCGGTCGCGGGCCAGGAAGAGCCGGCGCTCGGCGGCGTCCCACAGCGCCAGGCCCCACATGCCGTTCAGGCGTTGCAAGCACGCCTCGCCCCACTCGGCGTAGGCGGCAAGGATGACCGCCGCGTCGCCGCTGGAGGCGAAGCGGTGGCCGCGCGCCGCCAGCTCCTCGCGCAGCTCGACGTAGTTGTAGACCTCGCCGTTGAAGACCAGCCAGTAACGCCCGCTCGGATCGCACATCGGCTGGTGGCCCGAGGGCGCCAGGTCGAGGATGGAGAGCCGGCGGAAGGCCAGGCCGAGCCAGGCGTCGGCCACCGCGGCGCCGGCGGCGGCCAGTGCGGCCGCCTCGCGTGACGGCGCGTAGGGCAAACCTGCGTCGAAGGCCTCCGCCGGCGTGTCGGGGCCCCCGATCACGGCGCGCCGCCCGTCGCGCGACTCGAGCAGGTAGCCCTCATCGTCGGGGCCGCGCCAAGTCATGGCCGCCGCCATGGCGCGCAGCTCGGCCGCCGCGACCGGCGCGCCCGCCGGCGAGAACACCCCCGCGATGCCGCACATGCGCGCTCAGCTCCCCGCCGACGCCGGGCCGCCCGGCGGCCCGGCCGCTGCCGCGAGAGGCGCCACGCGCGAGCGCGCCGCCAGCCACGCCGCGCCCGCTACGAAGCCGACCCACAGCGCACCCTTGACGAACCACCCCGCCCCGCCCACCGGCAGCCACCAGCCGCCGACCGCGAGCAGCAGTGCGGCGGCGAAGACGGCCAGCGAGCGCAGCCCGCGGTACGGGAACGGCCGCAGCCGCTGCGAGACGCGGTAGAGGGAGACGGTCGAGAAAGCGAATCCGCACAGGGTCGCGGCGGCCACCCCGGCGCCGCCCCACGGCCTCACCAGGAGCAGCGCCAGCGCCACCGTGACCAGCGCCGCCCCGCCGGTGGTCACGATCAGCCACTGGTTCTTCTGCTCGAGGTTCACGCCCAGGGCGGCGATGTAGTAGGCGCCGTGCGCCACGCCGGCGAAGGCCAGGAGCGCGGCCGGCGCGGCCGCGCCCCGGTAGGCGGCCGGCACGAACACCCCCAGAGCCTCGGGGGCGAAGAACGACACGCCGAGCGCCAGGGCCGAGCCGGCGGTGACGTACAGCGTCAGCACACGCGAGTAGAGCCGGCCGTGGTCCGGATCGCCGGCGGTGGCGAAGGCCATCGGCCCCCACGCCAGCTGGAAGGCGGTGACCGCCAGCATGACCACCGCCGCGCCCTTCACCGCCACGGCGTAGATCCCCACTTCCTCGAGCGACGCAAAGCGCAGCAGCACCTGGCGGTCGGTGTAGGTGAGCACCGCGTAGGTGAGCGCCGCCGGCACCAGCGGCCCGCCGTAGCGTAGCATGCGCTTGAGGTCGGCCCACGAGCCGCGCGGCGCCAGCGTGTGGCGCAAGAGCACGAGGCCGGCCGCGGCGGCCGCCGCGTCGCCGGCGAGCTTGGCGTAGAAGACGCCGGCCACCGACAGGCGCAGCCCGAGCACAAACCACAGCGTCAGCCCCCCCACCAGGATCATGTTGAGGCCGTTGAGCGCGATGTATTTCCACGGCTGGAAGGTGACGCGCAGCGCCTCGTTGGCGAACAGATAGAGTGCGGTGAAGGGCAGCGTGGCGCCGAGGATGCGCACGTACTTGGCGTAGTCCGCCGAGCCGAGCACCAAAGTGGAGACCGGGGCGGCGAAGATCAGGAGGAGCGCGCCCAGGAGCGAGCCCGTCGCCAACCGGTGCGCCGCCGAGGTGGCGGCCATGGCGCGGCGTGAGGCGCGGTCGGGCGCCTCGTAGAAGAACCGCGCCAGGGCGGCGTCCATGCCGCTCACGGCGAACAGGCTGACCACCGCGGCCACCAGCATCACCAGGTCCACGACGCCGTAGGCCTCGGGGGTGAAGGCGCGCGTCAGCACCGGCACCAGGGCGACCTGGACGAGTCGGCCGCCCGCCTGGCCGAGACCGTAGACCAGCGACTCGCTGGTCAGCCGGCCGATGGCTTCGCGCAGGTTCATCGCGTCCGGCGGCGCCGCTCGGCGGGCGACAGGAAGAGGCCGTTGGCCAGCCCGCACCACGGGCAGATCCACTCGCCGGGCGGCGGCGACGGCGGCGTCAGCACGGCGTGCTCGCCGCAGCCGCGGCAGACGTGGGTCACCGTCCGCTCGGCGCGCCGGAGCCCGGGCCCGAAGACGCAGACGAAGTTGGCTGCGCGGAAGAGATCCAGCCCGGTGAGCCGCTTGGTCCAGCCGAGGGCGGCGACGAACGCCGCCTGGAGGGGCCGCGTGCGCGGGTCGTTCATCCAGGAGAAGCCGGCCGGCACCACGGCGAAGCCCGCGAGCCCGAGGCCGCGGCGATAGAACCCCGCCAGGAACGACGGGAACGAGAAGCGCTGCTGATGCTCGATGCGCTTCTGGAACTTACCGAGCAGGTACTTGGCCACGTAGCCGGCGAAGCGGTAGAAGCGGTCGTCGAAGGAGGCGGCGCGCGGCACCGAGGCGAAGACCCGCCCGCCGGGCCGCAGGACGCGGGCGATCTCGTCCAGGGTGCTCTCGAGATCGGTCACATGCTCGAGCATGTAGTGGGCGACCACCGCGTCGGCGCAGCGCCCGCGCAGCGGCAGGCGCGCGGCGTCGGCGCGCAACCAGCGGGCGTGCGGCGCGCGCAGCGCCGCCGGGGCCAGCGGCAGGATGTCGGTGGCCAGCACCGTCCAGTCGGTGCGCCGGCGGTAGTCGAAGGAGCCGGACCCGGCGCCGAGATCGAGGACCACCGCACCCGCCGGCAGATCGTCGAGGAACTCGCGCAGGAAGACCGGCGCGTCCCCGCTCTCGCGGCTCGGGCGGCGCACCCAGGCGGGGGCCCGCGAGGCGGATCGGTCGTCCACCGGCACGAGGGAGGCGGTCTCGCTCATGGGGCCATCGTGGCGGACGGGTCGGCGCCGGCCCCGGAGCGCGCCGGCGCGGGGAACGCCGCCCCCGGGTCGCGCCCCGCCAGCGCGTCGGCGAAGGCGCGCGCCGCCGCCGCCGCCGCGTCGGCCCGCCCGCGCAGCATCCACGCGATCGCCTGCGCCGCGGTCAGCGCCGCGAAGCCGGCCGGCCAGGTGAACCGCCGCCAGCCGCGCGCCTGGCACGCGAACAGCCGCAGCCCGGCGCGCGTGCGCTGGTAGGCCTTGAACGGGTTCACCGCCCCTCCCGATGACGACGACACGAAATGCGTGAGCCGGGCCTGCGGCACGTAGCGGCAGGCGTAGCCCGCCGCGCGCGCCCGCAGGCAGAAGTCCACGTCCTCGGCGTAGAGGTAGTAGCCCTCGTCGAGCAGGCCGATCCGCTCGAAGACCTCGCGGCGCACGCCGAGGCAGCACCCCGTAAGATACCCCACGTCGCGCACCTCCCCCCCCCGCCCGGGGTCCGGCCCGCCCAGTCCCCGATGCCAGGTCCAGCCCAGCCCCGTCAGGACGCTGCCGCCCGCGAACCAGACCCGGCCCGCCGCGTCGAGGATGAGCGGCCCGCACAGCCCGGCGCGCGGCGACTCCTCGGCCTCCGCCGCCAGCCGGCACACCAGGTCGGGATCGGCCTCGGTGTCGTTGTTGAGCACCACGACGAAGTCCGCCCCGTCGGCGAGGGCGGCGCGGATGCCACGGTTGTTGCCCCCCGCGAAGCGCAGGTTCTCGCCGGTCGCCAGGAAGCGCGCCCACGGGAAGCGCGCGCCAAGCTCCGCCAGCGAGCCGTCGGTGGAGCCGTTGTCCACCACCAGCACGCGCAGCTCGGCGAGCGGCGGGGCGGTCAGCCGCGCCAGCGACTCGAGGCAGCGCGCCGTGTCGCGCTTGCCGTTCCAGTTGAGGACGACGACCGCGACCTGCTTCACGGGCGCCTCGTCATGGACCAGCGCGAGCGGCTCACATCGTCGGGCGGCTCGTAGAGCGGCGGCGGTTCACCGGGACCCGGCCCGAGCGGCGGGCCGAGCGGCCCCCGCGCGGCGGTGGCGGCGGCGCGCGCCAGCGACGCCCCGTCCCGCCAGGCGTAGGCGAAGCAGCCGACGGCGGCGACCCACAGCCAGAGCCAGACCGCCAGCACGAGAGCCGCCGGCAGCCCCGCGTAGACGGCGTAGGCCGCCCAGACGTCGAAGCCGTGGGTCAGCGCCCGCGCCTGGCGCTCGTCGAGGCCGAGCCGCGCCGGCGCCGGTGGTGTCGCAGCGCCCGCGAGGCTGTCCCCCGCCGCCGCTCCCGCCAGCCCGACGCGCGGCGCCGCCCCGCGCCGGTGCTCGGCGAGGTTGCGCGCCAGCATGCGCCAGTGCTCCTGGATCGGCGAATAGTACGGGTTCCAGTGGCTCTCGCTCATGAAGCGCGGGTGGTCGAGCGGCCGCGCATAGGGGTAATCGCCCGCCTCGCGCATCTGCGCGCCATAGTAGACGGCGACTCCGCCCGCCTGCACGGCGGCGCCGGCGATGCCCAGCGCCGCCACCGCCGCCCACCACAGCCGCCGCCGCGGCGCCTCGCGCCGCGCCAGCCGTACGGCCACCGCCGCGACCAGGATCGGGATCAGCGGCACCAGGTAGCGCGGCCCCCACGAGCCGTCGCCCGCCCAGTGCTCGAAGCCGGCGTAGAGCAGCACGGTCGCCGCCACGCCCGCGGCCGCGCCGGCGGCCATCCAGCGGTCGCTCTTCCACCAGGCGACGAACCCGGCCGGCGCCAAGAGCGAGATTGGCGCGAACCACGCCAGGCCCTTGCCGCTGGAGAGCAGCAAGCCGTAGAGGCCGACGAGCAGCGGCGTGGTGAACGCCGTCGCCGAGGCCTGCCGCCCGTAGCCCGAGCCCCACGGCGAGCCCGTCCGCGCCTGGTTGTAGTAGAGCGCCAGCGCCACGCCGGCGCCGGCCGCCAGCACGAAGGTCAGCGCGCTACGCCAGCGGCGCCAGGCGGGCAGCGCCGGCAGCCAGAGCGCCACCGCCACCGGCAGCACCGCGTACTTGGTGAGCACCGCGAGGCCGAAGCCCGCGGCGGCGAGCCCCGCGCTCGCCGGCCGGCCGTCGCGCCGCCAGCGCACGACGCCGAGCAGCTCCAGCGCCAGGCAGGCGGCGAGCAGGATCTCGCCCAGGTAGAGCTTGGCGTAGACCCACAGCGGCGTGCCGAGGGCGGCCACCAGCGCCAGGCTCAGCGCCGGGCGCGGCCCGAGGCCCAGCTCGAGGAAGAGCAGCACCAGGGCGAGCGCCAGCACCGCGCCGGCGAACGGCATGGCCAGCGAGGTCGCGGCCCGCAGGTAGAAGTCGCGCAACCGCGCCGGCACCAGCGGCGCCGTGAAGCGCCCCGCGAGGTAGAAGGGCACGCTCACCAGCGCCTGGCCGAGGCCGGCCTTGGCGTAGAGGCGGCCGTCGGGGCCGCGCTCGGCGTTGCCGTCGCCCACCGCGAAGCTCTGCCGCTCGACCAGGCTCTGGGTCAGGCGGAAGACGGTGTGCTCGTCGGAGGCCACGATGCGCCCGCCGGCGCTGGCCAGGTAGACGCACAGCACGCCGAGGGCGAACAGCGCCGCCATGGCGCGCTCGGGGCGCGCGCGTTGCCGGTCGGCCGCGGCGCTCCTTTCCAGGTGCGGGTCCGGTTCGCGGGTCACGGCCTACCCTCCGGCGCGCGCGGCGCGCAGCTCACCGACGAGATCGAGCAACGCCTCCGCCAGGGCGTCCCACGAGAAGCTCTGGGCGTGCCGGCGCACGCCTTCTGAGAAGGCCTCGCGGCCGCCGGCGGCGAAGAAGCGCAGGGCGGCGGCGGCCAGGGCCGCGGGGTCGTCGGGCGGCACGGTGAAGCCGCTCACGCCCTCGGCCACGAATTCGGGCAACCCGCCGACGCGCGTGGCGATCACCGGGCAGCCGGCCCCGTACGCCACCTGCAGGACGCCGCTCTGCGTGGCCATGCGATACGGCAGCACGCAGACATCCGCCGCGGCCAGGAGCTGGCGCGCCTCCTCGTCGGGCAGGTAGCGGTCGAGCAGCCGCACCCGCTCGCCGAGGCCGAGCTCGGCGATGCGCCGGCGGTACGGCTCGACCGGGTCGTAGAACTCGCCGGCCACCACCAGGGTGGCCTGCGGCCGCTCGCGCAGGATGGCGGGCATGGCGTCGATCAGGGTGTCGAGCCCCTTGTAGGCGCGCACGAACCCGAAGAACAGCAGCGTCTCGCCGGCCAGCCCGAGCGCGGCGCGCGCCGCGGCGCGCGGCTCGGCGGTCGCGTATTGGTCGTACACCGGGTGCAGGACGCGGCGGTAGCGCGCCCCCGACACGAGCCCGTGCAGCTCCTGTTCGACCGCGGCCGACGCCACCAGGAAACCGTCGCTGCGCGCCAGCACCAGCCCGGTGAGGAACCGGTCCAGGGGGCGCCGCTCGTGCGGCACGAGGTTGTGGGCCAGCAGGATGTTCACGGCCCCGGCGCGCCGCGCGGCGGCCATCACCGCCGCGTAGGGCGGGCCGAAGAACGGCAGCCACCAGTTGACCACCAGGGCGTCGGGCCGCCACGCCGCCACGCGACGGCCGGCCGCCGGCCAGCGCCACGGCGCCACCGCGTCGAGCACCGGCTCGGCGGGCACGCGCAGCGGCTCGCGCGAGACGTCGTGCTGCGTCTTGCCCGGGAAGAGGAACGCCGGATACTGGCGCGAGAAGGAGAACTGCGCCACCTCGGCGCGCGGCGCCAGCGCGCGGTAGACGAAGGCCAGGAACTGGGCCATGCCGCCGCGAAACGGGTACGCCGGGCCGAGCAGCGCGATGCGCGGCCGCGGCCCGAGCGACGCCGGCCCGCCCGTCACCCCCGCCGCGCCGACCACGCGACAGCCCCGGTGGCCGAGAAGGAGACGGGGACGAGCTGCGCCCCCGCCTTGCGCAGCACCTCCGCGACCTGCTGCTTGCGGTGGGCGGCGGCGACGAAGAAGAAGTACCCGCCGCCGCCCGCGCCGGGCATCTTGCCGCCCAGCGCGCCGGCGCGCCGCGCCCGCGCGTAGAGGTCGTCCACCTCGGGCGAGGAGATGTGCTCCTCCAGGCGCCGCTTGTGCTGCCAGGCGGTGTCCAGGAGATCGGCGAACTCGTCCACCCGCCCGCGCAGCAGTGCGCTCTTCATCGCATAGGTGATGCTCTTGAGCCCCTCGAGGGCCTGCACCGTCGCCTGGCGGCCGCGCCGGTACGCCGCCGTCTGGCGCTCGATGATGTGCCCCGAGAAACGCGTCTGGCCGACGTAGCACAGCAGCAGCCGGTATTCGAGCTCGAGGGCCACGTCGGGCCGCACCCGCAACGGATTCACCACCGTCACGTCCTTGTGGAACTCGATGAAGTTGAAACCTCCGAAGGTGGCCGCGTACTGATCCTGGCGGCCGCCGGCGATCCCCAGGTCCTGGCGCTCGATGCGGTAGGCGAGCTCGGCGACCTCGTAGTCGGTGAGCGGCCGGCGCTGCCAGTGGCCGAGCACCGTGAGCAGTGTGACGACCAGCGTCGAGGAGGCCCCCAGCCCGGAGCCCGGCGGCGCGTCGGAGTGGACGCTGAGGTCGGCGCCCAGCCGCGGGCGCACCGCCTTCACCACGCCCTTGATCAGGTCCAGGTTGCCGTCGAGACGGATGCGCCGCGGGTGGCCGTAGCGCGCGACCAGGTTGAGGTCGAGGGAGCGGATGGTGAGGCGCTGGTCGCGCCGCGGCCGCAGGGTGGCGTAGCAATACTTGTCGATGGTCGTCGACAGCACCACGCCCCCCCGCTCCTCCGGGTACGGGGAGACATCCGTGCCGCCACCGCAGAACGAGAGGCGCAGCGGCGCACGCGCGCGGTGGAGCAGGCTCATGGCCCCCCCTGCGCGCCGCGCTCGCCCGGGCGCCACTCGCGCTCCGCGCGTTCCAAACCCTCCGGCGTGCCGATGTCGTAGAACCGGCCCCGGCAGCGCAGGGCGCGCACCGGCCGGCCGGCGGCGAGCAGGGCCGGAAGGACGTCCGTCTCGAGGCTCGACGGCCGCCCCTCGGGGATCGCGGCGAGCACTTCCGGCTCGCAGAGGCAGACGCCGCCCGAGACCCAGGCTTTGCCCCCGCCCGCCTTCTCGCGGAAGGCGCTCACCCGGCCCTCGTCGTCCATCTCCACCCAGCCGCGCGCCGACGCGTCGCCGACCCGGTAGCAGGCGAGGGTCACCCACGCGCCGCTGGCCTCGTGCAGGTCGAGCAGGGCGACGAGATCCACCTCCGCCAGCGTGTCGCCGTTGATCGCCAGGAAGCTGCGCCGCTCGTCGCGCGCCGCCAGCGCCAGCGCGCCGCCGGTGCCCAGGGGCACGGGGTCGACGGTCCACGATACCTTGGGAATGGCCTCGGCCGCGCGCGTTCGCACCCTCGCGATCACCGGCTCGGCGCGCAAGCCCAGGGCCAGGACGGCCTCGTTGACGCCGCACGCCGCCAGCCATTCGAGCTGCACGTCGAGGAAGGTCCGGTCGCCGAACGGGGCCAGCACCTTGGGCAGGATCCCGAGCCGCGAGCGCAGGCGCGTGCCCAGCCCCCCGGCCAGCACGTAGGCGCGCAGCATCACCGCCCGCCCTGCGGCTCCGGGACCGCCGCCGCATCCGCGTCCCAGTTGTGCGTGGCGCGCACCGGCCAGTCGGTCTTCGACCGCTGGCTGGCGATCATCTCGCCCAGAAGCCCCATCATGGCGAACTGCACGCCGACCATCACCAACACCGCCCCGGCCAGGAACAGCGGCCGCACGCGCAGCGGGTTGCCCAGCAGCCACAGCCCGAAGAAGTAGGCCAGGATGAGGCCGCCCGCCAGCCCGCAGACGAGCGCGATGCGCCCGAAGACGTGCAGCGGCTTGAGCGCGCTGGTCTGCATGAAGGAGACGGCCAGCAGGTCGAGGAAGCCGTTGACGAAGCGCGCCGCCCCGAACTTGCTGCGGCCGTGGGTGCGCGCCCGGTGGGCCACCGGGCACTCGCCCACCTTGAAGCCCTTCCAGTTGGCCAGCGCCGGCAGGTAGCGGTGCAGCTCGCCGTAGACCTCGAGGTGCTCCACCACCTCGCGGCGGTAGAGCTTGATGCCGCAGTTCATGTCGTGCAGGCGGGTGCCGGTGACGCGTCCGGTGACCGTGTTGAAGAGCCACGACGGCCAGGTCTTGCTCCACGGGTCCTGGCGCCGCACCTTCCAGCCCGAGACCAGGTCGTAGCCTCCCTCCTGCATGACGCGCAGCAGGTTGCCCAGCTCCGCCGGGTCGTCCTGCAGGTCGGCGTCGAGGGTCATCACGTAATCGCCGCGCACCCGCGAGAAGGCGACGGCGAGCGCGGCCGACTTGCCGAAGTTGCGCCGGAACGACGCCACCCGGACGCGCCGGTCGGCGGCGGCGAGCCCGGCCAGGACGCGGTCCGAGCCGTCGCCAGAGCCGTCGTCTATGTAAAGCACCTCGAAGTCCACGCCCTGCGCCGCGGCGGCGCGCACGATCTCGGCGTGGAGGACCGGCAGGCTGGGTGCCTCGTCGAACAGGGGCACGACGAAAGAGACGACGGGCCGGCTCATGCGACCCCCTTGGCGGCGGCGGCGGCGCGCTGGCTGCGCTGCCAGGCCCACTGCGCGGCCAGGCCCTCGGCCAGCGGCGTGTGCGGCGCGTAGCCCAGCTCGGCGCGGGCCCGCGCGATGTCGGCGGCGGTGTGCGGGGCGTCACCCGCCGCCGGCGCCGCGAAGGTCAGCCGCGGGGCGGCGCCCGCCAGCCGCCCGACGGCCTCCACGGCCTCGAGCAACGGCACCGGCTGACCGCTCGCCACGTTGTACACCGTCCCGGGCCGGCCGCGCTCGGCCGCCGCCAGCGTGGCCTCCACGGCGTCGGCCACGTAGGTGAAGTCGCGGCTCTGCCGCCCGTCGCCGTAGACCTCGAACGGGCGGCCGTCGAGCGCCGCCTCGAGCAGGCGGTGGAAGGCCATGTCGGGGCGCTGGCGCGGGCCGTAGACGGTGAAGAAACGCAGTGCGGTGGCCGGCAGGCCGCGGTTGCGCTGGTAGAGCAGGCAAAGGTGCTCGGCCGCCAGCTTGGTCACCCCGTAGGGCGAGTACGGCCGCGGCAGGTCGCTCTCACGCGTCGGCAGGCGCTCGGCGTCGCCGTACACCGAGGACGAGGACGCGTAGACCAAGCGCCGCGGCGGCCGCGCGGCGTAGCGCTCGAGCAGCCGCTGCGTGGCCAGCACGTTGTGGCGCGCGTACTCCGCGAACCCATCCCCCCAGGAGGGGCGCACGCCGGCCTGGGCGGCGAAGTGGAAGACCAGCTCGGCATCGGGCAGGCGGGCCGGATCGTCGGCCCCCAGGTCCAGCTCGAGCAGCCGGAAGCGGCCGTCCGCCAGCGGCCCGGCGACGTTGGCGCGCTTGATCGCCGGGTCGTAGTAGCCGGTGAAGCCGTCCACGCCCGTCACCCGCGTTCCGCTCACGAGCAGGCGCTCGACCAGATGGGATCCGATGAACCCTGCGGCTCCGGTCACCAACGCGTGCGGCTCGGTCATGGGCGTCATCCTCTCACGGCTGGTCCGTGAACTGCTGGGGCGGGATGGGTGCGCCCCGCGCTGCCTGCGGCCGCATCTTCTGCAGGATGCCCTGCGCCTGCTGCTCCTCCGGGTTCACCTCCACCAGGCGCTGCAGGTAGCCCAGCGCGCGCGCGACCTGCCCCGCCTGACCCAGCGTGTTGTAGGCGCCGTAGTAGGGCTGCGCGTAGGCCGGGTCCAGCCTGATCGCCGTGTCGAACTCGCGCAGCGCCCCCGTCAGATCGCGCTGGAAGGCCAGCGTGACCCCGTAGTAATAGTGGACCTCGGGATTGTCGGGTTGCCGCTGCACGATGGCGTGGAATAGCGTCGCCGCCCTGGCCGTGTCGCCCTTCTCCATGCAGAAGCCACCCAGCCAGATCAGCACGGCCGTGTAGTCCGGGAACATGCGCTGCACCCGCTCCATCTCCGTGATGGCGCGGTCGAGTCGGCCCTGCCGCCGCTGGTGGAACGCGAGCTGCAAGTGCGCGGAGGCATAGTTGCGCGAGAGCGTCACGGCGTTCTCGTCCTTGAAGACCGTGCGGTCCCACGAGCCATCGGGATTGAACAGCCCGCCATAGCGGAACCGGTTGTACAGGTTGTGCTCGGTCGCCGGCACGTCGATCGCGCCCTGCAGCGTGTCCGGGTTCACCCGGTAGACCAGCCCCTCGAGCGTGAGGTAGGGGTCGTAGCCCCGGTGGTCCGGGGCCGTCACCGCGAAGTACGGCTGCTTGACCCAGCCCCCGTCGCGCCGCGACTGCTCGATGATGTGCCTCACCATGAAGTCGTTCGTGTAGATGATGCGCCCCGAGTCGTCCTCGAAGGCCCCGCCCCCCAGCGTCCGGATGACGTCGTCGGACAGGTCGATCGGCACCTTCGGCTCCTCGTCGCGCAGCTGGAAGATGTACCAGTCGGTCTGGAGCAGGGCGAGACAGACCACGCGGACGTCCTTGCGGAAGCCCTCCACCTGCTGGATGTACCAGAGCGGGTAGGTGTCGTTGTCGCCGTTCGTGAACACGAAGGAGTTCGGCGCCAGCGGCGCCAGCATGTTCCAGGCGTAGTCCCGCGCCACGGTGTTCCGGCTGTTGTCCGAGCTGAACCAGAGGTTGCGCATCACCACGAAGGGCTGTGCGGCCAGCAGCACCGCCGCCGCCACCGTCGCCGTCCGCCGCATCGCGCCCGGCTCGAACGACTCCCGGATCCAGCCCACCAGCCCCACGATCCCCAGCCCCATCCAGATGGTGTACGTGAGATAGCCGGTCGTGAAGAAGTAGTCGCGGTCGCGCACCTCCTGGTCGCTGAAGTTCAGGAACAGGATCATCCCCACGGTCGCGAACAGGAACAGCGTCAGCAGGGTCAGGAACGAGGCCCGTTCGCGCCGCGCCTGCCAGAAGCCCCCCAGCCCGCCCAGCAGCAGCGGCAGCAGCACGTGCCAGAGCCGCGGTTCGCCCTCCACCGGGATCCCGCCCTCGATCCTCAGGTT
>CAYLSO010000094.1:0-22461 GCA_964386525.1 uncultured bacterium
GGCACCGTGAACGACCTCGCCGTGTATCACTCGGATCTGATCGCCACCGGCGGCTTCGGGGCCGCGGGCGGCGCGCCGGCGGCCCGCCTGGCACGCTGGAACGGCTTGGCCTGGGGCGCCGTCGGCTCCGGGCTCGACGCCGAGGGCCTGGCGCTCGTCGCGCGCGGGGGGCTTTTCGTGGGCGGGGCGTTCAACTTGGCCGGCGGCAAGCCGTCGGTGCGCGTCGCCCGCTGGGACGACGGCGTGGTGGATGCCGGGCCGGGCGGCCCGCCACCGGCCGGCGGGGCGACGCTCGAGCTGGCCCCGGCGGTGCCGAATCCGTTCCGGGGGGCGGCGAGCCTCGCCTACGTGTTGGCCGAGCCCGGCCGTGTGCGGCTGACCGTGCACGACTTGCAGGGCCGGCAGGTGGCCACCCTGGTGGATGCGGAGCGCGCCCCCGGCCGCTACCTGGCGGCCTGGGACGGTGCAGAAGACGCGGGCCGCGCAGCCCCCGCGGGGCTATACTTCCTCCGCCTGCAGATGGGTGCCCGGGCGGTCACCGGGCGGATTCTGTTCTTGCCTTGAGCGCGGAGGCTGCGATGGCGATTCGAGTGCGCTGGTTCGGCCAGGCTTTCTTCTCGCTCACCGACGAGACCGGTAAGCGGCTGGTGATCGATCCTTTCGACCAGACCTTCTTCGACTATCCCCTGCCGCAGGGACTCACCGCCGACGCGGTCCTCGTCACCCACGAGCATGCCGACCACAACAACGTCGGCCTCATCGCCGGAGCGCCGCGCGTGCTGCGCGCCGCGCAGGGCGTGGGCGATCACGACCTCGGCTTCTGCACGGTGCGCGGCATCCCCGCCTTCCACGACGATGCCAAGGGCAAGCAGCGCGGCTCGAACACGGTCTACCGGATCGAGCTGGGCGGGCTGGCCTTCGTCCACCTCGGCGACCTCGGCCACCTGCTGTCGGCCGGGCAGGCCACCGCGCTGCAGCCGGTGGACGTGCTGTTCGCGCCGCTCGGCGGGCACTTCACGCTCGACCCGGCCAAGCTCGACGCTCTGGTCGAGTCGCTGGCGCCGCACGTGGTGGTGGGCATGCACTTCGCCACGCGCTACACGCCCAAGCTGCCCATCGCCTCGGCCACGGAGGTGGCGCGCGGCCGCGCCAACGTGCGACAGCTCGGCGCGTCCGAGTTCGAGGTGGACCGGTCGCAGCTGCCCGCCGTGACGGAGTTCTGGATGCCGGGGGAGCCCTGAGCGGCGCGACGCTTGAACCTCCTCCCCGGGGGTGGTTTTATTCCCGCACCAGGCATCCGGTCCGCGGGCCCGCCCGCAGGCCCCTCATGCAGGGAGGCAGAATGTCCGGTCCAGCGCATCACCGCGGCCGCACTCCGCGCGGCTTGCCCACCGTCGCTCCCATCGCGCTCGTCGTCCTGGCTTACGCCCTGACGCTGCTCGCGCCCGGCTGTGCCATCAACCCGGCCACCGGCCAGCGGGAGTTCACGCTGGTGAGCGAGAGCCAGGAGATCCAGCTCGGCATGGAGGGCGACAAGGGGATCCAGGTCGAGTACGGCGTCTACGAGGACCCAGGGCTCTCCGCCTACGTCGATCGCATCGGCCAGAAGCTGGCGGCGGTCTCCGAGCGGCCCGACCTCGAGTGGCACTTCCGCGTGCTCGACTCGCCGGTGGTCAACGCCTTCGCGCTGCCGGGCGGCTACATCTACATCACGCGCGGCATCCTGGCGGTGCTCAACAGCGAAGCCCAGCTGGCCGGCGTCATCGGCCACGAGATCGGCCATGTCACCGCGCGCCACGGGGCGCGGCAGATGACGCGCGCGCAACTGGCCGCCGTCGGGTTCGGCGTGGGCTCGGCGTTCGTCGAGGGATTCCGCCCGTACAGCGCACTGGCGCAGCAGGGGCTGGGACTCCTGTTCCTCAAGTACGGGCGCGGCGACGAGACGCAGGCCGACGAGCTGGGCGTGCGTTACTCGACGCGGGCCGGGTTCGACCCGCGCGAGATCCCCGCCACCTACAGCACCCTGAAGCAGCTCGCCGAGCAGAGCGGCCGGTCGCTGCCGAGCTTCCTCTCGACGCACCCCGATCCTGGGACGCGCGAGGTGACCACCCAGCAGCTCGCCGAGGCGGCGGTGGCCGGCCGGGCGGACGCGGCGGCGCTGCGCGTCGCCGGCGGCGAGTTCAAGCGCGAGCTCGCCGGCGTGGTGTACGGGGACGACCCGCGCGAGGGCTTCGTGGAGGCCGGCACGTTCTACCATCCGGGGCTGCGCTTCCAGCTGCGCTTTCCGGAAGGCTGGAAGGTCCAGAACACCCAGCAGGCCGTCACCGGCGTGGCGCCCGACGAGAAGGCGGCGTTGGAGATGACGCTGGCGCCGGCGGGCGGGGCCGCCACCCCGGCCGATTACGTGCGCGCCCTGCAGCAGAAGGGCGCCATCTCCGAAGCCACGGGCCGCACCGGCAAGGTGAGCGTGTGGCCGGCGTGGATCGGCCGCATCGTCATCCCCAAGGAGGGCGCCGCCGGCAGCCCGCTGCACGGCTCCTGGGTGGCGCGCGACGCCGGGCGCTACTACCAGTTCCTCGGGGTGCCGGGCGACGCCGCCGGCCAGCCGGACTTCAGCTCCACGCTGATGTCGTTCCGGGAGCTCACCGACGCGGCCAAGCTCGGCCGCCAGCCGAACCGCGTGCAGCTGGTGACGGTGGCGCAGCCGAGCGCCACGGTGGCCACGGTGGCCAAGAGCACGGCCCGGCTCGCCATCCCGTTGGAAGAGGTCGCGTTCATCAATCACACCACGGCGGACGCCATCGTGCGCCGGGGTTTCCTGCTCAAGGTGGTGGAGAAGCCGGCGGACCGGTAGGGCGGGGGCATTGCGCATGAGCGAGTTCCGGATCGAGCGCGACAGCCTGGGCGAGGTGCAGGTCCCGGCCGGCGCCTACTACGCGGCCCAGACCCAGCGCGCCGTGGAGAACTTCCCGATCAGCGGCCAGCCGATGCCGCCGGAGTTCATCCACGCGCTCGGCCGCGTCAAGGCGGCGGCGGCGCGCGTCAACCGCGAGCTGGGGCTGCTGGACGAGTCCCGGGCCGCGCTCATCGAGCGGGCCGCGACGGAGGTGGGGGCGGGCAAGTTCGACGCCCATTTCCCGATCGACGTCTTCCAGACCGGCAGCGGCACCTCGAGCAACATGAACGCCAACGAGGTGATCGCGCGGCGCGCGATGGAACTGGGCGGGGCGGAGGCTCCCCAGATCCACCCCAACGACCACGTCAACTTCGGGCAGTCGTCCAACGACATCGCGCCCACCGCCCTGCACGTCGCGGCGGTGCTGGCCATCGAGAACGACCTGCTGCCGGCGCTGCGCGCCTTGCACGCCGCCCTCGCCGCCAAGGCCCGCGAGTTCGACGGCGTCATCAAGACGGGGCGCACGCATCTGATGGACGCCGTGCCCATCCGTCTCGGCCAGGAGTTCTCAGGCTACGCCTCGCAGATCGCCCACGGCATCGCCCGGGTCGAGGCCGTGCTGCCGGACCTGCGCGAGCTGGCGGCCGGCGGCACCGCGGTGGGCACCGGGCTCAACACCCACCCGGAGTTCGGCCGGCGCCTGGCGGCCGAGTTGTCGCGCGCCCTGGGCATGGGCTTCGTCGAGGCCGGCAACCACTTCGAGGCGCAGGCGGCGCGCGACGCGGCGGTGTGGGCGAGCGGCGCGCTCAACACCGTGGCCGCCTCCCTGATGAAGATCGCCAACGACATCCGGATCCTGGCCAGCGGCCCGCATTGCGGGCTGGCCGAGCTGAAGCTGCCGGCCCTGCAGCCGGGCTCCAGCATCATGCCCGGCAAGGTCAATCCGGTCATCTGCGAAGCGGTCATCCAGGTGGGCGCGCAGGTGGCGGGCAACCACCTGGTGGTCACCCAGGGCGCGCAGTGGGGGCAGCTCGACCTCAACACGATGGTGCCGCTGGTGGCCCGCAATCTGCTGGAGAGCATCCGGCTTCTGGCCCGGGCTGCGGCGGTGTTCGCGGAGAAAGCTGTCGCGGGGCTGGCGGCCGACGCCGAGGTGTGCAGCGGCTACGTGGAGATCTCGCCGTCGATGGCCACCGCGCTCAACCCGCTGATCGGCTACGACCGCGCCGCCGAGATCGCCAAGCGCGCGGCCCAGGAGCGCCGGGCGGTGCGCGAGCTGGCGCGCGAGATGACCGACCTCAGCCCCGAGGAGATCGACCGGGCCCTCGACCCGCGCCGCCAGACCGAGCCCGGTCTCGACCTCGGGACTCCGGGCGGCGGCTAGGCGCCGGCAGGGGCCGCCCGGCCGGCGAGCGGTGCTCCGGCCGGCCGTCGCGGTAGCGCCAGTCGATGCCCTTGGCGTCGAGCCAGGCGGCGAACGCTGCGGCGTCCTCGAAGCGCACGCGGTGCTGCGCCCCCTCCGCCCACACCGGGCAGGCGGCGTTCTCGTAGCTGCGGCACAGGTTGGGGCGCTGCTCGTAGACCGCGCATCGATTGTCGGCCATGAGGTGCGCGCAGCGCGTGTGGAACTCGGAGTACCAGAAGCCGTCCGGCGCCACGAACAGCGCGACCCCCTCGTGCATCAGCATCCAGTGGATCTGGTCGAACTGCCACTTGGCGCGCGGCGCGTCGATCTCCACGCACACGTAGCGGCAGCAGTGGGCGACGCAGCCCTCGCAAGTGGGCCGGCCGCCGGCGGCGCGCCAGGCGGCCGGATCGTCGGTGGGACTGCGGCGCAGCATCAGCGGCAGGGCGCCGGTGCGGTCGAGCAGCGCGACGCGGCCGGCGTCGCGGCCGGCGTCGCCGAGCGGGCTGGGGCGACGCTTCGCCATCAGTCCTTCACCACGTTGGCCGGCTCGAGGCGGCTCAACGCTCTCAGGTTGCGCGCCGCGCGGCGCAGCAGCATGAGCAGCATGGACAGCGCCACGAACAGCCCCAGCACGTCGAACACCGTCGCGGCGACGCCCAGCAGACGGAAGGGCAGGGGTCCGGCGGTGAGGGCCAGCGTGTTGAGGGCGACGAGCGCCAGGCGCGCTTCGGTCGGCCCCAGCCAGCCGTAGCCGTAGCGGAACTCGCCCATCACGTGGGTTTCCAGGTAGACGTTGATGGACAGGACCAGATAGCAGATCACCACTGCCAGCGACACCGAGAGCAGCATGTACGGCGAGAGGCCGAGCCCCACGCCGATGGCCACCGTCGAGTAGGCGTCGGTCAGGTGGTCGAGATAGAAGCCGTAGCGCGGCCGCTGGATGTGGCGCACGCGCGCCAGCGTGCCGTCGAGGCTGTCGCCTAGCCAGTGGAAGACCAGGCCGAGGTTGGCGCCCCACAGCCACGCGGGGTCGCGCACCGAGAGCCAGTAACACGCGCCGATGGCGGTGGCCGCCACGACGCCGAGACCCGTGAGGTGGTCGGGCAGGACCCAGCCGGGCAGCCGGGCTGCGACCCTGGGCAAGAACCATTTCTCGAACTCGGTCAGGAAGAAGGTCGCCTTGCGCGCGGCTTCCCGCTGCTTACCGGGAGGGCCGGCGGAGGGCGGCGAGGCAGGGGCGGGGGCGGACATGAGCAGCAGCAAAGACCATCCCGCCGGACCCGTCAAGTGTGGTAAGCCTGGGCCTGGGTATTCCTTGAAAGAGGGTTTCGCATGAACCCTGCCGCGAGCCGAGAGTCACCCGATGCCGCCGCTTGGATCCTGGTCGGAGCGGCCCTGCACGCCGATGGCGCCTATCCGTCGGAGGTCACCGCGCTGGGGGTGCGCGGCGGGAGGATCGCCTTCGTCGGCGACGACGCCGGCGCCCGTGCGTGGCTGGGCGGCGAGGGGCCCGAGGTGAGCGCGGCGGGGATGCACGTGTATCCGGGCCTGGTGGACGCGCACGCGCACCTACAGGGGCTCGGCAAGAGTCTCGAGGAGGTCAATCTCGACGGCGCCCGCTCGGCCGACGAGGCTGCGGGGCGCGTCGCGGCGGCAGCCGCCCGCCTCCCCGAGGGCGCCTGGGTCACCGGCCGCGGCTGGAACCAGAACGACTGGCCGGGGGCGGCGTGGCCCACGCTCGCGGCGCTCGACGGCGCGGTCGGCGAGCGGCCCGCGTATCTGACGCGCAAGGACGGGCACGCCGCGTGGGTCTCCGGCGCCGCGCTGGCGATGGCCGGCATCACGCGTGACACCCGCGATCCCGACGGCGGCAAGATCCTGCGCGATGGGCAGGGGCGCCCCAGCGGCGTGCTCGTGGACAACGCCATGGACGCGGTGGCCAAGCTGCGCCCGCCCGACAGCGACGAGACGCTGGCGCGCCGCTACGCCAAGGCGCGCGACGCCTGCGCGCGCGCCGGGCTCACCGGCGTGCACGACATGGGGGTGAGCGCGGCCACGCTCGCCGGGCTGCGGCGCATGGACGCCGCCGGCGAGCTGGGCATCCGCGTCTACGCCCTGCTCGACGACATCCCCGAATTGTGGACGGCCGAGTTCGCCCGCGGGCCGCAGCCGGCGCGCGCGAGCGGGCGCCTCACGGTGCGCGGGGTGAAGCTCTACGCCGACGGCGCGCTCGGCTCGCGCGGCGCCGCGTTGCTCGAGGACTATGCCGACGAGCCGGGCAACCGCGGCCTGCTGGTGCTCTCGGCGGAAGCGCTCGAGGAGCGCGTGCGGCGCGCCGCGGACGCCGGCTACCAGGTCTGCGTGCACGCCATCGGCGACCGCGGCAACCGCGTCGTGCTCGACGCCTTCGAGAAGGCGCTGGGGGCGCGGCGCGGCGGCGGTCCGTTGCACGTGCTGCGCCCGCGGGTCGAGCACTGCCAGGTGCTGCACCCGGACGACATCGAGCGCTTCGCTCGCCTCGGTGTGATCGCTTCCATGCAGCCCATCCACTGCACGTCCGACATGGGTTGGGCGCAGATGCGCCTGGGCCGCGAGCGCTGCGCCGGCGCCTATGCCTGGCGCGCGCTGGCCAGCCGCGGTGTGCCGCTGGCGTTCGGCTCGGACTTCCCGGTGGAGTCGCCCGACCCGCGCCTCGGGCTCTACGCCGCGGTGACGCGGCAGGACGCCGCCGGCTCCCCGGAGGGCGGGTGGTTCCCCGAGGAGCGGCTGACGCGGGCCGAGGCGCTGAGGGCCTTCACCTCTGGCGCGGCGCTGGCGGCGTTCGCCGAGAGCGAACTCGGCAGCCTGGCGGTGGGGCGCCTGGCCGATCTCACGATCTTCGATCGGCACTTGGGGACGGGGTCGGCGTCGAATCTCCTCGCGGCGCAGGTCTGGGCCACGGTCACCGGCGGCCGCCCGGTGTTTGCTGCGGACCCGGAGCGATGGCGCGGGGTAAACTAGCAGGAGGCCGCACCGGCGAGCCGGCAGGGGGCGTCTGTCTGGCGGGGGTGACCGCGTGGGAACTCGACTCCGTACCCGCGGCCCTTCCCGCCGCTCGCCGCGCCGCGACCCCATGTCTCGGAGGTGCCTAGCCATGACAGCTCCTCGCGCACCCTTCCTTCTCCTCGCGCTTGTGTCGCTCTCCGCCGCCGCCGTGATTGCGGGATGCGGCGGCGACAGCACCCCTCTCCAGCCGGGCGACACTACTGACCTCGGAGCGCAAGCCAGCCTCTGCGCGACGCGGGTCGCCGGCAAAGTGAACCTCGACGCCTTGTGGCCCAACGAGGACGGCCGCCGCTGGGACTACCGCTACGCCGCCTCCGCCTGCGAACCCGGGCCGCCGCTGCTCCACCCGACTCCTGATGAGGTGCCGCCGGCGCCGGACCCGGAGGACGTGCTGGCGCTACTCGGCTCGCGCGAGCACGGACCCTCCCCGCTGCCGGTGAGCTTCATCGGCGACGGCGGCTGCCAGGCGATCACCGAGCCCTACGCGCTGCGGTTCGACGGCATGATCACCACGCAGTCGGGAGTGACCGCGCAGAACCTCAAAGAGAGCATGGCGATGGTCGGCCCCGCGAGCGGCCGCCCCGCCCGGGACTCTTGGCAGAAGCGCTTCCTGGCCGGCTTGGCGCAGGCCCGCCCCGACCTGCGCGCGAAGCTCGCGGCGCAGGGCGTCGGCGAGACTGCGCAGGTGTGGTTCCACCTGCCGGTGTTCCTGCACGGCTATGCCTGGGAGAAGACCGCCGCTCACGTGGGAACCTATGGGGACGTGGATCAGAAGCTCGCCTGGAAGTTCCTGGAGGCCGACCTCTCGCCGGGCTCGCGCTTCACGCACCAGCTGGTCCCGTCGCTGGCGGACGACGTGTTCCTGTACGGCTACGTGGTGCCGAAGAACCGGCAGTGGAAGCTCAAGGGCTTCGCGCGCGACGTGCAGGTCGTGTACGTGCTGGACTACGGCGTCGCGGCGGCCACCGACGCCAGCGGGAACGTCCTCGGGTACCTGCGCGGGGTCTCCTACGGCACGGTCGTCTACGCCCCCGGTGTCGGGCCGGTGCTGTGCGCCGAGCGCTTCGGGGCGACCTCCGACGATCCGTCGAAGACGTCGGCGGGCAACCTCATCACCCTGCAGCGCGTCACACCGGGACCGGCGCTCGCGGCGGGCGGGCCGGCCGAGTAGGCGCGCCGCGCCGCGATGCCCCAAAACGCAACGGGCGCCTCGTGTGAGGCGCCCGTCGCCGTTGCGACCCTGGCCGCGCCGCTCTAGCCGCTCGTCCCGGCCTTCGGCTGAGCGATCCAGATGCTGCGCCCCTCCGGGTCGCGCGTGATCACCACGCGGTGGCCCCAGGGGCTGTTCTCCGGCGGGCCCTCGAACGACACGCCGCGCGTCTGCAGCTTGCGGTAGGCCTCGTCCACGTCCTTGACGATGAAGTAGAGCACGGGCTCGCGCGGCATCATGGGCGGTCCGGTGCGTGGCGAGGGGGGCGCGAAGCCCAGGCTCGAGCCGTTGGTCGCGTGGATCCAGAGGTAGTTGCTCGTCGGGTTGTGCTCGAACTTGGTGAACCCCAGCTGCTGCGTGTAGAAGCGCCGCACCTCTTCGTAATTGTGGGTCGTGTAATCGAGACGGAGGCTCATCAGACCCATGGCATTGGGCACAGGCGGCGGGGCGGCGACCGCCGGCGCAGCGGGCTTGGCCGCGGGTTTCTTGGCCGGCGGGGCCTTGCTGGCCGGGTGCGCGGCTGGCTTAGGGGCGGCCTGGCGCGCGGCCGGCTTCGCGGCGACCGCCTTGGGGGCCGGTTTGCCGGACCGCGCGGCTGTACCGCCGCGCTTGCTGTTCTTCGTGGCCACTAGCGACCTCCCTGTGACGAGTTCAGGCCCCAGACGGGCTTCGGGCGCAGTGTAGCCTAACGCCGCGCCGCTGCAACCGCTTTCCCTGGCAAAGTCGGGGCCATTTGAGGGCGCCGCGCGCCCCGACCGCCTTGACACTCCGGCGAAGTGGGCCGGATAGTCACCGGCGAGGGCGTCCTCTCACCCGCCGCCGAGCGACGCCCATCCCTGCCATCGGGAGGCTCCCCATGCCGTTTCCGGCTGAACCTTTCCGCATCAAGGTCGTCGAGCCGCTGCGCCGCTCGACCCGCGAAGAGCGCGCGCGGCTGCTCGTGGAAGCCGGCTTCAACGTCTTCAAGCTGCCGTCCGAGTCCATCTACATCGACCTGCTCACCGACAGCGGCACCTCGGCGATGAGCGACCGCCAGTGGGCGGCGATGATGATGGGGGACGAGGCTTACGCGGGCTCGCGCAACTTCTACCGCTTCGAGGAGACGGTGCGGCGCATCTTCGGGTTCCGGCACGTCATCCCCACGCACCAGGGCCGCGTCGCCGAGAACCTGCTCTTCACCGCCGTGGTCAAGGCCGGCGACGTGGTGCCCAACAACGTGCATTTCGACACCACGCGCGCCAACGTCGAGCACCAGGACGCCGAGGCCGTCGACCTGGTGATCCCCGAGGGACTCGAGCCGGCGCGCGTGCACCCGTTCAAGGGCAACATGGACACGCTGCGGCTGGATGAGACCATCGCCCGCGCCGGCCAGGCGCGCGTGCCTCTGGTCATGCTCACGGTGACCAACAACTCGGCGGGCGGGCAGCCGGTGTCGATGGCCAACGTCCGCGCCACCGCCGAGGTCTGCCGCAAGCACGGCGTGCCGCTCATCTTCGACGCCTGCCGCTTCGCCGAGAACGCCTACTTCATCCAGCAGCGCGAGCCGGGCTACGCCGACCGGCCGGTGGTCGAGATCGTGCGCGAGATGTTCTCGTACGGCGACGGCTGCACGATGAGCGCCAAGAAGGACGGGCTGGTCAACATCGGCGGCTTCCTGGCGCTCAACAACCGCGAGTGGGCCGAGAAGATCACCAACCTGCTGATCCTCATCGAGGGCTTCCCGACCTACGGCGGGCTGGCCAGCCGCGATCTGGAAGCCGTCGCCCAGGGCCTCGAGGAGGTGCTCAACGAGGACTACCTGAGCTTCCGCGTCGGGCAGGTGGGCGACATGGCGGAGGCCCTGCACGCCGCCGGCGTGCCCACCGTGCGCCCGCCGGGCGGCCACGCGGTGTACCTCGACGCCAAGGCCTTCGCGCCGCACATCCCGCCCGCCGAGTTCCCGGGTCAGGCGATCGTGGTGAGCCTGTACCGCGACTACGCCATCCGCGGCGTCGAGATCGGCTCGCTGATGTTCGCGCACCGCGACCCGGCCAGCGGCCGGGAGGTCGCGCCGGCCCTCGAGCTGGTGCGGCTGGCCGTCCCGCGGCGCGTGTACACGAGCGCGCACCTGCGCTACGTGGCCGACAGCGTCATCGCCATCCACCGGCAGCGCGAGGCGCTGCGCGGGCTGCGCATCACGCACGCCGCCCCGTACCTGCGCCACTTCACCGCGGCGCTCGAGGAGCTGCCGGCTCGCCCGGTGGCGGTGACGTCGTGAGGCGGGCGGCGCTGGCGGCGCTCATCGGCGCGGCGCTTCTGGCCGTCAGCAGCGGCGCGCTCGCAGCCCCCGCCGGCGAGCCGAAGGCCGCGGGGGTCCCCGCCCACCCCGAGGGCGGCCCGGTGCGCACGGACCGGCCCGGCTTCGCGCCGGTGGACTTGCCCGATTCGATCGTTCAGGACCTGCGCCTGGCCTGGGCCCTGCGCGCTCGTGTCGGACAGGCCTACTGGCCGGAGTGGGCCGCCACGCAGCCGGCGCCGCTGCTGCTGCGCGGCGACCCGTTCGACTACTTCGTGAACCATCCGGCGCCGCCGGGGACCACCACCGCCGCGGCGCCGCTGCCGGGCGGGCCGGGGACGTACCACACGTCGCTGCACCGGTTCCCGTACCCCGACGCGTCCTGGACGAGGATCGAGAGCCACGGTGGGTTCTGGTGCGTGCCCTACAGCTTCGAGAAGGGGCGTCCGGGCACGCGCGCGCAGACGGCGGCGATGCTGGCCGTCCGCGACTTTCTCGTCTATCAGACGACGGCGGGCAAGCCCGTGTGGGCGACGCCCTCGGATACGGGGCAGGTGCGCCGCTTGAGGTCCGACCCGGACCTGCTCGCCTGGCTGGATCAGGAGGGGGTCGCTCTGCGTCAGGCGGTGGCCGAGGCCGACCCGGCCCGGCGCGCCGAGTGGGTCCACAAGGCGCTGGCCGCGGCGGCCAAGGCGGACGAGGCCGCGGCCCGCAAGCCGGATCTGGTGAAGACCCTCGCCTGGCTGCGCGAGGCCCGCCGCTTCGAGGGTTCGGCGGTCTACATGCGCATTCTCCTCGAGGGGAACGCGGCAGCGCTCGTGCAGGGGGACACCGCCCAGGCGCTGCCGGGCGAAGGTGCCGCCCCCGAGGCGCGCCAGCGGTTGTGGCGGGAGCGTGCCGCCGGGCTTTCGGACCGCTCGGTCACCGGTGGCCACCTGGGCAGTATCGGGGAGGCCGGCGCCTACTCCTGCGTGCTCCTCGACATGACTACCCCGGGCTGGCGGAAGCGGCTCTTCCAGGCGGACTTCAGGCTCTCGGCCGCTCTCGCAAAGGCGTTCAAGTAGGGAGGAAACCAGACGGTTCCGTAGGGGTATCAAGCAACGGCACAGCGGCCCGGGCGCCGGTCCTCAGAATATCGCGGCCCGGGCAAGAGATCGCTTGGCACGGGCGTCGGGCTGCCCTAGGATTCTCGGACCGGATTCTGCCGCGCGCCCCGCGCGCGGGCGGAAGCAGCAAAGGGGTTGGGACAGGCGGGAACTCGCGGCCACCAGGGACCTCGGTCGTGAGACTCGTCAGCCTCCGGCCCCTTCTGCTTTAATCGCCGCGCCCATTGCCTCCTCGAGCATCCGCACCGCCTCCGCCGGATCCGCCGCCACCCGCACCAGGGCGCGGACGTCGTTCTCGATCTCGAAGCCGCCCCCCCCCAGAACCCGCAGCCGCTCGCGCCAGCTCTCGCCGAGGCAGACCAGCGGCCCGTGCGAGCGGTCGAGGAAGATGTGATTCCAGACGAGGAAGAACTCGGTGACGGTGCCGAGGCTGCCGTCGAGGGCCACGAAAGCCTCGGCCTGCATGAGATGCTGGAGGCGCTCCATGAGTGTGCGCGTGCGCCGCTCTTCGCTCAGATACGGATTGGGCACGCGCTGCGGGAACAGCGCCACCGTGACGCCGACCACCTGGCCGCCGGCGGCGCGCGCCCCGCGGCTCACCGCTTCCATGGCGCCGCCGTAGCCGCCGTTGACGACCCGCGCCCCGGCCTCGGCCAGGCGCCGGCCGAGTGTTTCCGCCACGGCCCACCCGGGCTCCTCGGGGAGCAAGGTGGAGGACCCGAAGACGGAGATGGTGCGCCCGGCGAGCGGCCCTCGAGCGTTCATACGGTGAACGACTCGCCGCAGGAGCAGGCGCGCTTGGCGTTCGGGTTGCGGAACTTGAAGCCGCTCTCCATGAGGCTGTCCTCCCAGTCGATCTGCGTGCCGACCAGGAAGAGCTGGCTCTTCACGTCGAGGTAGACGCGCAGGCCGTCGAACTCCAGGACCAGGTCGCCGCGCTTCGCCTCGTGCTCGGGGTCCACGAAGTAGGAGAGACCCGAGCAGCCGCCGCCGCGCACGCCGACGCGCACCCCGTGGTCGGGCTTGCCCTCGCGGGCCAGTAGCGCCTTGGCGCGCTCCACGGCGCGCGGGGTGAACGCGATGAGATTCTCGTCGGTCATGGGCTCGCTTCCCTCCGTTGGCTGGGCGGCCGGGCCGCCCACCGTATGCCGTGCCGGCGGCTCAGTCCGCCGCCCGCCGCGCCGCGCCGCTCGCCATCGCCCGCAGGCGGGGCACGTTCTCCGCGACCAGGTCCACGACGTAATCTACTTCTTCCTCGGTGTTCCCGCGCCCCAGGCCGAAGCGCAGCGACGAGTGCGCGAGATCCTCGCCCACGCCAGCGCCCGGATGACGGGCGAGGGCTCGGGCGCGGCCGAAGCGCAGGCCGAACCCGAGGAGAGGGCCACCTCGCGCAGCGCCATGAGCAGCGCCTCGCCGTCGATTCCGGCGAAGGAGATGTTGAGGTTGCCCGGCACCCGCCGCTCCAGGCTGCCGTTGACGCGCAGGTCGGGGACGCGCGCCAGGAGGCCCCGGCGCAGGCGCTCGCGCAGCTCGAGCAGGCAGCGGCTCTCCGTGGCCAGCTCGCGGCCGGCGATCTCGCAAGCCGCGCCCAGCCCGACGATGCCGGGCACGTTGAGCGTGCCCGAGCGCAGCCCACGCTCGTGGCCGCCGCCGTCGATCTCCGGCGTCAATCGAACGCGCGGTTGGCCGGAGCGCACGTACACGGCGCCCACGCCTTTCGGCCCGTACAGCTTGTGCCCGGAGACGGCGAGCAAGTCCACGGACGCGGCCCGCGCGTCCACCGGCAGCTTGCCCACCGCCTGGGCGGCGTCCACGGCGAAGAGGATGCCGCGCGCACGGCACAGGCGGCCGATCTCCGCGATGGGCTGGACGACGCCGATCTCGTTGTTCACCCACATCACCGACACCACCGTGGTGCGCTCCGTCAGGGCGCGCTCCACGTCGGCCAGGTCGAGCAGGCCCTCGCCGTCCACCGGCAGACGCGTGACGCGGAAACCCTCGCGCTCGAGGGCGGTGGCGACGTCGAGCACGGCCGGGTGCTCGGTGACGACGGTGACGATGTGGTCGCCGCGCGAGCGGTGGTAGCGCGCCGCGCCCTTGAGGATGAGGTTGGCGCTCTCGGTGGCGCCGCTGGTGAAGACGATCTCCCTGGGCGTGGCTCCGAGGAGGGCGGCGACCTGGGCCCGCGCCCGCTCCACGGCCTCCTCGGCCCGCCAGCCGAAGACGTGGTTCTTCGAGGCCGGGTTGCCGAAGGTCTCCGTGAAGAACGGCAGCATGGCCTCGACGACCCGGGGGTCGCAGGGCGTGGTGGCGTGGTGGTCCATGTAGATGGGCAACCGGATCACGGTCTTCCCCCGCTTGGCGAACGGCGCGAGGCCGGGACCCCACCGCTCAGGCCGGCAGGCCACGGCCTCGCTATTGGGATGCAGGAGGAACAGGTTAGCACCTGGCGGGGAGCGGAGACAGCGCCCGAGCGGCCGCGCCGCCGGAGAGGTTGCGCCGGGGGCGCAGCCCGGCCTAGAGTACGCGGACCCCCGCACCGATGTTCGAGAACTGTCAACTCGAGGATTCGCGCAAGGAGGCTCAGCGATGAGGATTCTGGGGACACTGGTGGTGCTCGGTCTGGCCGTCACGGCGTTCGGCGTCGCCCCGGCGGCGGCGCAGGAGTCCGGGATGACCTGGGCGGGCTCGCTCTACGGCGGCTACGCGAAGATCATGGAGAACGACGACCTCCTGCCGGTGCCCGGCGGCTCGTTCGGCGGGCGCGGCAACCTCTTCGCGATGCTCGACCCGGTGCTCGGCATCGGGGCGGAGTTGGGCTACTACAGCTTCGGGTCCGAAGACTACGAGATTCCCACCATCGAGCGCGGCGAGTTGAATTTCAGTGCGTTCCAGGCGACGGCCCAAGCGATCGCCCGCGGCGCGCGTGGATCTGTGCGTCCCTTCGGGACATTGGGTCTGGGTCTGTACTCGCTCAAGGGCTCGAACAAGGGCGTGGAACTCGACGCCGGCAACGTGCCGATCCCGGGCTCGGACTTTGACAACTCGGAGACGGACAGCAAGTTCGGCGTGAACCTGGGCGGCGGCGTGCAGTTCAAGCCCTCGGCCTCGTCGATCTCCTTCGGCCTCGAGGCGCGCTGGCACACGATCTTCAACGGCTGGATCAACGAGGACCTCGAGGAGTCGGCGCTCGACGTCGTGACCGTGATGGCGGGGATCAACTTCAACTAGGTAGCACTGGCCGCCCCTGGCCGCGCTGCCGTCGCGGGTCGTGAAGGGTTCGCGATCCGCTATGAGTCCGCGCGCCGGGCGGGGATGGGCGGGTTGGCCGTTCGGGTTTCCGACCAAGGAGGCGCGGTGATGCGACGCACGGCGGTGGGGCTGGCGGTGATTCTCGGGTTGGCGATCGGCGCGGTCCCGGCGATGGCCCAGGCGACGAGCCCGTGGATGGGCACGGTCTACGCCGGGTACTCGAAGATCATGGAGAGCGAGGACGAGGCGCTCTACGGCGTCCCGGGCGGCGGGGTCACGTTCCACGGCAACGTCTTCCGGATGCTCGATCCGGTCATCGGCGTGGGGGCCGAGCTGGGATACCAGAACTACGGGGAGCAGGCCTACGAGATCCCGTGGACGTCGTTAGATATGGGAGAGAAGGGAGACGCGGGCTTCAGCTCCGTCCATTTCACGGCGCAGGCGATCGCCCGCGGGACGCGCGGCAAGGTCCGCCCGTTCGGCACCCTGGGTCTCGGTTTCTATTCGCTGCGCGCGACGCTCTCGGGCCAGCTGATTGGTCCCGACGGCGAACCACTCCCCAACAACACCTTCGAGGACAAGGGCAGCGAGGGTAAGTTCGGCGTGAATCTGGGCGGCGGTGTGCAGTTCAAGCTGTCGGAGTCGTCGGTGTCTTTCGGCGTCGAGGCGCGCTGGCACGCGATCTTCGACGCCTGGCCGACGGCCGAAGGCACGGCCGGCCTGGACATCATGACCCTCATGGCGGGAGTGCATTTCAACTAGGCGGTGACGGAAGCCGCCCGCCAGGGAGTCGGCGGGGCAAGCCAGGAAGGACTGCGGGGGCAGCGGCGCGGTGCCGCTGCCCCCGTTCCACTTCGCCGGCGCGGCGCCTGCCGCTACAGCGGGAAGTTCCAGCCGGCGACCACCTTCAGGTCGGGCAGGTCGGCGATGCCGATGCGCAGCTCGGTGAAGATCGCCGAGGCGTCGCGGAGCTTGAAGCGCAGCCCGCCGATGATGTTCGCGCCGAACTCGGTCTGCGAGCCGCCGTCCCAGTCGTAGAAGGCGAGACCGAGGCCCATGCCGACGTACGGGTTCCAGGTCTCCTGGATGTCGAAGTGGTAGTTGCCGTCGGCGTTCATCTGCACCGTCGTGACGTCGTCGCCGAAGCCCAGCTCGAGGTTGGGCGTGATGGTGAAGCTCTTGCTGAAGGGCCCGAACTCGAGCTGGCCGCCCATGACGAACTGGTCGGGGTTGCTGCTGATGCCGAGACGCGGCCCGACCGCATTGAGCTGCGCGCCGGCGGGGGCGCTGACCAAGAGCAGGGCGGCGACGGCAAGAAGAACCATTCGCTTCACGATTTACCTCCTCCGCTGAGGACATGAAGGCGCCCGGACCTGGGGCCCGGCCGGTGCTCGCGACCCGGCAGTATAGCCCCCCGGCGGGATGGCCGGGGAAGGGGCCGGCGTGGGGCGGGGTATTTCTTGACAACTGCACATTTGGGCAGTATCCTGTCGGTTGCACATTCGGTGGAGGGCGCCGGGTCCGGAAGCCGGCGGAGCGAATCCCCAGGCAAGGAGAGCGGCGCGGTGCGGGTGGAGCGCTTGAACGAGCCGGTCAGGGTGCGGGCCGATTTCGCGGGTGGGGTGGTCACGCCCCTGGCGCTGCGGCGCGGCACGGAGGCGCTGCGGGTGCTGCGAGTCAACGCCCGCTGGACGGACCGGCGCGGCCAGGAGCGGCTGCACTACTTCGCGTGCACCGTGCTCTCGGGGGACGTGTACGAGCTGTGCCTCAACGCGCACGAGCTGACCTGGCGGATCACGTCGGTCACGCTCGAAGGCTGAAAGCGGGAGCGGCCGTGGACTTCCGGATCCTGCACGTGGACATCGACGCCTTCTTCGCCTCGGTCGAGCAGGTGCGCGACCCGCGCCTGGCGGGGCGGCCGGTGATCGTCGGCAGCGGGGTGATCGCCTCGTGCTCGTACGAGGCCCGGCGCCACGGCCTGCGCGCCGGCATGTCGCTGGCCGAGGCGCTGCGCCTCTGCCCGGCCGCCGCCGTGCTCGACGGCCACGCGCCCACCTACCGCGCCTTCGCCGAGCGCGTCTTCGCGCACGCCGCGGCGATGACGCCGAGCCTCGACACCTACCTCGACGAGTGCTACGGCGACCTGGCCGGCACCGAGCGGCTGCACGGCGACCCGGTGGCCCGGGCCCGCGCGCTCAAAGACGCCGTCCGCGCCGACACCGGGCTCACCGTCACCGTGGGCCTCGGCCCTAACCGCATGCTCGCCAAGATGGCGGGCAAGCGCGCCAAGCCCGACGGGCTCGGCTGGGTGGCGGCCGCGGGGGCGGAGGCGTTCCTGCTGCCGCGCCCGGTGGGCGAGCTCCTGGGCGTCGGGCCGGCGCACCGCCGCACGCTCGAGGAGATGAACGTGCGCACGGTCGGCGATCTGGCGCGCCTGCCGCGTGAGACCCTGACGGCGCTCTTCGGCGCGCTCGGCGAGGCGCTCTACGAGCGGGCCCGCGGCCGCGATTCGCGGGTGGTGGAGGCCCACGAGGTGCCGCTGACGGTCAGCCGCGAGACCGCCTTCCACGCCGACACCTGCGACCGCGAGGAGATCACCGGCACGCTGTGCTACCTCGTCGGGCGCGCCTGCCGCACGCTGCGCGAGCTGGGAGTGAAGGCCCGCGCCGTGGAGGTGCGCGTCGGCTACGCCGACGGGGTGCACGAGCGGGCCCAGGCGCCGCTGCGCCCGCCGAGCGCGCTCGACCCCGAGGTCTTCGAGCGCGCCGGGCGCCTGTGCGCGCGGCTGTACACGCGACGCGTGCGCCTGCACCGCGTCGGGGTGGTGCTACGCGGACTGGTGGCGGCCGACGCGCGCCAGCTCGACCTGCTGGCCGGCGACGACGGCGCTCGCGTCGAGCGGCTGGTCGGCGGCCTCGACGACGTGCGCCAACGCTTCGGGGACGCGGCCGTGGTCTCGGGGCGCTCGCTGCACCTGCTGGGCCGCCTCGAGAAGAGCCACCATGGCTTCGTGCTTCGCACCCCTTCGCTCACGAAGTAGGGGTTCGCTGCTGCGCGGCACGGCGCCGCCCGAGGCGCTGGCGCGGCGCGCCGCCGAGCTGGGCTATGAGGCGCTGGCGCTCACCGACCGCGACGGCCTCTACGCCGCCATCCCCTTCGTACAGGCCGCGCGCGCACACGGCGTGCGGCCGATCGTGGGCGTCGAGCTGCCGGCGGGCGCGGTGGGCAAGGCGGCGGCGGGGACGCGGCCGGCCGCGGCGCCGGGCGGCCCCGTCGTCGTGGCCCTGGCCCGCAGCCGCGACGGGTACGCGAGCCTGTGCCGCCTGGTGAGTGCGCGGCACCTGCGGCCCGAGGAGACGCTCGCCGAGGCCTGCGCTCGCGCCGGCGACGATCTGCACCTGGTGGCGCTCGATGCGGCGGCGGCGGAGAGCCTGCTGGCGCGGCGGGTGGCGGCGCGGCGCGCGGGTGACGCCGCGGCCGCGACGGCACTCTCCCGCATCCGGCTCGGCGTGTCGCACCCCGGCCCGGGCGGCGCGCGGGCGACGCAGGCCCTGCGCGAGGCGGAGCGGCTCGGCGTGGAGGCCGTCGCGCTCGGGGAGGTCGCGCACCTCGAGCCGCCCGATGGTGCTCTCGAGGAGCTGCTGCGCGCCGTGCGCGAGAACGACCTTTGCAGGGAGCTGGGCGCTGGCTTCCGCGGGGGCCAGGGGCCGGGGGGCGCGCGAGGAGGTGGGCGGCTTCAGCGGGTCCCGCCGACGAGCGCGAGCCCCCGGCCCCGCCCCCAAGAGCCAGGCACAGCGCGCCATCTCCTCTCGCCCGCCGAGGCCGGCCGCCTCTGGCGCCCGTTCCCGCAACTGCTCGCCGCCAACCGCCGTCTGGCCGCCGACTGCCGCCTCGACCTCACCCTCGGCGAGCCGCGCTTTCCGGTGCCCGATCTGCCGCCCGGCGAGACCGCCTACGGCCGCCTCTACCGGCTGTGCCACGAGGGGCTGGCGCGCCGCTACGGCACGCCGCCGCGCGCCGCCGTGCGGCGGCTGGCGGGGGAGCTCGACCTCATCGACCGGCTGGGCTTCACGCCGTACTTCCTGCTGGTCGCCGACATCGTCGGCTTCGCACGCTCGCGCGGCATCCCCACGGTGGGCCGCGGCTCCGGCGCCAGCTCGATCGTGAGCTACGTGCTGGGCATCACCAACGTCGATCCCGTCCGCTACCGGCTTGCCTTCGAGCGCTTCCTGCACCCGGCGCGGCGCGACTGCCCGGACCTCGACGTGGATCTCTGCTGGGTTCGCCGCGACGAGGTCATCGAGCACGTCTACCGGGCCTACGGCGCCGAGCGCGTCGCGATGATCTCGACCCACTGCACGCTGGGGCCGCGCTCCGCGCTGCGCGAGGCGGCGCGGGCCTACGGCATCGGGCCCGCGGAGGTGGACCGGCTGTCCCGCCTGGTGCCGCGCGAGGCCGCGGGGTCCGTCACCGAGGCGCTGCGCACCAGCCCGCGCGCCGGCGGCGTGGACTGGGGCCGCGAGCCGCTGGCCACGGCGCTGGCGCAGGCCGACCGGCTGGCGGGCCTGCCCGACCACCTCGGCGTCCACCCGGGCGGGATGGTGATCGCCGACACCGCGCTCACCGACTACCTGCCGCTCGAGCCGGCCGCCAAGGGCATCGTCGTCAGCCAATACGAGATGCACGCCGTGGAAGCGGTGGGGCTGGTGAAGATGGACCTGCTCGGCAACCGCGCGCTCACCGAGATCGCCGACTGCGTGGCACTGGTGGCGGTGACGAACGGCGAGCCGCCCGCCGTCGAGCCCCCGCCCGACGGGGATCCCGCGGTCGCCGGCCTCATCGAGCGCGGCGACACCCTCGGCGTCTTCCAGCTCGAGTCGCCCGGCATGCGCAACCTGCTGCGCATGATGCGCGCCCGCTCGCTCGACGAGACCATCGCCGCGGTGGCGCTCATCCGCCCCGGCCCGGGGGGCTCGGGGATGAAGGAGGCGTACGTGCGCCGCGCCCGCGGCCTCGATCCGCCGCGCTACCTGCACCCGCGCCTCGAGCCCCTCCTGGCCGGCAGCCACGGGGTGCTGCTCTACGAGGAGGACGTGATGGCCACGGCCGCCCTGCTGGCTGACTGGACGCTCGCCGAGGGCGATCTCTTCCGCCGCGCCCTGCTCGGGGCGCGGCGCACCGAGGAGCGCGAGCCGGTGGGGCGCGCCTTCCTGGCGCGCTGCGCCGAGCGCGGCCTGGATGAGCCGACCGCGCGGGCGGCCTGGGCCGAGTTGGAGCGCTTCGGCGCCTACGCGTTCTGCAAGGCCCATGCCGCCGGCTACGGCGTGCTCGCCTACCAGGCGGCGTATCTCAAGGCGCGCTGGCCGGCGGCCTTTGCGGTGGCGCTGCTCGCGAATCACGCCGGTATGTACGCGACCTGGGTGCACGTGGCCGACGCGCAGCGCCGCGGCGTGCGCTTCCGCCTGCCGTGCGTGAACGCGTCGCAGTCGGAGGCCGGCTTGGAGCCTGGGGGTGATGCGGTGTCCGGCCCGGTGCGCCTCGGGCTGGCGCGGGTGCGCGACCTCTCCGGGCGCACGCGCGCCACGCTGCTCGCGAGCCGCGTGGCCGACGGCCCGTTCGCCTCGCTCGCCGACCTGCTGGGGCGCGCGCGGCCGTCGCTGCCCGAGGCGCTGTCGCTCATCGCCGCCGGCGCGTGCGACGCGCTGGGCGGGACGCGCGCCGGCCTGCGCTGCGAGGCCATGGCCACGCACGAGCGCTACCGCGGCGTGGAAGACGAGGGCGTCTTCCGCGTGCGTCGCTCGCCGCTGGCCATGCCGGAGCTTCCCGAGTTCGACTGGCACCGGCTGCGCCGGCTCGAATGGCGCGCCCTCGAGCTGGGGATCCTGTGCCACCCGTGCGAGGTGGCGGCCGCCGACCTGTTGCCCCCCGGCGAGGGGCCGTGGGGGGTGGCGGAGCGGCGCCGGGCGCGGGCCGCTCTCGGGTTCACGCCGGGCTGCGACCTCGAGCGCGCGGTGGGCCGCCGCGTGCGCGTCGTCGGGGTGATGGCCGCGGCGCGGCGGGTGGCGACGGCGCGGGGCGACCGCATGCTGTTCCTGACGCTCGACGACGGCACCGGGCTGGCCGAGTGTACGCTCTTCCCGGAGGCCTACCGGCGGGCCGCGGCCCGGCTCGGCGGCTTCGGGCCGTTCGTGGCCGAGGGGCGCGTCGAGTCGGCGTACGGTGCGGTGACCGTGAGCGCCGAGCGGGTCGAGCCCTGGGCGCAGCCGGGGGCGGGCGCGGCGCAGCCGAGCGGTGCGACGGCCGCAGCGCGGCGGGCCGCGGCGCGCTAGAATGCCGGTTGCGGCCCGACGGCCCGACGGCGCGGGCGCAAGGAGGCGGTGGTGGCGAAGGACGAGTCGCGCGAGGCGACGTACGAGGCCGCCGACGAGGCGCTGTCGGCGGGGGACTACGAGGACGTGCGCCGGCTGGTCGGCAAGTGGGCGCGCGAGAGGCCGCCGGACCCCGAGGCGTGTGCTCTGGTCGGGCTGTCGTTCTTCCACGAGGGCGACTACCCCTCGGCCCGCCCGTTGCTCGAGGCCGCGCTGGCGGCCGACCCCGACGATCACGAGACGCGCGGCGCGCTCGGGGCGTGCGCGTTCTTCGGACTCGAACTGGAAGCGGCCGAGCGCGAACTGACGCGGGTGGTCAGGGCCGAGCCGGACTGGGCGGCGGGGCACTACTGGCTGGCCCGCCTCCAGGACTGGCGGTCGATCAAGGACCCGCAGCTGGCGCCGAGCGCGGCGCGGCACTTCGAGCGCGCCGCGCGCCTCGACCCGGAGGGATTCTCGGTCCCGCTCTCCCTGTCGGAGCGGGAGTTCGACGGCGTCCTGCAGAGCGCCATCCGGGACCTGCCGCCGCGCATCGCCGCCGCGCTCGAGGACGTGACCATCGCGGTGGACGCCTACCCGGACGAACGCATCCTGGAGTCGGCCGACGACCTCTGGGGCCCGGACCTCCTCGGGCTCTACACGGGCACGGCGCTGCCCGACCGCCACCACCTCGACTCGGGCCGGCTGCCCGACGTCATCCACGTCTTCAAGCGCAACCGGAGATCGTCTGCGCCGACCGCGAGGAGCTGATCCGCGAGATCCGCGATACGCTCTTCCACGAGGTGGGCCACTACCTCGGCCTGGATGAGGAGGATCTGGAGGACCTCGGGCTGTAACGGGCCGGGGGGTGGGGCCGCGCGAGGAGGTGGGCGGCTTGCGGGTCCCGCCGACGAGCGCGAGC
>CAYLSO010000095.1:0-4550 GCA_964386525.1 uncultured bacterium
GGGGATCGGCTTGACCGCCCGCAGCAGCACGCCCCAGCGCACGGCGCGCACGTAGAACGCCGCCAGGGTGACGGCGCAGGCCGGCGCCAGGAGCCAGTAGTCGGCGTGCACGAGGGTGTCCCAGAGGCGCGGGAAATCCGCGCCGCGCAGCGACAGCCAGAGCAGCCCCGCGCCCAGGGCGGCGCCGAGGAGGAACTGCCAGCCCGGGCGCCTCACTCCCGCCCTCCCGCGTCCTCGCGCCCCGGCGGCGCGGCCCGCTCGGCCTCCTCGAGCTGCAAGCGAAGGAGCGCGGCCTCCTGCGCCAGACGCCGCACCTCCTGGGTGAGCGCCGTGAGCTTGACGGCGTAGTAGACCAGCACCACGAGCACGAAGAGGATGCCGAAGAAGAAGATGGTGGAGGTCTCGTAGAGGGCGCCCAGGGCCCGCGTGATGGCGGTCAGGAGCCCGGTCCAGAAGGCCAGCAGGACGGCGCCGAGGCTGGCCACCACCCACAGGAGCGAGAACTCCTCGGAGAGCTTGCGGCGGCGCACCAACTCGAGCACCGCCAGCCCGAGCAGCACGGCGACGAACGCGGCGATGAGCTGGGCGCGGGTCACGTGGCGGATCCCCCTCTCCCCGCTCCGGTGCGTAGCATGGCGATCAGCGAGGCCAGCAGGGTCTTGTACGGGTAGTAGAGCGACTTGCCGAAGGTGTAGAAGGACGTGCCGCCGCGGCGCGGCCGCATGTGCGCAGGCACCTCCGTCCAGCGCACCCCCTGGCGCGCCAGCCAAATGAGCAGCGGCGCGTCCGGGAAATCCTGCGGGAAGTACTCCAGGCACAGACGCATGACCCGCCGGCCGTAGGCGCGCAGGCCGGAGGTGGTGTCGCTCAAGCGCCGGCCCACGGCCAGCGAGGTGAGCGCCGAGAACAGGCGCATGCCGGCGCGCCGCGCCCACGGGGCGCGGTAGCCGCCCGCGCGGCCCACGAAGCGCGAGCCGATGGCCAGGTCGCAATCCCCCGCGGCCAGCGGCGCCAGGAGCGGCGGCAGGTCGCACGGATCGTGCTGGCCGTCGGCGTCGAACTGCACGGCCGCGTCGTAGCCGCGCTCGAGGGCGTAGCGAAAGCCGGTCTGCAGCGCCGCCCCCACCCCGAGATTCACCGGCAGCACGAGCACGGGAACGCCGGCGGCGCGCGCCACCGCCGCGGTGCGGTCGGCGGAGCCGTCGTCCACCACCAGGACGTCGAGGCCCGGGGCCTCGCGCGCCAGCTCGGCGAGGGTGGCCGGCAGGCTTACCTCCTCATTGAAGGCGGGCACCACCAGCAGGACGCGCATCTCAGCGGCTCTCCGTCGTGCCCAGGCGGCGCGGGCGCAGCGGGCGCAGGGAGCGGGACAGGAAGAAGCCGGCGCGCACCGCCCCGTCGCGCAGGGCACGGATCGGCGCCGAGCGGATCTCCACGCCGGCGGTGCGGGCCAGGTCGTCGAAGGTCACCAGGTCGAGGAGGAAGACGCCGAGCACGAAAGCGGGCGCGACCAGGAGCAGCTTGAGGGCCAGACCGATCCAGAGACCCCACGGCCACGCCGCCGTCGCCGCGCCGAGGAGCTGGCCGGCGGCGACCGCCAGGGCCATCAGGGTGGCGGTCTTCACCATGACCGTCCAGCGGTGGCGCGACGGCGGCAGGTCGAGGCCGAGCAGGATCAGCGCGGCGGCGAGGGAGACCACCGCTCCGGCCAACGAGGCCCAGGCCGCGCCGAGCAGGCCGAGGCCCGGGATGAGCAGGAAGTAGGCGCCGACCTCGGTGACCAGCTTGACCAGGGCGAGTTGCAGCACGCGCCCGGTCCGGCGCAGCGCGTAGAACGCCATGGTCAGCGGCTGTTGCGCGGTGCGCGCCCACGGCACCAGTCCGAGCAGGGCGAGCACCGGCACGGCCGGCAGGTAGCTCTTCCCCCCCACCACCAGCGTCAGCTCGTGGGCGAACAGGAAGAGCCCGGCGGAGAGCAGGGCCGCGGCCGTGGCCACCAGGCGGAAGGCCTTGTCGAAGAGGATCGTGAAGCGTCCCGTCTCGCCGCGCGCCACCAGCTGCGTGAACGAGGGCAGGAGCGACGACGGCAGCGCGTAGACGAAACCCACGAAGCGGTCCACCAGCGTGAAGGCGAACGAGAAGTAGCCGAGATCCTCCAGGCTCATGAAGGCGCCGAGCACGACGCGGCTCAGGTTCTGCCCCGAGAGGAACGCGGCCCGCGCGCCGAGCAGGGGCAGGCAGTAGCGGAAGATGGCACCGAGCAGCGGCGCGCCCGCCGCCGCCGCGGCCCCGGAGCCGGATTCAACGCCGGGCACCGCGGGGACGGCCGGGCTCGCTGCCCACGCCGCCGCCGTGGAGGGCTCCCCTTCGTGAGCCACCAGGGCGGCGGCGGCGCTGGACATCGCCCCCCCGGCGGGGGCCCGCCCACGGCGCACGAAGGCGACGGCGAGCCCGGTGAGGATCACGCCCTGAACGACGGCCAGGCCCAGGAGCAGGACCGCGAGCACGATCAGCCCCTGCGCCTTGACCCACAACAGCGTCACGGCCGCGACCTTGAACCCCTGCACGGCCAGCGCGACGGCCGCCATCCAGCCGAAGCGCTGCAGGCCGAAGAGCACGGCCCGCCCGGTGGCGATGAAGGCCTCGCACACCGTGAGGCCGGCCAGCACCCAGAGGATCTCGGCGAGGATGGGCTCGTGGTAGCGCGCGGCGAGCCAGGGGGCGAGGGCCGCCAGCACGGCGCCGGCCACCAGGCCGCAGCCGACCTTGAGCGCCAGCGTCAGGAGGTGCGCGCGGGCCAGCCGGCCCATCTGCCGGCGCGCCTCGTACTCGGCGGCGAAGCGCTCGAGGTAGACCTCGAAGTTGCCCGTGGCCACCGAGGCGAGCCCGACGATGGCCAGCCCGAGGCTCAGCATGCCGTAGGTCCACGGGCCCAGCCAGCGCAGAACGATGATCGAGTACAGGAGGCCGGACACCAGGCCGACGAGCTGCTCGGTGGCGAGGAAGAACGAGCCGCGCGAGACGTTGCGCAGGATCGAGCCGCTCATCGATCCCGCTCCTCGGACTCGCGCGCCAGGTGCGCGGCCACGTCCACGATGTGGCCCAGGTCCGCCGGCAACGGCCGGCCGGAGAGGAAGACGGCCCGCGTGGTGGGCTCGTCCGGGTGGTAGCCGTGCATGCCGCGCAGCGGGGAGCCGCCCATGTAGGAGGGCACGAACAGGACCCCGGGATCGGCGAGGAAGACGTCGTCGCCGTAGCGGCCGTCGGCGAAACGCACGCGCAGCTTCGCCTCCTCCTCCGGCGCCAACCAGTGGCCGGCACCGAGGGCGGCGAGGCACTCGCGCAGCGGAGCCCGCAGGCGCTGGCGCGCCGTCGGCGCGCGCCACCAGAAGCGCGCCAGGGTGGAATCGTAGAAGGCGAGCCAGTCGCGGCCTTCGGACAGGCCGGCGCCCGCGGCGGTCTCGCGCAGGGTCCGCTCGGCCTCGCCCATGACATCGGCGAGGCGCGTCACGTCGGTCATGCCGTGATCCGAGAGCACGTACGTCCAGGCTTCGCGCCCGGCGGCGCGCGCCGAGCGCTGCGCCTCCACGATCCGCTCCCCGATCCAGCCCAGGTGGGCGTGCACCTCCCCGGCCTGCGTGCCGTGCAGGTGCTGGCGCGCGTCGAGCCCCGCCGTGTACCAGAAGAGCAGGTCGGCCGCCTCGGCGCCGGCGGCGCCGGCGGCGCGCACGAACGCGGCGGCGTTGTCGGCCTCGCTCGTGTGCCACTCCCAGACGCGCACGTGCCAGCCGCGTTGGGCCCAGACGTCGAACCAGGTCCGGCGCTCCCCCATGCCGCCGGGTGCGAACAGCGAGCGCCGCTCCGCCACGTCGAAGTGCGGCAACAGCCGCCAGGGTACGTCGTAGAGCGAGAAGTAGCCGCGCACCCGGCGCTCGGCCAGACGGTGCAGCGCTCGGCCGACGCGGTACGAACGGCGCAGCCGGCCGGGCAGGCGGGCGAACGCGGCCGCGGCGCCGAACGGCGAGTTCCCGTCGGCGCGCGCGTACATGAGCCAGCGCCCGTTCTCGTCGGGCCAGCTGCCGGTCAGCAGCGCCGGGATGGCCCCGGAGGAGAAGCCGAGGACGCTCGTCAGCGGCCGCCGGTGCGGCAGCAGGCGCCCCAGCCACGGCCCGCCCGGGTGCGCCTCACACACTTCCCAGGCGAGCGCGTCCACCAGCACCACCAGCATCAGCGGTCGAGCCAAGGCGCATCCCCCGGACCGGTGCGCGTGCCCCGCAGCACCCAGCGGTCCCATGCCGCGACGAGGGCCTCCCGCCGCATCTCCCAGACCGCGTCCCGCGGCCAGCCTACCGGCGACGTGCGACGCGCGAAGCGTTCGGCCTCGCGCCGATCGTCGGCGTCCCCGTCCAAGCCCGGCGCACAGGTTACCAGCGCGGCGGCCGCCGCTCCCAGTAGATGCTCCGGCGCGCCCCGCCCGAGGCCGGCCAGGGCCGCCCCGGGACCCGCCCACTCCAGCCCCCGCGCGCGGCGCTCGCGCCACGCCTCGAACC
>CAYLSO010000096.1:0-1786 GCA_964386525.1 uncultured bacterium
AGCCCCGAGGCGCCGCGGACCTTCGGGGTGTATCTCGACGGTCGCTGGCACCGGCTCGCGGCCAAGCCCGGCACCTACCCGGCCGACGACCCGGTGCGCGGGCTCGACGTCTCGATCCTGCAGGAGAACCTGCTCGCGCCGGTGCTCGGCATCGCCGACCCGCGCACCGACCGGCGCATCAACTTCGTGGGTGGCATCCGCGGCACGGCCGAGCTCGAGAAGCGCTGCCGCGCGGGCTGGGCGGCGGCGTTCGCGCTCTATCCGACCTCACTCGACGAACTCATGCGGGTGGCCGACGCGGGCGAGGTCATGCCGCCCAAGTCCACCTGGTTCGAGCCCAAGCTGCGCAGCGGGCTGACGGTGCGGGTGATCGAGTGAGCGAGCCGGCGCGCAAGCCCCCCGGCGCCCGCGAGTTCACCCTGCGGGCGGTGATCGTCTCGGTCGTGGTCGCCGCGCTGATCGGCGCCGCCTACCCGTACGTGGTGCTCAAGCTCGGCTTCGGGCCGCGCATGTCGGTGGTCTCGGCGGTCTTCGGCTTCCTCGCGCTCGGCATCCTCTTCCGCGACTACAACCGCTGGGAGAACAACATCGTGCAGTCGGCCGGCACGGCGGCAGGCGCCACCGCGTTCCTCTGCGTGCTCATGGCGGCCTTCGACCTGCTGCGCGCCGACCCCGCGCTCAGCTTCACCCTCCAGGTCACCCCGCTGCAGTCGTTTGCCTGGCTCACCACCGCCGGACTTCTGGGCGTGCTGCTGGCCGTGCCGATGCGCCGCCACTACGTGGTCGAGGAGAAGCTCCGCTTCCCCGACGGCATGGCGGCCGGCGAGACCCTCATCGTGCTCGACTCGCGCGGGCCCGAATCGCGCGGTGTGACCCGCGCCATGGGCCTGGGCACCGCGGTGTCCACGCTGGTCATGACCCTGCGCGCCGATGCGCGGCTGGTGGGCGAGGCGTGGTACCGCATCCCCGAGCTGTGGCGGCTGGGGCCGACCGGGGCGACGATGAACGTCGGCGTCGGCTGGAGCCTGCTCTCCTTCGGCTCGGGCATGATCGTCGGCCTGCGCGTCAACGCCAGCATGCTGGCCGGGGCGCTCGTCTCCTGGGTCGTCCTCCCGCCGCTCCTGCTCGGGCGCGGCGCCATCCCGGAGCTCACCCGCCGCGACGTCATCCTCTGGGTCATGTGGCCGGCCACCGGGATGCTGGTGGCCGGCGGGCTGGCCGCGCTCTTGCTGCGCTGGCGCATGCTGGTCACCACCTTCAAGAGCTTCTCCGGCTCGGCCATCCAGGCCGACGACTTCCCCATGAAGTGGGTGGTGGCCGGCTCGCTCGCCTGCACCGCCGCTCTCGCCGCGGTGATGCGGCTCAGCTTCGGCATCCCGGTGTGGATGACGCTGGTGGCGGTGGGGCTCTCGCTGCCGCTCATGCTGGTCGGCATCCGCGTGGTGGGGGAGACCAACTGGGGCCCGGTGAGCGCGCTGTCCAACATGATGCAGGGGATCTTCGGGGTGCTCGCCCCCGGCCACGTCATGGCCAACATGACGGCCAGCGGAGTCACCGGCTCGGTGGCGGTCGAGTCCGAGGGCCTCATGCAGGCCTACAAGACCGGCGACATGATCGGGGCGACGCCGCGCTGCGTCACCTACGCCCAACTGCTGGCCATCCCGGTGGGGGCGCTGGCCGTCTCCTACGCCTATCCGCTGTTGCGCGACACCTACGGTATTGGCGGCGAGAACGGGCTGCAGTCGCCGATCTCGCAGAAGTGGGCCGGCTTCGCCAAGCTGCTCTC
>CAYLSO010000097.1:0-9020 GCA_964386525.1 uncultured bacterium
ATCGCCACTAACACCGACCCGCTCGGCATCGGGGTGCAGAGCAACGTGCAGCGCTTCTTCAAGGGGACGATGGACGATGTCCGGGTCTACGGCCGGGCGCTGAGCGCGGCCGAGATCCTGGCGCTGGCCAGCCACACCATGACGGCCAGCGCCGGATCGGGCGGGTCGATCTCGCCCAGCGGTGCGGTGCTCGTGGCCCACACGGCGAGCCAGGGCTTCACCATCGCCGCCGACCCGGGCTACAGCATCGCCGACGTCCTGGTGGACGGCGTCTCGGTGGGTGCGGTGGCCAGCTACACGTTCAGCAACGTGACCGCCGACCACACCATCGCGGCCAGCTTCACGGGCAGCACGTTCACGATCATCGCCAGCGCCGGTAGCGGCGGGACGATCGCGCCGAGCGGTAGCGTCAGCGTCCCGAGCGGCGGCGAGAAGACCTTTGCCATCGCGCCGGACGACTGCTACGCCATCGCCGACGTACTGGTGGACGGCGTCTCGGTGGGTGCGGTGGGCAGCTACACCTTCAGCAACGTGACGGCCGACCACACCATCGCGGCGTCGTTCGCGCTGAAGACGTACACGATCGCGGCCTCGGCCGGAGCCGGCGGCAGCATCACGCCGAGCGGCGACGTGACGGTGGACTGCGGCGGCGAGCAGACGTTCGCCATCGCGCCGGACGGCTGCCACTCCATCGCCGACGTGCTGGTGGACGGCGTCTCGGTGGGTGCGGTGGCGGGCTACACCTTCAGCGGCGTGACCGCCGACCACACGATCGCGGCGTCGTTCGCGCTGAAGACGTTCACGATCGCGGCCTCGGACGGGGCGGGTGGCGGCATCAGCCCGAGCGGCGACGTGACGGTGAACTGCGGCGGTGAGCAGAGTTTCGCGATCGCGGCGGACGACTGCTACGCCATCGCGGATGTGCTGGTGGATGGCGTCTCGGTGGGGGCGGTGGCGAGCTACACGTTCAGCAACGTCACGGCCAACCACACCATAGCGGCGTCGTTCGCGCTCAAGACGTACACGATCGCGGCGACGGCCGGGGCGGGCGGCGGCATCAGCCCGAGCGGCAACGTGACCGTTGACTGCGGCGGTGAGCAGAGCTTTGCGATCACGGCGAACGTGGGCTTCGTGATCAGCCAGGTGCTGGTGGACGGCATTCCGGCGGGACCGGTGGCGAGCTACACGTTCACCACCGTGACGGAGAACCACACCATCGCGGCGGCCTTCGTCCAAGTCGGACCATCGCTGGACGTCATCGCGCCGGTGGCGCCGCCCGGTGCGGTGATCTCGACCGCGACCCCTTGCGTGGCCGTGCCCGTGGTCTTCACGCGCACCGACCCGACGCCGCTCCGCGGCTACAGCGTGACCCTGGAGTTGAGCCCCAACCTGTCGCTGTGCGGCGCGCAGTTCGCCAGCGCGGGCTACACGCGCGCGCCGCGGCAGTTCCTGGCGACGCCGCTTGGCGGGAACCGCTGGACCGTGGACGACGTGACGCTCGGTGAGCCCTGCGGCGCCACGGGCAGCGGCACGGTCTTCCTGGTTTACGTGACCAGCAGCGAGCCCACGGGCACCGGCACCCTTACGGTGCTGTCGGTGCTGGCGCGCGACTGCATGAACCAGCCGCTCCCCGGGGTTGCGGGCCCGGCGGCCACCATCCCGATCGACAACCTCGGCCCGGTCCGCACGCTGGACCTCACGGCGCTGCAGTCGAAGAGCGGCAACTACGTGCCGCCGCCGGGCGGGCCGCACGAGCGCACCGCGATCCAGCTCACCTTCGCGGTGCCTCCCGATGCGGCGACCGTCGAGGTCTACCGCAAGGAGTTCGGCGGCTATCCGCAGTACGACGAGAACGGCGGTGCGGTGCCGGCGCTGCCGGCCTCGCTGCCGGCCCCGGGTTGGGTGCGGACCGAGGTCACTGCTTCCGGCCAGACCGACGAGCCGCCGGTGCGCGACTACTGGTACTACGCGCTGGTCACCAAGGACGCCTACAGCAACCGGTCCGTGGTGTCCAACATGACCGGCGGGACGCTCGACTACCACCTCGGCGACGTCCACGACGGGACCGCCGAATGCGCCGGCGACGACCAGGTCACCATGACCGACGTGAGCTTCCTGCACGCCCACTACGGCGCGACGGTGCCGGTCAACGATGCCCTCGAGTGCCTCGACGTCGGGGCCACCCTGGACATGTCGACCAACCTGCGGCCGACCACCGACAACGTCATCGAGTTCGAGGACCTGATGATGTTCGCGCTCAACTACGGCGGCGTGTCGGCGCCGCAGCCGCCGCTGCGCGATGAGAGTCTGGCGTGGGGCGGAATCGACCGCGTGACGCTGGGGATGCCGCCCACGGTCAGCCCGGGCGAGGTCTTCGACGTGTACATGACCCTGGAGCCCGGGGGGGTCCTGCAGGGTCTCTCGGTGAAGCTGGCGTGGGATGCTGCCGTGGCCGAGCCGCTGAGCACGACACCGGGCAGCATCTTCGAGGCGGAGGGCGGCGTGACGTGGTCGCCCGGCATGACCACCGTGGATGGTGCGCTCCTGGGCGTGCGTGCGCAGGGGCTGCTCCAAAACGGGACCTTCGGTGTCGTGCAGTTCCGGGCGTTGGCCGCGGGCGACCCCCAGGTGCACGTGGCGTCGTTCAGGGCGCGCGACCGGTTCAATGCGCCGCTGCCGCTGGAGCTGGCGGTGACCGGCGCCGATCCGCAGCTGCCGCTGCGTACCGAACTGGCGCTGGCCAAGCCGACGCCGTTCGCCGGCAGCACGACTCTGGAATACAGCCTGGCGGTGCGTGGCCAGGCGGAACTCGTGGTGTTCGGAGTGGACGGCCGGCGCGTGCGCACGCTGCAGCACGGCATGCAGGAGCCGGGGGTCTACCGCTTCTCGTGGGACGGCGCGGACGATCACGGGCGCGCGGTCCCGGCGGGGGTGTATTTCGTCCGGCTCAGCACCGGTGGCGACCGCTTCACGCGGACGCTGGTGCGGCTGGGTCACTGAGGTCGGGCGGGCCCGTCCCTTCGGGGGGCGGGCCCGCGGCAAGGAGGCAGGGTGAAGGCCGCCTACCGGTGACCGCATCCTGACCCTGCAGACGGCCTCCCCGGGCTCGGGCACGGGGGGGCCGTTCTGCTATGCTGGCGCCGGACGGAAATCCCCGAAAGCGAGGCGCAGGTTATGAGACGCTTGACCGCGATTCTGTTGCTGTGTCTGGCTGCCACCCCGGTGCGGGCCGACGAGGGCATGTGGCCGTTCGACCACGTCCCCGTCGCCGCCATACAGAAGCAGTACGGCGTCGCGATCACCGGCCGGTGGCTCGACCACCTGCGGCTCTCCACCGTGCGCCTGCGCGGCGGCTGCACCGGGTCGTTCATCTCCCCGGACGGCCTCGTCCTCACCAACCACCACTGCGCCCAGGACGCGCTGGTCGAACATTCGACGCCGCAGGGCGACCTGTTCGCCGACGGCTTCCTGGCCCGCACGCGGCCAGAGGAGCTGCGCTGCACGTCCTACGAGGTCGACGTGCTCGTCGGCATGGAGGACGTGACCGCGAAGGTCCGGACGGCCATCGCCGGCCTCGGCGAGAAGGCCGCCAACGAGGCCCGCAAGCGCGTGCTCACGCAGCTCGAGAAGGCCTGCGAGGACGCCGCCCGCAAGGATCCCAAGGCCGGGCCGCTGCTCTGTGAATCCGTGACCCTCTATGAGGGCGGCCAGTACTACCTGTACAAGTACAAGACCTACGACGACGTGCGGCTGGTGTTCGCGCCTGAGTACGCCATCGCGGCCTTCGGCGGCGACCCGGACAACTTCCAGTACCCGCGCTGGTGCCTCGACATGGCGCTCTTGCGGGTCTACGAGAACGGCCAGCCGGCGCGCACTCCGAACCACCTGCGCGTGGACTTCGCCGGCCCGCGCGACGGCGAGCCGGTGTTCGTCTCCGGGCATCCGGGCTCCACCGATCGCCTGCTGACCGTGGAGCAGCTCAAGACGCTGCGCGACCTGGAGCAGCCGGTGCGGCTCTTGCTGCGCTCCGAGCTGCGCGGGCGCTACCTGCAGTTCGGCAAGCAGGGAGCCGAGGAGGCCCGCACCGTTCAGGACCCGCTGCTCAACGTCGAGAACTCGCTCAAGGTGAGGCGCAAGGAGCTGGACGCGCTGCACGACGACGATCTCTTCGCCGCCAAGCGCCGGGAAGAGGACTCGCTGCGGGCCGGCATGGCCCTTCACACCGATCTGCAGGTCGCCGGGGACCCGTGGCGGGAGATCGCGGCCGCCGAGGCCGCGGCCCGGGCCCAGTGGGTGCGCCACGACTTCGTCGAGGAGGCTTCCGGCTTCAACGGGCAGCTCTACGACTTCGCCCGCACGCTGGTGAGGGGTGCAGCCGAGCGGGCCAAGCCCAACGACACGCGGTTGCGCGAGTACACCGACAGCCAGCTGCCCTTCGTGCGACAGCAACTGGCGGCGGCCACGCCGGTCTACCCGGCCCTCGAGAAGCTGCGGCTGGCGTTCTCGCTCGAGCGGCTGCGCGAGTGGCTGGGCCCGGACGACGCCTTCGTGCGCGGCGTTCTTGGCGACGAGTCGCCGGACGCGCTGGCGGCCCGGGTGGTGGACGGCACGCGGCTCGCCGATCCCGCGGTGCGCCGGCGGCTCTGGGACGGCGGCGTGGACGCGGTCAAGACGTCCGACGATCCGCTGGTCCGTCTGGCGTGGCAAGTCGATCCGGAGGCCCGCGCCATCCGCAAGCGCTGGGAGGACGAGGTGGAAGCACCGGTGACGCTGGCCGCCGAGAAGATCGCGCGGGCCCGCTTCCACGTCTACGAGACGAGCCTCTATCCGGATGCGACCTTCACGCTGCGGCTCAACTTCGGCGCGGTCGGGGGTTGGCTGGAGGACGGCGTGCCGGTGCCGTCGTTCACCAAGCTGGCGCGGCTTTACGAGCGGGCCACGGGCGCCGACCCGTTCCTCGTTCCCCAGTCGTGGCTGGACGCCAGGCCGGCGCTGGACCTGGCCACACCGTTCAATCTGTCCACGAACAACGACATCGTCGGCGGCAACTCGGGCAGCCCGCTGGTCAACGCGCGTGGCGATCTGGTCGGGCTTCTCTTCGACGGCAACATCCACTCGATCGCCGGCTCGTACTGGTTCGATCCCGAGAACAACCGTGCCGTGGCCGTGCACCCGGCGATCGTGCGCGAGGCGTTGACCAAGGTGTATCGCGCTGAAGCGCTGGCGCGCGAGATCGGCGCGGCCGAGTAGCCGGGCGGCGCACGCCGGGACTCAGGGCGCCAGCCGGTAGATCTCCATGTGGCGAAGCGAGGGCTTGTCCGAGGCGGCGAATCCCGCCTCAGCGACGAGCCCCGCGATGTCCTCGGCGCGCAGCCGTTCCTCGAGCGGCGGTCCGGGTTCTTCCTCGACGTAAGGCCACTCCACGATCACGACCCGCTGCCGGGCCACGCGTCGGGCCTCCCGCAGGGCCCGCAGCGGCTCGTCCGTCTCGTGCAGCACGTGCGCCAGGAGCACGATGTCGAACTCCCGGTCCGCGAAGGGCAGGTCCTCGGCGGCGCACTGGAAGAACAACCCCTGGGGTGCGTGGCGCGCGGCGGCGTCGAGCATCTCGGGGTTGGGGTCGATGCCCGTGACCTCGAGCCCGCGCCGCTCGAGGGCCTCGGCGAACACGCCTGTCCCGGTACCCACGTCGAGCGCGCTCGCGGCGGCGACGCCCTCGAGGCTCAGCGTGACCACCCGTTCCACCTCGAGGAGCTCCAGGCGCTCCGCCGAGCGCAGCCGCTCCGGATCGCCGTGGAATCGGCGCTCGTGCATGAGAGCCCCTTTCCTGTGACGCGGGAGGGGCGGCCGTAGCCGCCCCCCGCGTGCGAATCGGCCCGGCCTGCCGCGGCCGGGAGTCCGACGCTACAGCCCTTCCTGCACCTTGTACTGCGGCCGCGTCGGCTTCTGCGGCGGGTTCTTCTGGAGTTCGTCCAGGCACCACTGGATGGCGCGCTCGAGCTGCGGGTCGCGCCCCGCGACCATCTCGTGCGGGGCGTTCTCGACCTCGATGTCGGGGTCTACACCGTGGTTCTCGACGATCCACTCGCCCGGGCGCCAGAAGCCCACATCCGGCATGGTCACGCCGCCGCCGTCGACCAGCGGGAGATTGTGGCTGATGCCCACCAGCCCGCCCCAGGTGCGCATGCCGATGATCGGGCCGATGCCCATGAGCTTGAAGTAGTAGGGGAAGAGGTCGCCGCCCGAACCGGCGTACTGGTTGATGAGGATGCACTTGGGGCCGTCCAGCGCCGTGGACGGCGAGCGCTGATCGGCGCCGTCGCGGACCGAGACCCAGCCCAGCGTCTTGCGGGCCAGGCGCTCGACGAAGAACTCGGGGACGAAGCCGCCGCCGTTGAAGCGCTCGTCGACCACCATGCCCTGCTTGTCCACCTGGGGGTAGTACTGCTTGGTGAACTCCTGGATACCCTGCGTGGCGGTGTTCGGCACGTGGATGTAGCCGAGCCGCCCGCCGGAGGCCTTGGCCACCTTCTCGCGGTTGGCCGCCACCCACGCCGTGTAGCGCAGCGACTGCTCGCTGGCGACGGGCGTCACGGTATAAGTGCGCGGCTTGGGGTCGTCGGGCCGCGCGCCCACGGTGATGCGCGTCTGCTTGCCGGCCGTGCCCACGAACGCCGTGTAGAGATTCTCGGGGGCGCGCACCGGCGCGCCGTTCACCGACAGCAGGTAGTCGCCCTCGCGCACGTCCACCCCGGGCATGCCGAGCGGGGCCTCGACCTTGGAGTTCCAGTCGCGCGCGCGGTAGAGGGTCTTGAAGCGGTAGCGGCCGCTGGCCGCGTCGAGCTCGTAATCGGCCCCCAGCAGCCCGGTCTCGACGCGCCGCACCTGCGGCATCTCCCCGCCGCCCACGTAGGAGTGCGACGTGGACAGCTCGCCGAGCATCTCGCCGAAGATGTAGTTGAGGTCGGCGCGGTGCGCGACGTAGGGCAGCAGCTTGCGGTAGCGGTCGCCGACCGCCTTCCAGTCGAGCCCGCCCATGGCCGGGTCGTAATAGAAGTCACGCTCCAGGCGCCACGCCTCGTCGAACATCTGCGCCCACTCCTGGCGCGGATCCACGGTCGCCATCAGGGAGCCGGTCTCGAGTTTGCCGTCGCCGACCTTCTTGCCCTCGGCGGCGTCGACGATGCCGTAGGTTTCCTTGGACTTGTAGAGGAGCTTGTCGCCGTCCTTGGAGACGCCGCCGGCGGCGTCGACGCCGGCGATGACCGTCTTGACCTCGCGCTTCTCGAAGTCGAAGAGCTTGACGGCGCCGCCGGGGGCGTCGTCGGAATCGGGGTCGGGCGGGTCGAAGGCCATGAAGAGGATCTTGCCCTTGAACACCGCCAGTCCGCCGTAGCGGCCGGCCGGCACCGGCAGGGCCGCCACGCGCGTCGCCAGCCCGTCGAGGTCGATGCGGACCGGCTTCACCTCGGCCGCGCCGTCCCTGTCCTTGTCGCCCTTCTCGCCCTTGGCGTCCTTGTCCTTGTCGCCCTTGTCGCCCTTGTCATCCTTGCCCTTGTCGCCGTCCTTGCCCTTGTCCCCCTCGGGCTTCTTCTCCTCGGCGGACTCCTCGTCGCTCTGCGGCGGCACCGGGGTCTTCAGCGTGTCGCGCAGAGCGGCGGCGTAGATCTTGTCGGTGGCGCTCACCTGGAAATTGAAATCGAACCTGCCGAACTCCGGATTCAGCGTGCGCCGCGACACGAAGTAGAGGTAGTCGCCGGCCGGGTCGAAGGCCGGCGAGAAGTCCTCCATCATGCCGCCGGACGAAGGGGTCACCTTGCCGGTGTCGAGCGAGTAGAGCATGAGCTGGTTCAAGTCGGCGTCGTTCGGCTTGCTGTAGGCGAGCCAGCGGGAGTCCGGCGCCCAGGCGTAGTCGTGGATCTCGCCGCGCGGGCTGTGGTCGACCTTGGTGAGCGCCCCGGTGGCCACGTCACACCACCAGAGGGTGAGGGCTTTGTCGGAGAAGGCGAGCTTCTTCGAGTCCGGCGACCACAGGGGCTGGAAGCGGAAGGTGCTGCCCCCGCTCGTCACCTTGCGGGCCGGGGTCTGCCCGTCGCTGCCGATCACCCAGATCTCGTACTCGCCGCTCTGGTCCGAGAGGTAGGCGATCCACTTGCCGTCGGGCGACCACACCGGGTTGCGCTCGCGGGCCCCGGGAGTCCGCGTCAGGGGCCGCGCATCGCCCTTCTCGGCGGGCACCGTGAACAGGTCGCCGCGGGCCGCGAACACGGCGCGCTTGGCCGAGGGCGACAGGTCGAGGTCGGTGATCCACTGCGACACGCTGCGGTAGGCGGGCCGGGTGGCGGGCTTGTCGTCGGGGACCAGCACCTGGAGCTGCCGCGCCTGCTCGCCCGGCAGGTCCATGACGAAGAGGTAGCCGCCCTTCTCGAAGACGATGGCGCCGGAGCCGACGCTCGGCCACTTGACGTCGAAGTCCGAGTACTTCGTCACCTGCCGGCGGGTCTTCTTGTCGAGGTCGTAGGCCCACAGGTTCGACGTGCGGCCGCCGCGGTCGGAGCAGTAGTAGATCGTGCGCCCCTGCCACATCGGCCACTCGTCGACGCCCTTCCAGTCGGTGATCTTCTCGGACGAGTTCTTGGCGAAGTCGTAGAGCCAGATGTCCGGGGCGTTGCCGCCCTGGTAGCGCTTCCAGGTGCGGTTGTCGTAGCTCGGGGAGACGAAGGCCAGCTGCTTGCCGTCGGGGGAGAAGGTCGCGTAGCCGCCGGTCGGCAGCGCCAGCGCTTCCTCGAAGCCGCCTGCCGCCGGCACGCGGAAGAAGCGGTCCGTCCGCACCGGCGAAGCGCGGCGCGAGCGCAGCAGGACGGAATTGCCGTCCGGGTACCACTCGGCCACCTGGTCCGGGGTGGGGTGCCAGGTCAGACGCGCCGGCTCGCCGCCCTCGACGGGGATGGTGAAGGCGTCGACGTTGCCGTCGTACTCGCCGGTGAAGGCCACGGTCTTGCCGTCGGGCGAGAGCTTGG
>CAYLSO010000098.1:0-3224 GCA_964386525.1 uncultured bacterium
GCTGGCCAAGGGGACCAACGCGGAGAAGAAACAGCTTCTTCAGCTCACGGTGAAGAAGGTCCTGGTGCACAACCGCGAGTCGATTGAGATCTGGTACGCAGTGCCAAATGGAAGGGGACCCGAAGAGAATTCTCCGGGTCCCGACGATGCGGTTCGTACACCGACTAAGATGGCTCCTCAGGTAGGACTCGAACCTACAACCCTCCGGTTAACAGCCGGATGCTCTGCCATTGAGCTACTGAGGAATGATCTGGGCGCGGCCCCGAAGGGCCGCGGCTAAGCTCGTTTTCGGAAGCTCGGGGCCGCCCTTGAGCGGCTGTTCGCAACGCATTATGGCGGCTCGGGCCGGGCTTCGTCAAGCCAGCCCCAGCGCGCCTCCGCGCCCCCGAAACCGGCTATTCGCCCCGTTTCTTGCCGCTCTCCGCCCCCGCCAGCAACATCCTCTCCGCCAGCGGCAGCGGCGGCTCGCCGGTCTCCAGCAGCTTTCGGTGAAAGTCCGCCAGTGTAAACGAGGCGCCCGCCCGCTGGCGGTAAGCCTCGCGCAACCGCAGCACCTCCTGCTTCCCCCACCAGTACGAGAGCACCAGCGGCTCGGTCGTGTAGCGCTTCACCTCGCGCTCGGCATTGATGCGCTTCTGGTGCCCTTCGCGCACCATCCACTCGATGGCCTGCTCCTGCGTCCAGCCCTGCACGTGCAGCCGCACGGTGAGCACCGCGCGGCACAGCCGCAGCAGCGCGTCGTGCAACTGGTAGAGCCGCAGCTCCGGATCCTTCGAGAAGCCTTCGTCCAGCACCATCTGCTCGCAGTAGTGTGCCCAGCCTTCGCTGAAGGTGTCCGACCGGGTCAGCTTGCGCACGAGCGAAGGATTCACGCGCTGATACAGCCCCTGGATGAAATGTCCCGGGTACGCCTCGTGCGACGCGGTCGTGTAGATGAGCCCACGGCAGAACTCGCGCAGGTACTCGTCCTGCTGCGCCCGCGACCACTTGGCATCCACCGGCGTGACGTAGAAGAACGCCTCCGTCGCCTTGGGCTCGAGCGCCCCGGGCGTGTCCATCGAGGCAAAAGTCAGGCTGCGGCGAAACACGGGGGTCTCGGTCACCGCGAGGTTCTCCCCCGGCGGCAGCGCCAGGAGGTTGCGCTCCACGATGAACCGGCGCAGGCGCTTCATCTCCGCCCGGCAGGAGTCGAGCAGCCCCGCCGGCGGCGGATAGTAGGCCGCCGTGCGCTCCACGACCTCCGCCACCGAAGCCTTGGGGTCGATCCGGCGGCACATCTCGGCCATCTGGCGGTGGTTCTCCTCCACCCCGGCCAGCGCCCGCGCCAGGATGGACTCGGGCTCTTCGGTGATCCACTCCTCGACCGCGCAATCCTTCTTGAACAACTCGCGGCCGAGGGCGAAGTCCCCCTTCGAGCGCAGCAGAAGGTCGTTCTGAAGGAAGTACAAATAGTCGCGGGCCGCCGCCAGGGCAGCCTCGTTGGCCCGCAGGGCGCGGGTCCGCACCGCCGGATCCGTCGCTCCCCGCGCCGCCGCGGGCACCACCGAGGCGAAGAACTGCACCGTCCCCCGCGCCTGCTCGATGGCGATGCGGGTCCAGGCCTCGGGCGGGTTCTTGAGGTTCTTCTTCGCGTCCTCGAGGAACTTGGGGATCTGCTCCTCGCGCGCCGCCACCGCGGCCAGCCGCTCGTCGAGCGGCGCGAAGTCGCGCTTCAGCAACGAATAGACGGCACTGCTGGCCGTCGAGTGATAGAGGTCGGGGTCGCGCTGGTAGACCTTGAGATCCTCGATGTAGAGCAGTCGCGTGCGCGCATCGCGCTTGAGCAGCGCGTAGTCGACCTGCTCGGCCGGCGGCAGGGCGGTGGAGTCGATGGTGGTCGCCAGCGTGTCGAGGAAGGCCCGGAGCGCCACCTGCTCGAACTGCACGCGCAGCTCCGAGAAGTCCTCGAGCTTGCTGTCGCGGCTGTGGTCGCCCGCCGCGGTGGCGGCCGTGGGACGGAAGTCGAACCGGGCCTGGAAGTAGCGCTCGGCCAGCGCGTGCAGGCTGGCCGCCTCCCGCACGGCGTCACGCCGCGCGCACGAGGTCAAGGCCAGCGCGGTGCTCGCCAGCGCCGCGGCCACGACGAGTAACGATCCGGACCCTCTCACGCCCTCCCCCTTCCCGTTTCCTCGAGCACGTGCGCCAGCAGGGCCGCGCGCCGCACGTCGGCCGCGCTCACCAGGCCCATGGGCTCGCCCGCTTCGTCCACCACCAACACGGCCCCCCGCCCCCGCTGCAGCAACGACAGGATGGCCGCCGCGTCATCTTCCGCCCGCGCCCGCGGCAGGTCCCGGCGCGCCACATCGCCGGCGCGCGCTCCCGCCTGCCCCCGCCCCATGCGCTCCAGGTCGTCGAGCGTGATGAAGCCGGCGCCCGGCCCGGTCAGGCCGTCCCCCACCCGGACCGCCACGAGGTCGTCCTCCAAGAACCGCTCGGCCACCGCAGCCAAGGGCACGTCCGGGCGCACCTGGCCGATGCGCCGGTCGACGAGCGACCGCATGCGCAACCCCCGCAGCGAGACGCGCGCCGCCAGGGCCGTGGTCTCGGCCGAGGCGCCCATGAAGACGAAGACGGCGATGAGAATCAAGATGAAGTTGAAGCTCACCAGGCCCAGGATGCCGAACAGCACCGCCATGACCTTGCCGACCGCTGCCGCCTTGCGGGTCGCCGCCAGCCGCCCGTAGCGCGGGGTGAGCGCCGCCCGCAGGATGCGGCCGCCGTCCATGGGGAAGGCCGGCAGCAGGTTGAACACGGCCAGCACGAGGTTGATCTCGGCGAAGACCCCGGCGGCGATGGTCAGGTCGGCGGGACCGGACTCGAGCAGGCGGGCGACGATATAGAACAGCACCGCCAGAGCCAGGCTGGTCAGCGGACCCGAGGCCGCCATCCAGGCTTCCCGGCCGGGGCTGCGGATCTCGTCCACGATGCGCGACACCCCGCCCAGCATCATGAGGGTGATCGACTCCACGCGGGCCCCGGCCGCCATCGCCGTGAGGCAGTGGGCAAGCTCGTGGAGCAGGACCGCCACGAAGAGCGACAGGGCGAGGATCACACCCCACAACAGGGGCGGCAACAGCAGCGGCCCGGCGTCGAGGCCCAGGACCCGCACGAGCTCCTGGTACTCCGAGTGGAACAGGTTGGTCGCCACATAGGTGACGTAGGGGAGCAGGATCAGCAACGTGACG
>CAYLSO010000099.1:0-8563 GCA_964386525.1 uncultured bacterium
CGTTAACGGTACGGCCCGTTGTGCAGCGGTGTCAATCGCCGGAGGCGGTTCGGGCCCGCTATCCGGCAGATTTTTCGCCGGTCTCGCAGGCCCGGACGGTCCCTGGGGCAATGGCCCCACCCCTGGCGCGGGCCCGCTCCATTCCCCTAGAATGCTGCGAGCCAAGAAGGTAGGCCGCCGCCGGCGCCTTCCGGCGGGCGTACCGCATCTCATCACGCCGTGGAGACCCCATTGAGCCCCATCCACCTGACGCCACCGTCGTCGCCGGTCCGGCCCCCGGCGGGGGGCTCCCCGCCCGGAGAGCCGGCCGCATCGCCCGCAGAGCCGTGCGCCTCCGTCCTGCCGGAGCGCCGGCCGGAGTGGCTCAAGGTGCGCCTGCGCGACGTGGACGCCGTGGCCCGCATGAGGCCCGTGCTGCAAGGGCTGCACACGGTCTGCGAGAGTGCGCGCTGCCCGAACCTCGGCGAGTGCTGGGGGCGGGGTACGGCCACCTTCATGATCCTGGGCAACCTGTGCACCCGGCGCTGCACCTTCTGCGCGGTGCCGCAGGGCCGCCCCGAACCGCCCGAGCCGGCCGAGCCGGCGCGCGTGGCCGACGCGGTGCGCCAGCTCGGCATCCGCCACACGGTGATCACCTCGGTGACCCGCGACGACCTGCCCGACCAGGGCGCCGGCCAGTTCGCCGCCTGCATCCGCGAGGTGCGGGCCGTGCGGCCCGACTGCTCCGTCGAGGTGCTCATCCCCGATTTCCAGGGACACTGGGACGCCCTCGATCTGGTCATGCGCGAGCGGCCGGAGGTCCTCAACCACAACATCGAATCGGTGCCGCGGCTCTACCGGCGGGTGCGGCCCCGGGGGGTGTACAAGCGGACCCTCGAGCTGCTCGAGCGCGCCCGCGCCTATGCGACTTCGAAGACCAAGTCCGGGCTCATGGTGGGGCTCGGCGAAACGAAGGAAGAGGTGCTCGCCACCCTCCAGGACCTGCGCGCCCACGGCGTGCAGGTGGTCACCATCGGGCAGTACCTGAAGCCGCGCACCCAGCGCGTCCCCATGTTCCGCTACGTGCACCCCGACGAGTTCGCGGAGTACAAGGCGTTCGCCCTCGATCTGGGCTTCGAGCACTGCGAGTCGGGGCCGCTGGTGCGCTCGTCGTACCACGCCGAGGCGCACGTCGGGCAGGCGCTGCGGTGAGCGGGGCGAGCCGCGGCCTGCTGGCGTTGGCGGCGGGGCTCGCCCTGGCAGTCACGGGAGCCACCGTGGCGGGGCTCGGGCGCGCGACCCAGACGATCGGGCAGGAAGCGGCGCGAGACTCCGGGGGGGGCGGTGGCCTCGGACAGCCGGAGTTCGTGCCCGCCGATGCGGCCCTGCCCCGCCTGCGCTGGCCGGACGGCAGCCTGAGCGTCAACGACCGCTGCCCGGTCACCAAGACGCGGCTGGCGCGCGACATAGCGCCCCTGTTCGTCAACGGCCGGCCGGTCGGATTCTGCTGAAGCTCGCACGTGCCGGTCTTCGTGCAAGACCCCGGGAAGTATCTGAAGGAGCTGGGAGCGCGCCTGGAGTGCCCGGTGGCGCCCGGCCGCCCGGCCGTGCTCGACGCGGCGCATGCGGCACGCGTCAATCACGAGACCTACTACTTCTCCAGCCCCGCGGCGCGGGACCGCTTCCGGCGCGACCCGCTGCGCTACTGCGGCCAGGTCACCGACCCGGTGAGCGGTGAGCGCTTCCGCCCGACGGCGGCCTCGCCGCGCGCCGTCCACGTCGGTCGGCCGTACTACTTCTGCAGCGCCGAGAACCGCGGTCGCTTCCAGCGCGAGCCGCAACGCTTCGCCGAGCCCACGCGCGCGCACAAGCAGGGGACCCGCGCCGCCGCCCCCCCGAGCTGCCCGCAGGAAATCCGCGCCGGCCGCGGACTTTCGGTGCCGGCGCGAGCCGGGCCCGTTCGTCTTGCGGCAGGAGCTGCGGAGCCTAGGCGCTGAGTCCGCTCAGGGCGCCCGCATCCGCCCGGCGCAGGATGGTGGAGACCAGGGCGAAGCAGCCCGCCAGGGAGGCTACCGCCCAGGCGAAGCCGGGAGGGATGGTCGGCGGAGCGCCCGACAGCCCGCCGGAAGCCGCCGAGCCGATTGCCATCCAGCACGCCGCCGCGGCGATCGGCAAGCACGCCGCCAGTCCCGCCAGGGCCGGCTGCCAGGGGAAGGGGAGGGGCTGCGTCGTCGCCGCCTCCGCCCGGACCGCGGCCATCACCGAGGCGGTGAAGCGCGGCGTCGGGGTCATGGGTTCCGCCTCTGTCAGCAGTCGATCGAGAGCGTCCACGCTCATCCCTCCTCGTCGCCGCCGGTCAGGAACCCGGCCAGCTTGTGCCGCAGGATCGCGCGACCCCGGTGCAATTGCGCCTTCACCGTGCCCTCCGGCAGGCCCAGCGTGCGCGCCGCCTCGGCGACGTCCATGTCGTGGAAGTAGAAGAGCACGAGCGCGTCGCGGTACTTCTCCGGCAGGGAGAGCACGGCGCGGCGCACCAGCTCCGCCCGGTCCCGCCGCTCGTACTCGCGGTCCACGAAGCGGCTGTCGGCCATGCCGCGCAGGGCGTCGAGCGGCACCTCGGCGACCCGCACCCGCCGCAGCCGCGAGCGGTAGACGTTGAGCGCCACGGCGAACAGCCAGGTCGAGAAGCGCGACTCGCCGCGCCAGCGCGGCAGCGCCCGGTAGGCGCGCACGAAGGCGTCCTGGGCCAGCTCCTCGGCGAGGCCGGGGTCGCGGCAGAAGCGGTGCGCCAGGTTGACCAGCGGCCCCTGCCAGCGCCCCACGATCTCCGCGAAGGCGTCCACCTCGCCCTCCAGGACGCGCTGGACCGCGGCCCTGTCCGCTTCGTCGCCCAAGGGGCCCCCTCCGAGCCGGTCCACCGCTTCCGTGTGGTCAGACGCCGCGCCGCCGCCGCCGGTTGCAGTTTTCCGGGCGGGGGCGGCCGGGGGCGATTCTACGCAACCGGGGCGGGGGCGGGCGAGTCCTACCTGCCGAACGGGGCGATGGGCGCCCCGCCGGAGGTTAGGGACATGTTCCAGACTCTGCCGGAGGTGATGGCCATCGCCATCCCGATCGTCACCGTGATCGCCGTCTTCACCTTCGCCGGTTTCGCGGCGTTCTCCGACAACCGCCGCAAGGAGCGGGAGGCCTTCTACCGCTACGAGTTCCGCAAGAAGCTCATCGAGCAGGGGACCGGCGCCTCCGAGAGGGTGCTGGAGCTGATGCGCGAGGAGGACCGCGCCGAGCAGCGCCAGGCGCGCGAGGGCGTCAAGCTGGGCGGGCTGATCACGGCGGCCGTGGGCCTGGGGCTGATCTTCGGGCTGCGTTTCATCAAGGGCGAGGACGTGTGGATGGTCGGCTACATCCCGCTCGCCATCGGCATCGTGATGCTGCTCTACGGGCTGTTCTTGGCGCCCCGGGAGCCGGCGCCGGGTCAGGGCGGCGCAACGCCGCCGGCCGCCTAGCGGGGAGCCCCGCAGGACGGCCGCGCTACGACGCGGCCCCGCGACGCGCCGGTCCCGTGCCGGCGCGTTCCTGCATCTGGTACTGCAGCTGGTAGAGGCGGTGGTAGATGCCACGCTGCGCCAGCAGCTCCTGATGCGTGCCCGTCTCGCGCACCTGGCCCTTGTGCAGCACCACGATGCGGTCCACGTCCTGGATGGTGGACAGGCGGTGGGCGATGACCACCGAGGTGCGCCCCTGCATGAGCCGGTGCAGGGCGTCCTGGATGAGCAGCTCGGTCTCGGTGTCCACCGACGAGGTGGCCTCGTCGAGCACCAGGATCTGCGGGTCGAACGCCAGGCAGCGGGCGAAGGAGAGCAGCTGCTTCTCGCCCACCGAGAAGCCGGCGCCGCGCTCCCTCACCTCGGCCGCGTAGCCGCCCGGCAGCCGCCGGATGAAGGCGTCGGCGTGCACCTCGCGGGCCGCCGCCTCGACGCGCTCGCGGGAGATGGCGCGCTCGCCCAGCCGCAGGTTGTCCTCCACCGTGCCGGAGAATAGGAAGACGTCCTGCAGCACCACGCCCACGGCCCGCCGCAGCCCCTGCAGGTCCCACTCGCGCACGTCGATGCCGTCGACGTAGATGTGGCCCGCCTGCGTGTCGTAGAAGCGCGTCAGCAGGCTGATGATGGTCGTCTTGCCGGCCCCGGTGGCGCCGACGATGGCCACCTTCTCGCCGGGCGCCACAGTCAGCGACACGTCGCGCAGCACCGCGTCGCCGTCGTTGTAGGCGAAGCTCACGCGCTCGAAACGGATTTCGCCGCGCACCCGCTCGGGGCGGCGCGGCGCGGCCGGCTGCGGCATGCCGGCGGGCGTGTCGAGCAGGTCGAAGACGCGCTCCGAGGAGGCCATGGCGGACTGCAGGATGTTGTACTTCTCGGAGATGTCGGCGATCGGGCGGAAGAAGCGCTGCGTGTACTGGATGAAGGCCACCAGGCTGCCCAGGGTGAGCCCTTGCCACATCACCTGCCGGCCGCCGTACCAGATGATGAGCGCGATGGCCAGGGCGCCGATCAGCTCGATCACCGGGTAGAAGACGGCGTAGTAGGTGACCGATTGCAGATTGGCGTTGCGGTGGGCGCCGTTGATCTCGGCGAAAGCGGCGAAGTTGCGCGGCTCGCGGTTCATGATCTGCACCGTGCTCATGCCGGTCAGGTTCTCGTTCAGGTACGAGTTCATGCGCGCCAGGCGGGTGCGCACGTCGCGGTAGGAGGCCCGCACCTTGACGCGGAAGACCATGGTGACGAGGAAGATCAGCGGCAGCACGGAGAACGAGACGACGGTCAGCTCGAAGTTCATGCTCAGCATCACGATCAGGATGCCGAGCAGCGTGAAGACGTCGCCGAAGATGGTCACCACGCCGGAGGTGAACAGCTCGTTGAGCACGTCCACGTCGCTGGTGACCCGGGTCATCAGCCGGCCGACCGGGGTGCGGTCGTAGAAAGCCAGCGGCAGCCGCTGCAGATGCCGGAAGATCTGCAGCCGCAGGTCGTACATGATCTCCTGGCCGGTGTTCTGCATCAGCTGCATCTGCCCGTACTCGATCACCCCCTGGACGAGCATGAGGACCACCAGCAGCCCGCCGACCAGCGCCAGTCCCTGCAGGTCCCGGTTGGCGATGAAGTCGTCGATGGCGATCTTGGTCAGGTAGGGGCCGGCCAGCTGCAGGGCGGCGGTGACCACCACCAGGGCGAAGGCGGCCAGCACGCGCCGCCAGTGGGGGCGCAGGTAGGCCAGCAGGCGGCGCATGAGGCGCGCGTCGTAGGCCTTGCCGAGGGCCTCCTCCTCGTGGAACTCGTGGCCGCTCACGAGGCCTCCAGCTCCTCTTCCAGCTGCTGCTGGCGGTAGAGCTCGGCGTACAGGCCGTCGTGCGTCAGGAGCTCTTCGTGCGTGCCGCGCTCGGCGATGCGGCCGCCGTCCAGCACCACGATCTGGTCGGCGTGGCGCAGGGTGGAGACGCGGTGCGAGACGATCACCGAGGTGCGCGAGCGCATGACCTGGGTCAGCTCGCGCAGGATGGCCTCCTCGGTGTAGGTGTCGACGCTCGAGAGGCAGTCGTCGAGCAGCAGGAGGGCGGGGCGCCGCAGCACGGCGCGGGCGATGGCGGCGCGCTGCTTCTGGCCCCCCGACAGCGTGATGCCGCGCTCGCCCACCACGGTGTCGAGGCCGTCGGGGAAGCCGGCGACGTCGGCGTCGAGGTGGGCGACGCGCGCCGCCCACTCCACCTGGTCGCGCGGCGCCTCCTCGACGCCGTAGGCGATGTTCTCGGCCACGCTGGCGGAGAACAGGAAGGTCTCCTGCGGCACCACGCCAATCTGCCGGCGCAGGCTGGCCACCTGGTAATCGAGGATGTCGCGCCCGTCCACCCGCACGCTGCCGCGCGGCGCGTCGAAGAGGCGGCACAGCAGGTGGACGAGCGTCGACTTGCCCGAGCCCGTGTGCCCGACCAGCGCCAGGGTCGTGCCGGCCGGCACCGTGATGCTGACGTCGGAGAGCGCCGGGGCGGCGGCCCCGGGATAGGTGAAGGTGAGATCGCGGATCTCGATGGCCCCGGCCAGGCCGTCGGCGTCCACCGCCCCCGGCCGGTCGCGGATGGCCGGTTCGGTGTCGAGGATCTCGCGCATGCGCCGGTAGGAGGCCGCGCCGCGCTGGAAGAGATTGACCACCCAGCCCAGCGCGATCATCGGCCAGATGAGCATGGCGAGGTAGACGTTGAAGGCCACGAACTGGCCGAGCGTCAGCGTGCCGCGGATCACCAGGCTGCCGCCCAGCCACAGCACCACCACCGCCCCCAGCCCGGCCAGGAAGCCCATGGCCGGGTAGAAGATCGCCCACAGGCGGATGAGCCCGCGGTTCTTGCTCACGTACTCGCGGTTGAGCACCGCGAAGCGCTCGGTCTCGTGGTCCTCCTGCGCGTAGGCGCGCACCACGCGCACGCCGCTCAGGTTCTCCTGCACCGCCGCCGAGATGCGCGCGAAGTGCGCCTGGATGTCCTCGAAGCGCTTGTGGATGTGCTGGCCGAAGAAGCCCACCGAGAAGGACAGGAGCGGCAGCGGGATGAGGGCGATCAGCGTCAGCAGGGGCGACAGGATCACCATCAGGGTGACCGCGGCGACCGCCATGACGACGGTGTTGAGGCCCTGCATGATCCCCGGCCCGAGCACCATGCGGACGGCGTTCATGTCGTTGGTGGCGCGCGACATCAGCTCGCCGGTCTGGCGACCGTGGTAGAAGGACAGCGGCTGGCGCTGCAGTTGGGCGAAGAAGTCGTTGCGCAGGTCGAACTCGATGTGGCGCGACACGCCGATGAGGATCTTGCGCATCAGGTAGCGGAAGACGCCGGCCACGGCGGCCACGGCCACGATCAGGAGCGCGTAGCGGCCGAGCTTGGCGGCGTCGACCGCCTTCTGCAGGCTGTCGATGGCGTGGCGCAGCACCCACGGGGCGGCGAGCGCCACCCAGTTGGAGAGCACGAGGCAGACCGCTCCCCGGAGGAGTCCGCCGCGGTAGCGGGCGAGGTAGGGGAGGAGCCCCCGGAGGACGTTCGTGGGTCCGATCCTTGGCGGGAGCGGGAGCCGTGGGCGGCGCCCGCTCCCCGTCCGACGACGCCTACGGGTTGCCCGGCGTGGGCGTCGGCGGCGGGGCCGGCACGGGCGCGGGCTGCGCGGGCGTCTCGGGGGCGGCGGGTGGGGCGGCCTCGGCGCCCGGCTGCCTGGCCGGCACCGGCGCGCCGGACGGATCCATCGCGGAGGTCAGCAGGCCGTCGTACTTGCCCAGCCGGTTTCCCTTGTAGGAGATGCCGAGGTAGAACTGGGTTCCCGCCGGGACGTCGATCCCGCCGAAGGTCTGGAAGACACCGACCGCGACGTCCATGGTCTTGTACGCGCGGTAGCGGACCCCCAGGCCGCCCTTGAAGTAGTCCTGGATGTCGCCGACGACGGCCTGGGTGAAGAGCGGTTTGGGCGCGAACGCGCGCCCGGCCAGGGCGCGGATCGTGTAGTCGGTCTGCCCGTCGCCCAGCGCCGGCGATGTGACCGACGCGTTGTAGCCGGTGGACAGCTTGAGCTCGCCCTGCGCGCTGACCACGAACGACCCGTCGAGGATCCGGTAGCGCAGGCCGCCCGTGAAGTCGCCGATGCCGGTGGTCGTGAGGTCGGGCGTGTCCTCGTACTGCTGGCTCAGCGAGCGCACCGGGATGTGGAACAGGAGCCCCAGGCGGTCGCGCACGCCGTACTCGACATGGGTGTTGGCAGTGAAGTCCCGATAGTCGCCGGCGGGATTCTCCTGCTTTTCCCCGACGGCGTCGTAGAGGCTGCCGGTGCTGAGGTACGAGAAGGTGCCCTGGACGAAGTAGCCGCTACGGTTCAAGGTCCAGGGGCTGAGGAGCGTCCAGGGCTCTTCGGCGGACGCGGGCGCGGCGAGCAGGCTCAGCGCTCCGCACGCGGCGAGAATACAGAGAGCCGGTTTCCAGGAACGGTTCACGAGGGGATCCTCCGCTGCCGGTTCGCCTGCGAGATGGTGAGTAGGCGCGACGACGGCCACAGGCTAACCGAGGGGGGCGCGGCGGGCAAGCAGCCGTCTCCCGGACGGTCCGGGGGGCCGCGCGGGCGGCGGCCGGGCCGCCCGGAGCCTCCCGCACCCCGCCGCCGGGTGCCCTGGCAGCGCCGCCGCCGCCGCCCGGTTCCGGGGGCCGCGCGGCGCGTGGCATACTCCCCGATGGCCATGACCACGATCCTCGTCCACATCCACCACCCGGACTTCTCCCTGTGGAGCTTCCCGCCGGAGCTCGGCGCGCGCCTGCGGGCGCGCTTCGCCGAGCGCGGCGTGCGCTTCCGGCTGGCGCCGCAGGAGGTGGGATTCGGCGAAGCCATCGCGCAGGCTGACGCGCTGCTCGGCCGCGGGCTCGACGCCGAGACCTTGGCGCGCGCGACCCGTCTGCGCTGGGTGCAGCTGCCGACCGCCGGGGTGATGGGAGCGCTCTTTCCCGAATTGGTGGAGAGCCCGGTGGTGCTCACCAACGCGCGCGGCGTGCACGCCGTGCCCATGG
>CAYLSO010000100.1:0-18075 GCA_964386525.1 uncultured bacterium
GGCGCACCGGCTGGCCGCGCGCCACGCCTCCGGGAATCAGGCAGGCGGCGGCGAGGAGCGGGAGCAGCAGGAGCCTTTGCGGGACCATGGTCTCCTCCCTGCGGCTGGCGATGGGGACGAGACAAGATGGTAGCCCAGAGGCAACCCGGCTGGCTATCGCGGAGAGCGGCGCGGTCTGCTAGCCTGCGTCCGGCCATCCTCGGGCGCGCCCGCCGGCCGCAGGGAGCGGCGCTCGGCGCGCCACGCCTTCCGTACCCAGGAGAATCCCCATGAGACGCTGCTTGCTCCTCGTGCTGCTCGCGCTGCCGCTCGCCGCCACGCTGGGGCTGGCGCCGGCGCCCGCCGTCGCGAAGTCGGAGATCCAGGATCGCGCCGACCGTTTTCTGACGGTCGTCAACGCCAGCTTCAAGGCCCTGCGCACGGTGGCCAACAACGCCGACTGGGATGCCGCCACCGACGTCACGCCCGAGCACGACGCGGCCTCGGCGGCGGCGGGCAAGGCCGCGGCGGCCTTCAACGGCAACCCGGCGCTGATCACCGAGGCCAAGGAGCTGCTGACCCACGAGTCGGAGCTGGAGCCGCTCACCGTGCGGCAGCTGAAGATGGTGCTGCTCAACGCCGCCGAGGGGCCGATGACCGACCCCGAGCTGGTGGCGGCCCGCATCGACGCCGAGACCCGGCAGGCTTCGACGCTCAACAGCTTCACCTTCCAGCTCGACGGCCAGCCGATCACGACCAACGAGATCGACGACAAGCTGGGGCACCTCACGGACATGGGCCAGCGCCTGGCGGCGTGGGAGGCCTCGAAGCAGTCGGGCCCGGCGCTCAAGCCGGGGCTCGTGAAGCTGCAGGGGCTGCGCAACGGCGTGGCGCGCGAGCTGGGCTACCACGACTACTTCGCGCTCCAGTGCGCGCGGCACGACATGTCGTCGGCCGACATGGTCAAGCTCCACGACGACTTCCTCAGGGAATTGCGGCCTCTCTATCTGCAGCTCTATACCTGGGCCAAGTACGAGCTGGCGAAGAAGTACGGGCAGTCGCCGCCCCAGCGCATCCCGGCGCACTGGATCCCCAACCGCTGGTCGCAGGAGTGGAACGCCATGGTGGAGGTGCCGGCGCTCGAGGCGGCTTTCAAGGACAAGTCGCCCGAGTGGGTGGTGAAGACCGCCGAGGCGTTCTTCACCGGCCTGGGCCGTCCGCCGCTGCCGGCGTCGTTCTGGACCAAGTCCGACCTCTATCCGGTGAAACCGCCGGACCCGCGCAAGAAGAACACGCACGCTTCGTGCTGGCACATCGACTACGAGAGCGACATCCGCTCACTGCAGAACGTCGAGGCCAACGAGCAGTGGTTCGGCACCGCGCACCACGAGCTGGGGCACGGCTACTACGACATGGCCTACGCCCGGCCGGAGGTGCCGCCGCTCTTGCGCACCGGCGCCAGCCCGGCGTTCCACGAAGGCTTCGCCGGCATCAGCGACCTGGCCTCGCGCCAGACGCCGTATCTGCAGTCGCTCGGCCTGTTGCCCAAGGGCAAGTCGGGTGACGACATCACCCCGCTCCTGCGCGACGCGCTCAACACCATCCCGTTCATGTTCTGGGCGTCGGGCGTGATGACCCACTGGGAGAGCGACTTCTACGCCAACGACCTGCCCCCCGACCAGCTCAACGCACGCTGGTGGAAGTATGTGGGCGACTTCCAGGGCATCGAGCCGCCGGCGCCGCGCGGCGAGGAGCACTGCGACGCCGCCACCAAGACGCACATCAACGACACGCCGGCGTACTACTTCTCCTACGCCATCGCCACCGTCATCCAGTACCAGATGCACGACCACATCGCGCGCCGGATCCTCAAGCAGGATCCGCGCAACTGCAATTACGCGGGCAACCAGGAAGCGGGGGCCTTCCTCGAGGGCATGCAGCGGCAGGGCGCGACCAAGCCGTGGCGCGAGATCCTCCGCGAGGGCACCGGCGAGGACCTCTCGACGCGCGCCATGATGGAGTACTACAAGCCGCTGATGAGCTGGCTCGCGAAGCAGAACAAGGGGCGTGTGATCGGCTGGGAGTAGGGAGAGAGCGGGCGTGACCGGCGCCCGCGACTGCAACTCGATGCGGAGCGGGGCGGAGGCGTGAGGCCGCCCCGCTCTTTCTATGTCTGATGCCGGGCGCCGCCGCTAGGGGGCCGCGCCCTTTTCGATCGTGCTGTTCAGACGCTCCGCCTCCTTCAGCATGCGGATCGCGTGCTGCACCAGATCGTCGGCGGCCGCGGCGCGCGCCGGGGGCTCGGCGGACACCTTGCGCACGGCCTGCAGCTGCAGGACCAGCGCCTGCAGGTCGAGCCCCAGCCGCTCGTTGAGCAGGCCGAGATCCCGGTACTCCTTGGGAGTCGCGCTTCTGGCCAGGTGTTCGTTGAGGTCGTGCGCCAGCTGCACGACCTTCTCGGCGCGCCTGCCGGCCTCGTCGAGCTGGCCCTGCTTGCCGGGCGGCTGCAGGGCGATGGCCCCGGGCGTGGGAGAGTCCGCGCCGGTCTTCTCGGGACGCGTGGGATCGCCTTTCCAGGGAGTCGGCGGCACGGTAGGAGGAGTTGGCGGTGGCTGCGACGGCCGGTCCTGGGCCCGCGTGGCGATGGGATCGACGAGGGATCCGGCGGCCAGCAGGACGGCACACGCGAGCGCGGCGGCGACGACGTACTTGGTCTTCATCTCGACACCCCCGATGTTGGTGCGCGACGGACGACTGGTCAGGACAGCGGGCGCGGGCGCCCAGGAGCGGCTCCGGGGCGGGGCGAGGCGGGGCTGGGAGCCGCCGCGCGGTGGGGGGACAAGCGGCCGGCGGCTCTCGGCTCCGGGCATCGCCGGAGATCCCGAGCGCATCAAGCCTAAGCCTGGGCGACGGGTCTCACAATGTCCCCTGCGCGGAAGCGCCTGCGGCTGTCGCCGAAGCTACGGCGAGCCGGCCGGCGGCGCGCCCGCGGTGCCGCCCTGCGCGACCTCCAGTGCGGTGGCGTAGCCCAATCGCGCGACGGCCTCGAGCAGCACCGGGTTGAGCGTGGCCGGCGTGTCGCTGGCCAGGTGCAAGTGCGTGTAGCTGAACTTCGACGCAAAATAGAGGTTGGGTATCTTGGCTTCCTCGAAGGGCGCGGCGTCGGCGCCGCCGCCGCCCCAGGTCTCCGCGACCGTCAGGCGCGGGCCGGTCGCATCCAGGTCGCGGGCGATCTGCCAGAGCCTGGGGTACGCCTTCCCGCCACCCACCTGGATCGAGTCGCCGTGGCCGACGCAGTCGAAGTTGAGGTACGCGACGATGCGGCCGCGCGGCACGGGCGGGTCCGCCACGAAGCGCTTGGCGCCCTGCAGCCCCGACTCCTCCGACGACCACAGCCCGAAGATCAGGGAGCGCTTGGGGCGCGCGCCGCCGAGCGCGAAGGCCTCGGCGATGCCGACCACCGCCGCCGCGCCGGAGGCGTTGTCGTTGGCGCCGGGGAAATAGACCCCGCCGCCCTGGCTGCCGACGTGGTCGAGGTGCGCTCCGAGGACCACGTACTCGCCCTTGAGATCGGGATCGGAGCCCTTGAGGATGCCGACCACGTTCACCGTGGGCTGCTGCGCGTGGTAGCGCGCCTTGACTCCGATCCGGACCCCAGCGGTCAGCGGGCTCGAATGGGGGGTCTTGGTGGAGTCGATCAGCGCCTGGATCTGCGCGAGATCGAGCCCGGACGAGCGCAGCATCTCCGCGGCCACCGGCACGTCCACCTGCAGGCGCGGGAAGCTCTCGTCCTCGCGGCCCTCGCCCTCGAGGGTGCTGGCGATGGGCTTCTGCGGGTGCGGCTGGTGGGGGCGCGAGACGAGCAGCAGCGCGAGCGCGCCGTGCTCGGCGGCGACCAGGCCCTTGGGGCGCGGCAGCGGCGCGCTGCCCCAGCCGAGGGAATCCACGGTGAACGGCGGGGCTTCCTTGAAGGCGAGCACGACCTTGCCGCGCACGTCCACGCCGGCGTAGTCGTCGTAGCCCTTCCCGGGCTTCGAGAGGCCGTAGCCCGCGAAGACCACGGGGCCCGCGAAGTCGCCCGAGCCGGTGAAGCCGCGACAGGTGAAGTCCGGGCCGAGGCGCAGCTCGCGCGCCGCGCCGTCCGGGCCGAGGAGCGCCAACCGGCAGGCTTCGATCTCCGTGTACTCGACCGCCAGGTCTTGGAAGTAGCCCCGCGCCCCGGAGTCGTCCTCGCCGCCGGGCGACAGGCCGACGCGGCGGAAGCGTTCGGCCATCTCGCGGGCCGCCTTCATGTAGCCGGAGCTGCCGGCGAGGCGGCCCTGGAGTTCCGGGGACGCCAGGCGCTCGACCGTCTGCATGAGGGCGGAGCGGCCGAGGGTGGGCGCGGCGTCGGAAGGGCCGGCGGCGGCCGCGGGGACGGCGATCAGCAGCGCTGCGGTCAAAGCGAGAGACAGGCGCATTCGGTCCTCCGCGCGGCGGGGGCGCGGCGTCACCGACCGGGGCTGTCGCGCGGCGCCGCGGTCACGGGAGCACGTTAGCAGCCGGGGGCGCGCCGCAGGTAGGGGGCGCCTCGGGTGGGAGGCCGCCGCGGCCAGGACCGCGGTCCGCCGGCGTGCGCGAATCCTCTGCCGGCCGGCGCGGGTCGGTGTTAGGCTCTCCGCGCACGTACCCCGGCCGCTGCGGCCTGTCGGTTGCCGCGCGCGATCCAAGGCGGACTCACCTACCGGAGACAGCCATGGCCGTAGGACCCGCGAGATCCGGACGGATCCCCCTGCTGGCGGCGCTGGCCATCCTCGCGGGGCTGGGCGCCGTGATGATCTACCTCGTGCGGTCGCACGAGTCGCGGCAGACGCTGAAGTCGTTCCTTCACAGCATGCGGGGGACCGCACGTGAGCAAGGGACCTTGCCCCACCGCATGTATCCGACGGTGGACTCCCTGTCGCAGATCGGTTCCGGCTGGATCTACCTCGGGCCCTACGACGGCAAGCAACGGGCCTACCGCGAGGGACCTTACGCCGAGGTGGCGTTCTGCGTAGCCGGCGGCGATACCGGCCCCGTCGTGCCCCACCGCGGTGACGTCCTTCGCATCCTCAGTCCGAGTCGGGTAGCCATCGGCAATTACCGCATCGAGGGGCTTGCCCATCAGGAGACTCCGCCGCCCAAGGTGCACGAGATCCTGGCCCGGCTCGATCTCACGGGTCTGCGGCTGGCAGCGGGCGAGCTGGTCGTCGCGCGCGACGTGCAAGCGCCTTGGCGCTTCGGCAAGCCGCGCGCGGTCTGGTGCCGGGTGGAGGCGTGCGATCCGACGAGCGAGCCGTGTGCGAAGGCTCTTGCGAAGATCGAGGGGGAGCGGAGTTCCCCGTAGCGGCGCGCCGGATCTGCCTTCAGCTCCGCTCTAGAACCACGGTGCCGCCCGGCGCCGCCGCCGGGTCCGGCGCGTCGGGCGCGGTGGCGGGCGCAGCAGGCCGTCGTCGCGGCACAGGATCTCCAGTCCCTCGTCCCCGCGCCCGGCCAGGGTGCAGACCGGGCAGCGGGTCGCCGGCTCGGCCTGCATCGGCCAGACCGAGAAGCTGCCGTCATGCTCGACCCGCAGCCGGTCCCACGCGGTCTGCCCGACGGCGTGGTCGTACAAGCGCAGCAGACGCAGGAGCCCCAGATTGGCGGCCGCCTCGTTGAGGCTGCGCAAGCTGCCCGCGCGCTCGGCGCGCCAGTCGCCGTCACGGGGGCGATCGAGGTCGGGGAGCCCGCCCACGCACACCAGGCAGCCCTGCCCCGGCAGCAGGAGCCGCACGTCGGCGCCGGCCCGCCATCCCCCGGCGTCCTGGAAGACGCCGGTGCCGATGTCCAGGTGCGGGCGCAGGTAGAGCGCGGCGGCCAGCGCCACGGTCAGCCGGGGGAGGTTGTGGTCGGGCGCTGTGATGACCACGTCGGACTCGGCCAGGGCGAGCCGGCTCTCCTCGGCTTCCGCTGGGACGTGGAGCGCGCGGATGCGGCCCGCGCTGGAAGGAGGCAGCGCGCCGGCGAGCAGGGTCCGCACCTCGGACGCCTTCGGCTTGCCGACCGACGAGGGCCGCAGACCCATGGCGCGCCAGTTGTGTTTCTCGACCACGTCGGGGTCGGCCAGCACCAGGCCGGCGCCCGCCTCGTCGGACAGCGACGCCGCCAATCGCGCGCCCGTGCGGCCCACGCCCGCCAGGAAGAAGCGCGAATCGTGGATCCGCCAGGCGGCCATGGGCTCGTGGAACGTGCCTACGAACCGGCTGTACTCCTCCGAGTGGAGGAAGGTGTCGGTTTCCAGAGAGGTGATGAGGGCATCGACGCCGTCGGCGGGGGGATCCGCCGCCCACGCTTCCATCCCGGGGCCGGGCAGGATGAGCCGCTCCACCGGCTCGATGCGCCCGCCGGCCAGCCGGGCGCCCTTGAAGCCGCCGCCGGCGAACAGGCCCAGCTCGAGCGAGGGGTGGCTCGCGGGCCGCGGCGCCGAGGCCAGCCAGTCGCGTAACGGCATGCCCCGCTGCTCCTCCGTGCACAGCGAGATGCGGGCCGTGAGGGCGTCGCCGGTCTCGGTGAAGAGAGGCGTTTCCCCACCGACGCGATTGATGAGGTACTCGTCGCGCCCCGGCCCGTGGTGCACGCCCGGGACCGACTCGAGCCCCAGTGCGGGCTCGGCGCGCAGGCGCTGGATGCTCTGCCGGAAGACGTGGACGGGAATCCTGACGACGATCTTCATCGCGGGGCCCTCCGGGCCGAGGTGCCGCGGGTGCTGCCGGCGGGCGCCCCGCGGGGCGCCTCCGGATCCGGTGCCGGGAGCCCCAATGGGAGCTCCCGGCCCGGCGCTTCAAGGGTTCGTTTCCATGGGTTCGATCACAGCCTTCGAATGCCGGTGGCGTTTCAATCCATGTCGTACTGGGTCGTCTGGGCGAGCCGGTCGGCGAGGAACTGCGCTTCGGCGATCAGGTGGTTCTTCGCCTCGTCGAGCGTGGCGCGCTGGGCGGGGCGATCGTCGGGTTTCGATTCCTTGGGGACCGGGGGAGACTCCAGGGTCCGGACGGTCATGCCTCTCACCTCCTTCCTTGGGGGATCCGCCGCGACGGGCGCCGCGGCGGGGCGGGAACTTCGCCAACCTGGAGTGTGACACACCGCGGGGACAGAAATCGCGGCGGGCTCGCCGCTTCCGTGCGTCTAGTAACTCACCGTGCCGACGATGTTGAACACCCAGCGCTTGATGGTGGCGTTCTGGAAGAACACGGTCGTGGCATCGCCGGTCTCGAGGCCCAGGTCGTGGATGTGCAGGGCGGTCGAGGCCTTGAGGCTCAGATCGACCGCGCCGACGCTGCGGACCGGCAGCAGTTCGATCCCGGCGCCGATGTGCCACGTGTTGGGGAGCAGGTTCTCGAAGAGGCCGGGCTTGCGGATCCAGCGCGAGTTGCCGTCGCCCAGGAGTTCGCCGAAGGCGGTCGCGTTCTCCAGCCGGTACCAGCTCAGCCCGTAGCCCCCCATGAGGAACGGCTCCACGGCCTGGGTCGCCAGGTTCCACCTCAGGCTGCCCGTGTACTCCCAGAAGTTGAGCTCCGCGGTGAACTCGTCGGTCCCGCTGCCGTCGCTGAAGACCAGCGGCACCCGCATCCCGGCGCGGCCGTGCCCGAGGCCGTTGGTGCTGACGAAGTGCTTGCCCAGGTGCAGACTGAGCTCGCCGCGCCAGCCGGAGAGGAACTCCTGTTCCACCGGCAGCAGGCCCACGCCGGTGATCGACCCGGTGAGCGCGACGGTCTTCTGCAGGAACGGGGTGGCCAGCTCCGGCAGCCCGAGCAGACGCCAGAAGTCGTCCCCCGGGTCGAAGAGGGTCGCGCCGCCGCCGATGCCGATGCCGCGGAAGGGGAGGTCCTCGGAGAGGAAGTAGGTCGGGTGATTCTGCCCGATGGCCGTCCGCACGGGGGGCTCCAGGGCCCGGAACAGGATGTCGAGCGGCGGCAGCAGGCTGAGGGTGGGCAGCGTCAGATTGAGGAAGCCCCAGCTCGGCTGGAAGGTGTCCTGGACGTCGGCGGGGAAGACTCCCGCGACCGTGTGCGGCTGGTAGAGCGAGAAGCCCGCGCCGTCGCCGAGGCGATTCCAGCCGCCGCTGTAGATGGGTGGCGGGATGCTCAGGTTCCCGGTCTCCGCGTAACGGACGACCCCGGCGAACGGCGACTCGGTGGCGGGGTAGCCCAGGCGCGCGGGCAGCAGGAACCAGGCCCACTCGCGCCGGACCGCCGGGTCGGCGAGGGCGAGGTCGGTGAGCCGCTCCCAGTCCGGCAGGATCTCCAGCCGGGCGGGGTTGTCGTAGCGCACGAGACGCTCCGACTCGGGCGCGTCCGCCGCCGGCGGCGACCGGAAGGCGTCCCACGGATGGTCGATGGACTCGCCCGTGCCCGCCGGGCCGATGGTCTTGTACAGGCCCGGGAAGGGAAACGAGCCGTGGCTCGACCGGCCGAGCCGCGTAGGGGCGTTCAGCACCAGACTCAGGCCGCGCTCCGCGCCGCCGATGAAGACGAACGGATGCAGGTTGAGGCGGGTCTCGGCCTCGTCCAGGTAGGCGTTACGTCTGAGGTCGCGCCAGAGGCCCTCCTCGCCGCGCCGCGTCGGCTCGAGGGACTCGACCTCGCGCTCCCAGGTCTCCCGGGGCGCGTAGACGTTGGGACGCGAGTAGTCGAGCGGCATCACCCAGTGGTGGAAGTAGTACTCGACGCGCCGGATCACAAGATCGGAGTCGGGGACCGCGCCCGCCAGCAGCCGCTCCACCTCCGCCGCCGCGAGTGGGCGGGTCACCGCGGCGCGCGGGGCGACGACGACGTTGAGGTGCTCCCAGTCGCCCTCGTGCGCGTTGCCGGCGTCGTTGGTCGGATAGTAGAACCAGTACTGGAGCACGAACTCGTAGCGCGCGTCCGCACCCTGGCCGCCGGCCTCGGCGATGAAGGGGTGCACCCACGCTTTGGCCCACCCCAGATACCGGTCGCCGACGCCGTCGGCATGCCCGCCCTCGTACTCCTCGGCCCACGTCTCAGGCGACTCGCCCGGGAAGTTGAAGTACATCACCGTCGCGCGCTCGCGGTCGGCGCCGGCGGGCTCACGGGCCACGGACGCCTGCGGGCCGCGCTCGGCGAGCAGGCGCCGGAGCCGGCAGTCCGGGGAGAGGTCGTCGGGCGGCGCGCCGGCGGGGCACGGAGCGTCCCCCAGCCGGGCGAAGTCGAGGGAGTCGGAGCGCAACAGGACCGGCCGCGAGCGGGCGAGGTTGAACTCGTCGATGACCAGCGGGAAGGTCTCCGCCGAGGTCATGAAACGGCGGACGTCCATCGGGAAGCCGTAGGCGTTGCGCCGCAGCCACGGCGCGAACCGCTCGGCCAGCTCGAGGAACCGCGCGTTGCGCGCGTCGTCGATGCCGTCGCGGGGAGACTGATCGCGGTAGGCCGGATCGCCGGGGTCGCCGAAGAGCCGGAAGCGGGCGCTGGCGTCGGTCTGGGTGACGGGCGCGGCCTGCTCGCGGGGGACGTAGGTGACGTATTCCGGCGCCGGGATCTCCTGCGCCGACGCTGCGGCCGCGACGCTCACGCTCCAGCCCACGACGGCCACGGACAGGAGGTGGCGGAAGGCCCGGGGGCGCACCCGCCGAGGCGTCAGGGAGAGTCCGTTCCGGTCGTGGTCTTGCGGACGGGGGTGACGAAGGGTCGCACTCATCTCTTTGCCTCATGTGCGTCGCGGTCCGATTCGGCGGGTGGCGGTCCGCCGTGCGCGGCCTCCCGCATGGGTCGGGGGACCGCGCCGACGGGAGATGGCAGCATCTCCCGGCGAGTCTGCCACATCTCGGCACCAGGAGTCGCGCCTCAACACGACGCGGACGCTTTTTCCCGCGCCCGTCCGCGGGCGCGCCGCGGCCGGGCCGGCTCGGTCTGTGGATATCGCCCCCGCTCCCGTGGATAACCGGCTGCGCTCCCGGTTGACACCGCCCCGCCGTCCCCCTACCTTGCTGCGACCGGGCGAGACGTCGGTTCGACGGTCCCCATTCCAGCGACCCTCGAGGACCTTTTCTATGAGTAACGCGTCGCCACCGGAATCCCCTCGCGAGGCCCCCGCCTTCGTCCCCTACATCGCCCCCGAGACCAAGCTCGCCGAGTTCACGCCGCGCGCCGTCATCCTCGGCACGCTGCTCGGCATGATCTTCGGCGCCTCGTCGCTCTACCTGGTCCTCAAGGTGGGCCTGACGGTGAGCGCTTCGATCCCGGTGGGCGTGATCTCGATCACGCTGTTCTGGCTGGCGTCGCGCCTGGGGGCCAAGGACGCCACCATCCTCGAGAACAACATCGTGCAGACGGCGGGCTCGGCCGGCGAGTCGATCGCCTTCGGCATCGGCGTCACCATGCCGGCCATCCTCATCTTGGGCTTCGACCTGGAGCTGTCGCGGGTGGCGCTGGTCGCCGGGCTGGGCGGGCTTCTGGGCATCCTCATGATGGTGCCGCTGCGCCGCGCGCTGATCGTGCAGCAGCACGGCAAGCTCAAGTTCCCCGAGGGCACGGCCTGCGCCGAGGTGCTCAAGGCGGGGGCCTCGGCCGAATCGCGGGCGGCCGCCTCGCCGGCGGCCAAGGAGGAGGAGGCCAAGGGGCTCAAGAAGGGCCTCAGCGCGCGCACCATCTTCACGGGCTTCGGCGTGGGCCTCGTCTACAAGACGGCGATGACCGCCTTCAAGGGCTGGAAGGACGTACCCGAGCGCATCTTCGGCGCGCCGTACCAGGCGGGCTCGGTGTCGGCGGAGATCTCGCCCGAACTGCTGGGCGTGGGCTACATCATCGGGCCCAAGATCTCGGCCACCATGTGCGCCGGCGGCGTGCTCGCCTACCTGGTGCTCATCCCGCTCATCAAGTTCTTCGGCTCGGCGATCGCCGGGCCGCTGGCGCCGGGCACCATCCCGATCGGCGAGATGAGCCCCAACCAGATCCGCGGCGCCTACGTGCTCTACATCGGCGCCGGGGCGGTGGCCGCCGGCGGTATCGTCAGCCTGCTGCGCTCGCTGCCCACCATCTGGCACGGGCTGCGCGAGGGGCTGCGCGACTTCCGCGCCCCGCGCGGCACCGCCGACCCGCACCGCACCGACCACGACCTGCCGATGAAGCTGGTCTTCGCCGGCCTGGGCGTGCTCATCATCGGCATCCTGGCCGCCAAGCCGCTGCACATGAACCTGCTCGGCGCCATCCTCATCGTCATCACCGGCTTCCTCTTCGTCACCGTGTCGTCGCGGCTGGTGGGCGAGATCGGCTCGTCGTCGAACCCCATCTCGGGGATGACGGTGGCGACGCTGCTCATCACCTGCCTCGTCTTCCTGGCCATCGGCTGGACGGGGCCGGCCTTCTACGTCACCGCACTGTCGGTGGGCGGCATCGTGTGCATCGCGGCCTCCAACGGCGGCGGCACCTCGCAGGCGCTGAAGACCGGCTACCTGGTCGGCGCCACCCCGCGCCTGCAGCAGGTCTCCATCCTGATCGGCGCGGCGTTCTCGGCCATCGTGCTGGGGCCGATCCTCCTCAAGCTCAACGACGCGGCGACGGTGTACGTGCCGGTCGCCCAGGTGGCCCCGGCCGGCCTGCACACCGACGTCAGCCGGCTGCCGGCCAAGCTCGCGCGGCTGGCCGGCGTGCAGGCGCGCGACGACGCGGGCGCTTACCGCGTCTGGCAGAAGGCCGACGACGTCGGCGGTCCGGCGGGCAAGTACTTGGTGGACGAGACCGGCAAGGCCGTGTGGCTGGCGGATCCGGGGATCAACGGCACGCACACGCAGCGGCCCGACGGCACCGAGGTGCGCAAGTTCGACGCGCCGAAGGCGACGCTGATGTCCTACATCATCAAGGGCATTCTCGACCGCCAGCTGCCGTGGGGGCTCGTGCTCTTCGGCGTGATGATCGCGCTGGTGCTCGAGCTGTCGGGCATCCCGTCCTTGGCCTTCGCGGTGGGCGTCTACCTGCCGCTGTCGTCGTCTTCGCCGATCCTCATCGGCGGCGCGGTCCGCTGGCTGGTGGACCGGGCGCGGCGCAAGGAGCTGGTCGGCCACAACCTCACCGAGGACCAGCTCGCCGCCGAGGCCGACAAGAGCTCGGGCGTGCTGCTGGCCTCCGGCTACATCGCCGGCGGCGCCATCGCCGGCATCATCATCGCCTTCATGGCCGGCGTGCTCGAGCGCGTGGACGCGTCCTTGACCACGTGGTCGCGGGTCAACAATCCCTTCTACGCGGGGGCGAGCGCCGACCTGCTGGCGCTCATCCCGTTCGCGCTCTTGACGCTCTTCCTGCTGCTGGTCGGGCGCGAGAAGCTGCTGGTGCCGAAGTCGACCTGAGCGACCGTGCGCGCGCGCCCGAGGTCGTCTCCACCCACTCCCCACAGAGGCCCGAAGCCATGAGCCTGCCGGCGACCGAATCCCCAGCCCCGAAGATGCCCCCCGGCACCCGCGAGTTCACGCTGCGCGCCGTCGTCGTGTCGCTCCTGGTCGCGGCGCTGATCGCCGGCTCGTACCCCTACGTGGTGCTCAAGCTCGGCTTCGGGCCCAACATCTCGGTGGTGTCGGTGTTCTTCGGCTACCTGGCGCTCGGCATATGGTCGAAGACCTTCAGCCGCTGGGAGAACAACATCGTGCAGGCGGCGGGCACCGCCGCCGGCCAGACGGCGTTCCTCTGCGTGCTGATGGCGGCCTTCGACATGCTGCGCGCGGACCCGACCCTGGGCTTCACCTTCGACCTGACCCCGCTGCAGGCCTTCCTCTGGCTGACCACCGCCGGACTGCTGGGCATCCTGCTGTCGGTGCCGTTCCGGCAACACTACGTGGTCGAGGAGAAGCTGCCGTTCCCCGACGGCATCGCCGCCGGCGAGTCGCTCATCGTGCTCGACTCGCGCGGCAAGGAGGCGCGGGGAGCGACGCGCGCCATGGCCTTCGGGACCGGGATCTCGGCGCTGGTCATGGCGCTGCGCGCCGACGCCCGCCTGATCGCCGACGCCTGGTACCGCATCCCCGAGCTGCTGCGCATCGGGCCCACCGGCCAGAGCATGGGGGTGGGAGTGGCCTACAGCTTCCTGAGCTTCGGCTCGGGCATGCTGCTCGGCCTGCGCGTCAACTCGAGCATGCTGGTCGGGGCGCTGATCTCGTGGGTGATCTGCCCGCCGATCCTCCTCGGCAACCACGCCATCCCGGCCCTCACCCGGCGCGACGTCCTCCTGTGGGTGATGTGGCCCGCCACCGGCATGCTGGTGGCCGGCGGGCTGGCGGCGCTGTTCCTCAAGTGGAACATCATGGTGAAGACCTTCACCAACCTGTCGGCGCGCGACGTGCGCAGCGAGGACTTCCCGGTCAAGTGGGTGATCGGCGGCTCGATCCTCTGCTCGATCGCGCTCATCCTCGTGCAGCACTACGCGCTCGGCATGCCGGTGTGGATGACCATCGTCGCCATCCTCCTCTCGCTGCCGCTCATGCTGGTGGGCATCCGCGTGCTCGGCGAGACCAACTGGGGGCCGATCAGCGCGCTCTCCAACATGATGCAGGCGATCTTCGGCGCCATCGCGCCGGGGCAGATCATGCCCAACATGGTGTCGAGCGGCGTCACCGGCACGATCGCCAGCGAGTCGGGCGGGCTCATCCAGGTCTACAAGACGGGCGCCATGATCGGCAGCACGCCGCGCTTCCTCACCTACGCGCAGCTGCTGGCGATCCCGGTGGGGGCGGCGGCGGTGTCGTTCGTCTATCCGCTGCTGCGCGACAGCTACGGCATCGGCGGCGAGAACGGCCTGCAGTCGCCGATCTCGCAGAAGTGGGCCGGCTTCGCCAAGCTGCTGTCGGCGGGCTTCAGCGCCCTGCCGCCGGGCGCCCTGGTGGCGCTGATCATCGGGGTGGCGCTGGGTGTGGCCTTCACCCTGATCGAGGGCACCCGCTACAAGAAGTACACGCCGTCACCCACCGGCATGGGCATCGGCATGCTGGTGCCGGCCAGCGCCATCTTCAGCATGTTCCTGGGCGGCATCGCGGCCGAGATCTGGACGCGCAAGAACAAGCCGACCGCCGAGCAGAACCTCATCCCGCTGGCCTCGGGCTTCATCGCCGGCGAGGCGATCGTGGCGGTGATCATCCCGGTGCTGGTGGCGCTGGGGATCGTGGTCTTGCAGAAGTAGGGGCCTACTGCTCCAGCTTCGCCACCACGCTGTCGATCAGCGCCGCCGGGAACACGCCGCCCGCCTCGAGCACCGCGCGGTGGCGCGCCAGCGTCTCGCCCACCTCCGGGAAGCTGCTCGGCACGCGCGACACCGCCCCGGTGCGCGCCCCCGGCGCCGAGGCCGCGGTCTTGGCGAGCAGCGCGGCGATGTCCTGGGTCGCGCGCCCCGCCACCATCACCTGCGCCACGCCGGCCAGCAGCAGGTGCGGGTGCGCCGAGCCGTCGGGCAGGCGGAACTCGATGGTGGGCGGGGTGACCGGGCGGCCGTCCTCGGTGCGCGCGACGATCGGCAGGCGCACCAGCGCGGTGCGGTCGGCGTCGCCCCAGATGATGGCGTTGGGCGCCTCGCGGGCCTGGCTCAAGCGCACGAACGAGCCGCCGCCGCGGTTGCCGAAGGCCATCAGCGCGCCGCCCAGCTGCACCAGCCCGGCGATCAGCCACTGCGCCGGCTCGGAGAGCGTCCCATCGGGGCGCTTGATGTCGAGGAGCCCGCCGTCGGCCGCCGGCGTCAGGTGGAAGTGCAGCCCGGTGCCGGCGTGGCCGGGGCGCAGGATGGGGTCGAAGCTGACGCGCATGCCGTCGCGGTGCGCCAGGTTGCGCAGCACCCACTGCGCGAGCACCACCCCGTCGGCGGCCTGCGGCAGCGGCGCCAGCGCCAGCTCGATCTCGTGCTGCTCCCAGATGAGGCCGTCGGCCTCGCCCGCCTCGACGTAGCCCACCTCGCTGTGGGCGTACTTCACCGGCACGCCGATCTCGGCCAGTAGCGCCAGCGCCCGGCGCCGCAGCGGCTCGCCGAAGACGAACGGGGCGGTGGCGTGATAGCCGCGCTCGCTGGTGCCGTAGATGTCCTTCTCCTCGGAGCGCTTGCCGAGGAAGTACTCGACCTCGCCGTGGGCGAACAGCGCGACTCCGGCCTCGCGCTGCAGCCGCTCGTGCGCGGCGCGCACGATGGTGTCGGGCGACTGCGGCAGCGGCTGGCCGTCGCGGCCGGCGTGGCTGCACAGCAGCGCCAGGGTCGGCAGCGGCGAGAAGGGGTCGAGAAAGGCCGTGGCCAGGCGCGGCCGCAGCACCACGTCGGAGGCTCCGGTGCGGATGCCGAGGCCCGGGAACAGGCTCGAGCCGTCGGCCCGCTCGCCGCCGGTGAGGATGTCGCGCAGGTGCGAGCGCGTGCGCGGCACGAAGTCGAGGGTCTTGAGCCAGCCGTCGCTGCCGACGTGCATCAGGCTCACCAGCCGGATGCCGCGCTCCTCGGCCAGGGCCACCAGGTCGTCCACCGTCCAGGCCGTCGTCGAGCGGCCGATGAGCCGCTCGAGCAGGCAAGCGGGCAGCGTGGCCGAAGGGACGTCGATTCCGGTGCGCATCGGGTTCGTCATCGCGGCCCCCCCCCGGCCTGCGCCGCCGGCGCCAACTCGTCGGCCAACCCGCCCATGTCGTAGATCTTGCGCAGGGCTTCGAGGATGGCGCTCGAGTGCACCGAGACGCAGCGCGCCTGCACGTCTTCGTAGTAGTAGTTCCAGCAGAAGGCCTGCGTGTTGCCGTCGAAGACCAGGCCGACCAGCTCCAGGTCCCGACTCACCACCGGGCTGCCCGAGTTGCCGCCGATGATGTCGTTGGTCGAGACGAAGTTGAGCGGTGTGGTCAGGTCGAGGCGGTCGCGGGCCTCGGCGATGCGCCGGGGCAGGTCGAACGGGTCGGCGCCGTCGAAGCTCGCGGCGCGGTCGAACAGCCCGTAGAACGTCGTCTTCCACGGCACCTGCGTGGTGAGTTCCTCGTAGCCCGCCACCTTGCCGGGGGAGAGGCGCAGCGTGCCGGTGGCGTCGGGGTAGGCCGACTTGCCGTCGAGCGCGAAGCGGGCCCGCGCCAGCGCGCCTCCCTCGCGGCTCTCGACGCTCTCTATCGTGTCCTCGAACCAGCGGCGCTGCTCGAGGATCAGCGGATCGACGGCCCGCACCCAGGCGATGAGCGGGTCGGTCGCGGCGGCGATCGCCCGGCGGCCGCCCTTGACGAGCTGCTTGCGGAAGGCCACGTCGCCGAGCTGCGTCTTCTGCGTCAGGTCGGCGGCCACTTCCGCCGGCCAGCGCCCGCCGAGCGTCGCCTTCACGAACGGGTCGTCGGGGCCCAGCGCCTGGGTGACGTCCTCGAGCTGCGCGGCGAGCAGGGCGGCCTCCACGTCGGGGTAGATCGGCGCCGGCGAGAACATGCGGAAGCGCAGCGACTCGAGATTCGAGTCGCGGTACTCGGCCAGCCGCTGCTCGTTCGGCTTGGCGGTCTCGGCGGCGTAGCGGACGATCTGCGTGGCGATGTCCACGGCCCGCGAGACGCGCCCCAGATCGCGGTAGAGGTACTCGCGGTGGCGCTTCATCAGCTCGGCCTGGGCCGCCGCGATGCGGTCCCAGGCGTCGCCGGCGGCGGCGGCCAGCGCCGGGTCGGCCGCCACGCGCTCGCGCCGCCGCGCCTCCTCGCCGCGTTTCCTCTCCATCACCGCCGGGTCCTGGAGCACGCCGAGGTAGGCGCGCTGGCGCTTGAGGTTGTTCTCGAGCCCGCGGATGCGGTCGCGGGCTCGGCGGTCCGGCTCCGGGCCGGTCGCGGCGTAGGTGCGCAACGCCGCCAGCCGCCGCTCCTGCTGGCGGATGCGCACCGGGAGATTGGCGTCGCGCTGGTACTCGAGCTGCGCCACGGTGAGCTGGCGGCCGGTCGAGCCCGGATGCCCGGCGACGACCACGAACTCGTCCTCCTTCGGCCCGCCGGCGCTCCAGACGAGCCAGCGCTCGGGGCGCACCGGCCGGCCGTTCTCGTAGGCGCGGAAGAAGGCGAAGTCGAGGTCGTGGCGCGGGTAGCAGAAGTTGTCCCAGTCGCCGCCGTAGAAGGCGATGCGCTCCTCGGGGGCCATCACGAGGCGGACGTCGGTGTACTTCTTGTAGAGGTAGAGCCAGTACTCGCCGCCGCGGTAGAGCTCGACGACCCTCGCCTGCAGCCCGGTCTTCTTGCCGGCCGCCTTCTCGATGTCGGCGGTGGCCGCCTTGCGCTGCGCGTTCTGCTGCTTGTCCGGAGCCTGGGCGTCGATCCCCCGCCGCACGCGGTCGGTCACGTCCTCCATGGACATGAGCACCCGCAGCTCGAGGTCCGGGCACGCCTTCTCCTCGGCGGGGCTGCGCGCGTAGAAGCCGTCGCGTACGTAGTTGTGCTCGGGCGAGGACATCTTCTGCAGCTGGCCGAGCGCCACGTGGTGGTTGGTGAGCAGCAGGCCGGTGGGCGACACGAACGCCCCCGAGCCGCCGCCGAAGTCCACGCACGCCTTCTGCACGTGCTCGAGCCACTCGGGCGTGGGGCGGAAGCCGTAGCTCTTCTCGAGCTGATCGAGCGGCAGGTTGTCGAGGGTCCACATGCCCTCGTCGGCGCGGGCGGTGGTGGCGATGCCGGCGGGCAGGGCGGCCAGCAGGGCGGCCAGCAGGGCCGCCGCGGCGAGCGGTCTCGGGATCATGCGGCGCATAGGGTCTCCGGCCATCGGGCTGCGGATGAGGGAAAAACCCGGGATGTCGCCGGTAGACTAACGCCGCGGGGGCGGGGAGCCAAGAACCCGCGGAGGCCGGCTTGGCTACGCCTCCGGCTCCCGCAGCCGGTAGCCGACGCCCGGCTCGGTCAGCAGCAGGCGCGGCCGGGCCGGGTCGGACTCGATCTTGTGCCGCAGCTGCGCCATGTAGACGCGCAGGTAGTGGTGCTGGGACGTGTAGCCCGGCCCCCAGACCTCGCGCAGCAGCTGCTCGTGGGTGAGCACGCGGCCGGCCTGGCGCGCCAGGGTGGTGAGCAGACGGTACTCGATGGGCGTCAGCTTCACCTCTTCGCCCGCCATCGTCACGCGACGGCGCGCGAAGTCGATCTG
>CAYLSO010000101.1:0-6564 GCA_964386525.1 uncultured bacterium
CCCAAGCGCTACGACCTCGCCCGGGTCGGGCGTTACAAGCTGAACCAGAAGCTCTCGCACGAGGCGCTGCTCGGCTCCAAGGACAAGCGCAAGCGCTTCGCGCTCGGCGTGCCCGATAGCAACCAGGCGACGCTGGGCCGCGAGGACTTCATCGCCATCGTCAAGTACCTGCTGCTGCTGCGCGTCTCCGGCGACGTCAACGGCGACGCCGCGGTCACCGACGACATCGACCACCTCGGCAACCGGCGGGTGCGCTCGGTGGGCGAGCTCCTGGCCAACCAGTTCAACATCGGCCTGGCGCGCATGGCCCGCATCATCCGCGAGCGCATGAGCCTGCAGGACATCGACCAGGTGACGCCCTACGACCTGATCAACTCGCGCACGATCTCGGCGGTGATCCAGTCGTTCTTCGGCTCGTCGCAGCTGTCGCAGTTCATGGACCAGACCAACCCGCTGGCCGAGCTGACGCACAAGCGGCGCCTCTCGGCCCTCGGCCCCGGCGGCCTGACGCGCGACCGCGCCGGCTTCGAGGTGCGCGACGTCCACTACACGCACTACGGCCGCATGTGCCCGATCGAGACGCCGGAAGGCCCCAACATCGGTCTCATCTCGTCGCTCTCCACCTACGCCAAGGTGAACGAGTTCGGCTTCCTCGAGACGCCCTACTGGCGCGTGCAGGGCGGCAAGGTCGAGAAGCGCAAGGTCGAGTTCCTGTCGGCCGACATCGAGGACCGCTATCGCATCGCGCCGGCCAACACGCCGATCGACAAGAAGAGCGGGATGCTGCCGGACGGCCCCATCACCGTGCGGCACCGCGGCGAGTACGTGAGCGTCCAGCCCAAAGACGTCGACTACTGTGACATCTCGCCCATCCAGCTGGTGTCGCCGGCCGCCGCCCTCATCCCGTTCCTCGAGCACGACGACGCGAACCGCGCGCTGATGGGCTCCAACATGCAGCGCCAGGCGGTGCCCCTGCTGCAGACCGAGGTGCCGCTGGTGGGCACCGGCCTGGAGCGCAAGGTGGCCGAGGACTCGGGCACGCTGATCGCCGCCCGGCGCGCCGGCCTCGTCGAGTTCGTATCGGGGGATATGATCGCCATCCGCTACGACCGCGTGGAGGAGGACGTCCTCGACTACTCGCAGCAGGCGCACCTCGACGCCTACCGCCTGACCAAGTTCCGCCGCTCGAACCAGGACACCTGCCTGAACCAGCGGCCGATCGTGCAGGAGGGGCAGCGCGTCAAGGCCGGCCAGATCATCGCCGACGGCCCGTCCACCAAGCACGGCGAGCTGGCGCTCGGGCGTAACGTGCTGGTCGCCTTCATGCCGTGGGGCGGCTACAACTTCGAGGACGCCATTCTGGTGGGCGAGAAGCTCATCAAGGACGATATCTTCACCTCGGTGCACATCGAGGAGTTCGAGCTGCAGGTGCGCGACACCAAGCGCGGCGTCGAGGAGATCACGCGCGAGATCCCCAACGTTTCCGAGGAGGCGGTCAAGAACCTCGACGAGGAGGGGGTCATCCGCATCGGGGCGCGGGTGCGGGCCAGCGACATCCTGGTCGGTAAGGTGACGCCCAAGGGCGAGCAGGAGCTGTCGCCCGAGGAGCGGCTGCTGAAGGCCATCTTCGGCGAGAAGGCCGGCGACGTCCGCGACGCCTCGCTCAAGGCGCCGCCCGGCATGGACGGCATCGCCATCGACATCAAGGTCTTCTCGCGCAAGGAGAAGGACGAGGACCGGCGCCGCCAGGAGAAGAAGCAGATCGAGAAGTTGCGCCGCCACTTCAAGCGCGAGCGCGACCGCATCGTCGAGGTGCGCCTGACCGGGCTCTCCGAGCTGCTCGACGGGCAGCTGGTGAACCGCCTCACCTCGGCCTCGACGGGCGACGTGATCGCTCGCCCGGGCAAGAAGATCACCGCCGAGTTCCTCGCCGAGCTCGAGCTCGACGACATCCCGTGGAACTCGCCGCTGACGCGCGACGATCAGGTCAACGAGCGCCTGTGGCGGGTCATGGCCGGGGCGCACGCCGCCCTGTCGAAGAACGACAAGGAGCTGGAGAAGGAGATCGAGAAGGTGACCCGCGGCGACGAGCTGCCGCCCGGCGTCGTCAAGCTCGTCAAGGTCTACGTCGCCAAGAAGCGCAAGCTGTCGGTGGGCGACAAGATGGCCGGCCGCCACGGCAACAAGGGGGTCGTCGCCAAGATCCTCGCCGAGGAGGACATGCCGTACCTGCCGGACGGCACCCCGGTGGAGATCGTCCTCAACCCGCTGGGCGTGCCGTCGCGCATGAACCTCGGCCAGATCCTCGAGACCAGCCTGGGGTGGGCCGCCCAGCGCCTCGGCGCCACCGTGGCCACGCCGGTGTTCGCCGGCGCCACCGTGGACGAGATCAAGGGCGCCCTCGGCGAGGCCGGGCTGGCGACGGACGGCAAGACGGAGCTCATCGACGGGCGCACCGGCGACCTGTTCGAGCAGCGCGTCACGGTGGGCTACATCTACATGATGAAGCTCTCGCACCTGGTCGACGACAAGATCCACGCGCGCTCCACGGGCCCGTATTCGCTGGTCACGCAGCAGCCGCTGGGCGGCAAGGCCCAGTTCGGCGGCCAGCGCTTCGGCGAGATGGAGGTGTGGGCGCTGGAGGCCTACGGGGCGGCTTACACCCTGCAGGAGCTGCTGACCGTGAAGAGCGACGACGTCGCCGGCCGCTCGCGCATCTACGAGGCCATCGTCAAGGGCGAGAATCCGCCCGAGCCGGGCGTGCCGGAGTCGTTCAACGTGCTGGTGAAGGAGTTGCAGAGCCTCTGCCTGGACGTGCAGTTCGAAGAGGTCTGACGCACGCCGCGCGGGGATGCGCGGACCTTTCGCGAACCGAGAGGAGACACCCATGCAGGACATGACCGCCGGGATGCAGCCCCCGTTGATGGGGCCGATGGGAAAGCTCGGCTTGACCCGCTTCGACGACCGTGAGGCGCGGCGCAAGACGCAGTTCAGTTCCATCCGCATCCGGCTGGCCTCCCCCGACGTGATCCGCCAGTGGTCGCACGGGGAGGTGACCAAGCCCGAGACCATCAACTACCGCTCGTTCAAGCCCGAGAAGGACGGCTTGTTCTGCGAGCGCATCTTCGGGCCGGTCAAGGACTGGGAGTGCAACTGCGGCAAGTACAAGCGCATCCGCTACCGCGGTGTGACCTGCGACCGCTGCGGCGTCGAGGTGACCCAGGCCAAGGTGCGCCGCGAGCGCCTGGGCCACATCGAGCTGGCCGTGCCGGTGTCGCACATCTGGTTCTTCAAGGGCGTGCCCAGCCGCATCGGGCACCTGCTCGACATGTCCATCCGCGACCTCGAGCGCATCCTCTACTACGAGTCGTTCGTGGTGCTCGACCCGGGGACCACCGGCCTGCGCAAGAAGGAGATCCTCACCGAGGACCGCTACGCGGAGATCGTGGAGGAGGATGCCAACAGCGGCATGGTGGCCAAGCTGGGGGCCGAGGCGATCCGCGATCTGTTGTCCGAGATCGACCTGGAAGATCTCTCCGCCGACCTGCGCGCCCAGGCCAAGATGGAGACCAGCGTCCAGCGCAAGAAGGACGTGCTCAAGCGCCTGCGCATCGTCGAGGCCTTCCGGCAGAGTGGCAACCGGCCGGAGTGGATGATCCTCGACGTCGTCCCGGTGCTGCCGCCCGACCTGCGGCCGCTGGTGCCGCTGGAGGGCGGGCGCTTTGCCACCTCCGACCTGAACGACCTCTACCGGCGCGTCATCAACCGCAACAACCGGCTCAAGAAACTGATGGAGATCCGCGCCCCCGAGGTCATCCTGCGCAACGAGAAGCGCATGCTGCAGGAGGCCGTGGATGCCCTGTTCGACAACGGCCGCCGCTCGCGCGCCGTGCGCGGCCAGGGCAACCGGCCGCTCAAGTCGCTCTCCGACATGCTCAAGGGCAAGCAGGGGCGCTTCCGCCAGAACCTGCTCGGCAAGCGCGTCGACTACTCCGGCCGCTCGGTGATCGTGGTCGGCCCGGAGCTCAAGCTGCACCAGTGCGGCCTGCCCAAGAACATGGCGCTCGAGCTGTTCAAGCCGTTCATCATCCGTAAGCTCGAGGACCGCGGCCTGGTGCAGACGGTGAAGAGCGCCAAACGCCTGGTGGAGCGCGAGCGGCCCGAGGTGTGGGACATCCTGGGCGAGATCATCCAGGGGCACCCGGTGCTCCTCAACCGCGCCCCGACGCTGCACCGCCTCGGCATCCAGGGCTTCGAGCCGGTGCTGGTCGAGGGCAAGGCCATCCGCATCCACCCGCTGGTCTGCGCCGCCTTCAACGCCGACTTCGACGGCGACCAGATGGCGGTGCACGTGCCGCTGTCGTTCGAGGCGCAGATCGAGGTGTCGCTGCTCATGCTGGCGACCCACAACATCCTGTCGCCGGCCAGCGGCCGCCCGGTCGCCACCCCCAGCCAGGACATCGTGCTCGGCTGCTACTACCTGACCAAGAGCGAGGACGACGCCGCCGACCCGGCCACGCTCAAGGCCTTCTACGGGCCGGCCGAGGTGCGCTCGGCGGTGGACGCCGGCGCGTTGCGGCTGCACGAGCCCATCCGCATGAAGCGCGACGGGCAGATGATCGTCACCACGCCGGGCCGCGTGCTGTTCAACGAGGTGCTGCCGCCCGGGCTGGGCTACCTCAACCGCGGGCTCGACCGCAAGGCGCTGGAGGGGCTGGTGTCGGAGAGCTACTCCAAGCTCGGCCCCGAGGCCACCGCCCTGCTGCTCGACGACCTCAAGGACCTCGGCTTCGAACACGCCACGCGGGCCGGCATCACCGTGGGCATCGACGACTTCCAGATCCCGCCCGCCAAGGCCGAGATCGTCGAGAAGGCCCAGGAAGAGGTCAACGCCATCGCCCGGCACTACCGGGCCGGCGCCATCACCGAGGGGGAGCGCTACAACAAGGTCATCGACACCTGGACGCACGCCACCACCGAGGTGGAGCAGGTGACCTTCGAGGACCTGGCCAAGGACAAGAACGGCTTCAACCCCATCTTCATGATGGCCGACTCGGGGGCGCGGGGCTCGCGCGAGCAGATCCGCCAGCTGTGCGGCATGCGTGGCCTGATGGCCAAGCCGCAGAAGAAGATCACCGGCGGCCTCGGCGAGATCATCGAGTCGCCGGTCATCCACAACTTCAAGGAAGGCCTGACCGTGCTGGAGTACTTCATCTCCACGCACGGGGCGCGCAAGGGTCTGGCCGACACGGCGCTGAAGACCGCCGACGCCGGCTACCTGACGCGCCGCCTGGTGGACGTGGCGCAGGACGTGATCATCAACGAGGAGGACTGCCAGACCATCCGCGGCTTGGCGGTGGCGGCGCTGAAGGACGGCGAGGAGATCATCCAGCCGCTCGGCGAGCGCACGCTCGGGCGCGTGGCGGCCGAGGACCTCTACCACCCGATCTCCAACGAGCTGGTCGTCGAGGCCAGCCAGCTGATCGACGAGGCGGTCGTCGAGCGCATCGAGGAGGCCAGCAAGCACGGCCTCGATAAGATGCGCATCCGCTCCGTGCTGACCTGCGACGCGCGCCGCGGGGTGTGCGGCAAGTGCTACGGCCGCAACCTGGCCAACGGCCGCCCGGTGAACCTGGGCGAGGCCGTGGGGGTCATCGCCGCCCAGTCGATCGGCGAGCCGGGAACCCAGCTCACGCTGCGCACCTTCCACATCGGCGGCACCGCCAGCCACATCATCGTGCAGTCGAAGATCCAGGCCAAGACCGGCGGCATCATGCGGCTCATCGAGGTCGAGACGGTGGACTACCTGCCGCCCGAAGGCGTCGAGGCGCCGGTCGGCATGCGCGTCGTGGTCGGCCACCGCGGCGAGATCGAGCTCGCCGAGCCGGAGACCGGGCGCGTGCGGCAGCGCTACAACCCGCCCTACGGTGCGCACCTCTTCGTCAGCGACGGCGAGTCGGTGATCGAGGGCCAGACGCTCTTCGAGTGGGACACCTACAACAAGCCGGTCATCGGCGAGAAGAAGGGCTTCGTGCAGTTCGTGGACATCCGCGACAAGATCACGGTGCGCGACGAGGTCGACGAGAACACCGGGCTGAAGCTGCGGGTGATCATGGACGACCGCAACAAGGAGCTGCACCCCGCCATCGACATCCTGGACGAGACCGGCAAGCGGGCGGCGCGCTACCCGCTGCCCACGGGCTCGCGGCTGCAGGTGCACGACGGCCAGGCCGTGGTGGCCGGCCAGGCGCTGGTCAAGATCCGGCGCGAGACCTCGAAGACCCGCGACATCACCGGCGGCCTGCCGCGCGTCTCGGAGCTGTTCGAGGCGCGGCGGCCCAAGGACGCGTCCACCGTCTCGGAGATCGACGGGCGGGTCGAGCTGGGCGGCGTGTCGCGCGGCCTGCGCAAGGTGACGGTGAAGAGCGAGGGCGGCGACGCCCGCGACTATCAGGTGCCGCAGGGCCGCCACCTGCACGTGCAGGAGGGTTCCTTCGTGCGCGCCGGCGAGCGCCTCACCGAGGGCCCGATCAACCCGCACGACATCCTGCGCATCAAGGGCAT
>CAYLSO010000102.1:0-15740 GCA_964386525.1 uncultured bacterium
ATGGCGCGGCGCCCGGCCAGGCGCTCCATCGCCTCCGAGCCCTGCCCCGACAGCGTGATCTCCGAGGACAGGAGCACCAGCTCGTCGGGGTCCAGCTCCCCCAGCGATTCCAGCTCGTGCCCGGGCAGCGCCACGACGTGCTCGGCGGCCAGCGAGTAGAGCTGCACGCGGCGGCTGTGCACGAAGCGCACGCGGGCCCCGCGGTCGGCGGCCCGCACCAGGCGGCGCGCCACCTGCGGCTGGCGCACGGTGAGGTTGGCGGCCAGCACCGTGATGCGGCGCGCCTCCTCGATGTCGCGCAGCGACAGCGGCGGGAAGGGCACGTAGCCGGCGCGCTGCAAGGTGTCGATGTGCGGGGTGCCGAGGGCCGCCGCCAGCCGCCGCAGTCCGAGCGCTTCCTCGACGGTGATGCGGGCCGAGCCCAGGATGCCGATGCTGGCGCCGCCGTGGCGCCGGCGGATGTCGGCCAGGCAGGTCACCACCTCGGCGAGGGCCTTCTCGACCGGGGTGGGCTGCAGCGGGTCGCCGGGGCTGCGGCGGTAGGCGGTGATCACGCGCGCCGGGGAGCGCAGCAGCTCGCCGGCGCTCCAGCCGCGCAGGCACAGGGCGCCCTCGGAGACCGGATGATGGAGACGCGGGTAGGAGGCGGAGCCGGACAGGAACATGCTGCAACCGGAGCCACAGAACGGACACACCGTGCTGGCCGGACGGCCCGGTGCGCGCGCCAACTCTGCGGTCTGCATGCACGCCTTCCTGAGGGAGCGCTCGGCAGGATCCCGCCCGCGCGCTCGCCCCGCCCCGCTCGCGTCGCGCGCTGTCTGCGTCCAGCTGGGTGGATCCTTCGGGGCCGCACGCCGGGACCCGCCGCCTCGCCGGGTCCGCGATCGCCCTGCCGGGGTCGGATGGAGCCCGGCCGCCTCCTCTGCCTCTGCTCGTAACGTGCGGCGCCGCGCCTACTTCTACATCACGTAGCGTGCCAGATGCCCCCGGAGCGGACAAGCGTGGCGCGGTGGGCAGCGCCCGGGCAGGGCGACCCGCGCAGCTTCGCACGGGCACGCGGGATGGAGCGTGGAACGCGGCCGCCCGGGACCCGCGGCCGCCCTCCGCGCGTGAAACCCGATAGTGACGGCGGTCACTGTCGTCACGACAAGCGGTCTCCGCCCGGAGACAATCTGTCGGCGGGCATGCCCCGCCTCGGGACCGATCTCAGCGGTTCACGAGGCTCATGTCGGGGTAACGGTCGCCCGCCGCGGCCCCGCGCGGCACTGCCGCGTCGAGGCGCGCCACCTCCGCCGTGTCCAACCGGACGGCGGCGGCGGCCACGTTCTCCTCGAGGAAGACGCGGCGCTTGGTGCCCGGGATGGGCACGACGTCCTCGCCCTTGGCCAGCACCCAGGCGAGCGCCAGCTGCCCGGGCGTGATCCCCTTCTCGGCCGCCATCGCCCGCACCCGTTCGACCAGCTCGAGGTTGCGGCCGAAGTTCGCCTCCTGGAAGCGCGGGTGGCGATTGCGGGCGTCGTCGCCGGTGAGGTCGGCCGGGCTCGCGAAGCGCCCGGTGAGGAAACCGCGCCCCAGCGGGCTGTAGGCCACGAAGCCGATGCCCAGTTCGCGCACCGTGGCCAGGACCTCGCCCTCCGGGTCGCGCGTCCACAGTGAGTACTCGCTCTGCAGCGCCGTGATGGGGTGCACGGCGTGCGCCCGCCGGATGGTGGCGGGGGCGGCCTCCGAGAGGCCGAGGTAGCGCACCTTGCCCTGCTTCACCAGCTTCGCCATGGCGCCGACCGTGTCCTCGATGGGCACGTTCGTGTCCACGCGGTGCTGGTAGTAGAGGTCGATGTGGTCGGTGCCGAGGCGCAGGAGCGAGGCGTCGCAGCACTCGCGCACGTAATCGGGCGAACCCTTCACCCCCAGCCACTCGCCCGCGGGGCTGCGGTGGATGCCGAACTTGGTGGCCAGGACGACCCGATCGCGGCGGTCGCCGAGCGCCCGGCCCACCAGCCCCTCGTTGAGATACGGCCCGTAGGCGTTGGCGGTGTCGAAGAAGGTGACGCCGAGATCGAGCGCGCGGTGCAGCGTGGCGACCGACTCGGCGTCGTCGCGCGGCCCATAGAACTCGCTCATGCTCATGCACCCGAGGCCCAGTTGCGAGACCTCGAGCCCCTGGCTGCCCAGCCGGCGCTGCTGCATCGCTGACCCTCCCCTGTGGCGGCTTTACATCCCCGGCCGCGGCGGCTTCAGGTACTTGGCCAGGAACGCGTAGATCTCCCGGCGGCCCTCGCGCGCCAGCGGCGTGTCGAGGCGGTCCATGCTGTGCCCGCCGGGGGCGTCCTGATACACCTTGTACTCGAACTGCTTGCCGGCTTCCTTGAGCGCCTGGATGAGGTGCTCGACCTCGACGTAGTGCACGTCCTCGTCGCTGGTGTTGGTGTGGATGAGCAGCGGCGTCTGCAGCTCCTTGGCGTGCCAGACCGGCGAGCGCCGCTTGTACTCGTCCTCGTCCTGGGCGGCCGTCTTGCCGATGTGGTAGGGCGCGCTGAACAGCTCCCGGTAGCTCTCCTCGGAGTAGCCCATGCGCAGGAGGAGGTCGGAGACCGGCACGCCCGCGAACACGCAACGGTACTGCTGGGGGTATTGGAAGGACTCCATCAGCACGATGAGGCCGCCGTGGCTCCAGCCCATCAGCCCGACGCGGGTCGAGTCCACGAAGTCGAAGTTCTGCAGCGCCCAGTCCTTGGCCGCGTGGCAATCGTCCACCTCGCGGCCGCCGTAGTCGATCAGCTCGTAGAAGCCGCGCCCGTAGCCGGTCGAGCCGCGGTATTCCGGCGCCACCACCACGTAGCCCTGCTTCAGAAGCTCGCGTAGGATGTGCACGTGGTAGGTGGTGAAGTCGGCGTGCACGCCGCCGTGCGGCAGGATGAGCAGCGGCAGCTTCTCGCCGGGCTGCCGGTCCTTCGGCACGAAAGTGTAGGTGTAGAAGCGGACCGGGTTGCTGGCGCCCACTTCCTTGGGGTTCTTCACCTTGGCGGGCGGCGGCCCGACGATGCGCCACTTGTCCACCTCGGCCACGTCGCTCATGCGCACGAACCAGGCGACGTCGTCGATCTGCTTGGACAGCATGTCGAGGCGGTGCTCGAGGCTCTCGTTGGCCCGCTTCAGATCGTTGAGCTGCTGCTCGACCGCCGACGACGGCGCCTCCTTGGCGGGCGCGGCGGCGGCGGGCGCGGGCGACAGCCAGGCGACCAGCAGGAAAAAGACTGCGTGCGTGCGGTTCATGGCGCTGCCTCCGTGGGGAGAGTGGCCCGGGGGCCGGGGTGCCGGACCGCCCGCATTCGAACGCCGCGGCGGCGGGATGTCAACTGCGGGCTGCGCCGCTTCGCGCGGGGCTCCGGCCCGACTTCCGGCGACCGGGCGCCGGCCCAGCCCCACGGCCGGCCGCGGACACGAATCCTGGACCCGGGATAGGCAAGCTCATGAGAACGATCGCCGTCGCCCTCGGAATCGCCATCGCGCTGGCCGGCGCGGCGGCCCTGCCGAGCGCTGCCGCGCCAGCGCCCGCCGCCCCCGCCCCGCCCGACAGCGCGGCTGCCAAGCGGCTGGTCTTCGCCACCTTCGCCGCCGACCCGACCGAGCTCCGGCACACGCTGTACCTCGCCGAGAGCGTGCGGGCCTTCGGCGGAGCGCTGCGGGAGGCGCCGGTGCGGGTCTATGCGCCGCGGGCGCTGCTCGAGGCGCAGCCGGAGCTGGTCGAGAGGCTCGCCGCCGCGGGGGCCGCCGTGCGGGCGGCGGCGGCCCCCGACGACGCGCTGGGCTTCCCCTTCGCGCGCAAGGTGTTCGCGGCCGCCCAGGCGGAGGGCGAGGCGGCGGGCGCGGCCGAGGTCATGGCCTGGATGGACGAGGACACCATCGTCCTGCAGGAGCCGCGCGACTTCCTCCTGCCCGCCGGCGTGAGCTTCGGCTATCGCCCGGTCACGCACCGGCTCATCGGCTCCGACTTCGGCGAGCCGCCCGACGAGTTCTGGCGCGCGGTATACCGCAAGCTGGCCGTGCCGGACTCGGCGGCCTTCGCCGTGGTGACCCCGGCCGACTCGCAGACGATCCGCGCCTACTTCAACGCCGGGTTGCTCGTGGTGCGCCCGGAGCGCGGCGTGCTGGAGCGCTGGAGCACGGCTTTCGCCACGCTCTGCGGCGACCCGGAGATAGCGGAGGCGGGCCGGCAGGACCGCTACCGCACCCTCTTCCTCCACCAGGTGGCGCTGGCCGGCGCCGTCCTGAGCGGCCTGGCGCGGCCGGAGATGCGGGAACTTCCGGCGAGCTACAACTTCCCGATCCTCTTCAAGGAGATGTACGGGGCGAAGCGGGAGTACAACGATCTCACGGGGATCGCGACGCTGCGCTACGACGTCTACTTCCGCAATCCGGCGTCCGACTGGCCGAGCCGGCTGGTCGGGCCGCGGGCGACGATCGACTGGCTGGCGGCGCGCCTGGGGAAGGTGGAGGAGTAGGGTCGGCGCCGCGGCTGCCGCGCCGGCCGGAGCCCGAGCGGCTTAGGCTCCGCCTGAAAGCGCCACGCGGCCCGCGGCGCGTCTTCAGGCGGAGCCTAGTCCCCCGCCACCTCCCGGTAGACCTCGCGCAGCTGCTCCACGATGCGCGGCCAGGCGAACTCCTCGGCGCGCGAGCGCAGCGCCGCGGCGTCCCACTCCCGATCCAGCGCCTCGCCCAGGGCGCCGGCGAGAGCGGTCGCGTCGCCCGGCGGCACGAGCAGGCCGTAGCGCGGGTCGGTCACCAGCTCCGGCGTCCCACCCACGGCCGTGGCCACCGCCGGCCGGCCGCAGGCGAAGGCCTCGATGACGCAGAGCGGCATGCCCTCGTTGTGGCTCGGCAGCACGAGCGCGTCGGCCGCCGCCATGTACAGCGGGATGAGACCGGAGTCGAGCACGCCCGGGAAACGGATCCGGCCGGCGAGGCCGTGCGCGTGCACGGCGGCCTCGACCTCCGGGCGCCGCGGGCCGTTGCCGGTAAGGACCAGGAGCGCATCGTCGCGGCGCCGGCAGAGTTGCCGGAACGCCTCTACGAGCACGGCGTGCCCCTTGATGGGCGTGAACCGGCTGGTGCACAGGAGCACGGGCCGATCGGTGGGCAGGCCGATCTGCCGCCGGGCCGCCGCCGCGTCCCGCGGCACGAAGCGCTCCAGGTCCACGCCGCTGGGGACGTAGCGGCAGCGCTCCGGCGGCACCCCGAGGGCTTCGGCCTGCCGGAGCAGTCCGCGCGACACCCCGACGACGCGGGTCGCCCGCCGCAGCGCGTAGCGGATCCAGAAGGGGACCAGGCCAGCGGCGCGATGGACGTTGGTGTGGACCTCGGAGCCGTACACGCTGACCACCGCCGGCCGGCGCAGGAATGCGCCCAGCTGGACGGCCAGCGCCCCCATGGGATGGGCGCGGTGGCCGTGCACCAGACGCACGCGCCGGGCCCGGAAGAGGACCGCCCACAAGCCCAGGACGAGCAGCTGCAGCGGCTCCGTGAGCCCGCACAGGATCGGCAGGTGCAGATAGGACGGGCGCAGCACGAGGACGCCCGCGGGCGGCGGCGCGGCGCGCCCTTCCGCTTCCGCTATCTTCCTCTCCCGGCGCTCCGCCTGGTAGCGGGGTAGCGGCGGCAGCACGAGGCGCGGCGCCAGCACGACCAGGCCGCCGCCGCCGGCCAGTCCCTCGACCAGGTTGCGCAGGGTGACCTGGACGCCGCCCCAGAACTTCGGCGACGCGGAGTAACCCTCGACGAGGAAGAGGACCTGCGAGCCGCCGGGACGCGGGCCGGACCCACTGGGTCGCGGGTCGGAGCCGCTGCCCCCCGTGGCCGCCGGCTCAGACATCCGGCCAGGAGGCCACCGCCTGGACGGCGGTCTCGAGGTCGGACACCGCGCCGACGTCGAGCCAGAACTCGTCCATGTCGTAGCGGCGCACGTCCCCGCCGGCGGCCCGCACCGCCCGGATGAGGTCGGGCATGTCGACGCGCGCGCCGGGCGGCAGATGGTCGAGCGCCGCCGGACTGACGGCGTAGATGCCGGCGAGGATGGGGCGCACCTCCACCGGCTTCTCCAGCACTTCCTCGATGGTCGTGCCGTCGCCCTGGATCACGCCGTACGGTATGCGCGTCTCGTAGCGCGCCGCGGCGGCGGTGAGCAGGGCGCCGCCGGCGACGTGCGCGCGGTAGAAGGCCCCGAAGTCGAGGCGCGTGAGGATGTCCCCGTTGATCATCAGGAACGGCTCGGTCAGGCGGTCGCGCACCAGGCGCAGCGCCCCCGCCGTCCCCAGCGGTTCCTCCTCGACCACGTAGGAAAGGCGCACGCCCAGGCGGCTGCCGTCGCCGAAGTAGGACTTAATCAGCTCCGCCTTGTAGCCGGTGGAGAGGACGGCCTCGGTGAGCCCGGCGCGCTGCAGCTGGCGCAGCAGGATCTCCAGGATGGGCCGGTCCCCGATGGGGAGGAGCGGCTTGGGGATGGCGTAGGTGAGCGGCCGCAGGCGCGTGCCGAGCCCGCCCGCCATGAGGAGCGCCTTCATGAGAACCGCTGGCCCCCGGATCCTAGACCGCGTACTCGCGCGGCCGGTACAGCGACGCGTGCTCCGAGATCCACTGGATCGTGCGCGTCAGCCCGTCCTCGAGGGACACCTCCGGTGCCCAGCCGAGCAACTGGCGCGCCTTGCTGTTATCGGCCAGAAGCCGCTCGACTTCGCTGCGGTCGGGGCGCAGCCGGGTGGCGTCGAAGGTGACCTCGACCCGCCGGCCCACCAGCCGCACGATGGTGTCCACCAGGTCCCCCACCGAGATCTCCCGGCCGGTGCCCAGATTGATGACCTGGCCCACCGCCTCGGGGCACTCGGCGACCCGCACGAAGCCGCGCACCGTGTCGGTGACGAAGTTGAGGTCGCGGGTCGGGTGACGGGCGCCGATGAACAGACGCTCGCCGGCGATCGCCTGGCTGATGATGGTGGGGATGACGGCACGGGCCGACTGGCGCGGGCCGTAGGTGTTGAACGGCCGCGCCACGGCCACCGGCAGGCCGTAGGAGCGGTGGAAGCTCTCGGCCAGCTGGTCGGCGCCGATCTTGGAGGCCGAGTACGGCGACTGGCCGACCAGCGGGTGCTTCTCGTCGATGGGCACGTACTGCGCCGTCCCGTACACCTCGCTGGTCGAGGTGTGGATGACGCGCTCGAGCTTGAGGTCGCGCGCCGCGGTCAGCACGTTGAGGGTGCCGAAGACGTTGGTGTCGGCCACCTCGCGCGGGTGCACGTAGGAGTACGGGATGGAGACCATCGCTCCGAGGTGGAAGGCGACCGTGGTGCCGCGCATCGCCTGGGTGACGGCGTCGGCGTCGCGCAGGTCCCCGGCCACCACCTCGACCCGCTCGCGCAGCTGGGGCGCCAGCGTGTTGAGGTACCCCCAGTCGCCGCGGGAGTTGTAGCGGACGAACGCCCGCACGCGCGCGCCGCGCCCAGCCAGCTCCTCGACCAGGTAGCTGCCGATGAAGCCGCCGGCCCCGGTCACGAAGACGAGACGATCCTTCCACTCCATAGCACGATCTCCCCTGGCTCAGGTTTGCGGCTCGGTCGCCGGCGCCGCGCGCCAGTAGTCGAGCAGATCCTTCAAGGTCTGCGCGAACGCGACCCCGGGCCGCCAGCCCGTCCGTCCCTCCAGCTTGGCGAAGCTGCCGCACTGGTACGGGACGTCGGAGGGCTGCAGGCGCGCGGGATCGACTTCGATGCGGACCGGGAGGCGGGCGAGGGCGCGCAGCCCCTCGAGGATCTCCGCCATGGTGCGCGGCTCTCCGGAGCAGACATTATAGCACTCGCCCGGCTCCCCCCGGAGCGCCGCCTCGAGATAGCCGCGCACCACGTCACGCACGTCGCTGAAATCGCGCACCGACTCCAGATTGCCGACCCGCACGGTGGGCGGCCGCGCGCCCCGTTCGACGGCCGCGATCTGGCGCGCGAAGCCGGAGACCGCGAACTCCGGCCGCTCGCCGGGCCCGGTGTGGTTGAAGGCCCGGGTCACCACCACCGGCAACCCGTGCATGCGGCCGTAGGTCAGGGCCAGCGTCTCCTGCGCGCACTTGCTCGCCGCGTAGAGCGTCTGCGGGGCGAGGGGCGCGTCCTCGGCGATGGGCTGGGCGGCGCGCGGCGGCGCCCCGTAGACCGCGCTCGAGCTGGTCACCAGCACGCGCGGGCGCAGATCGGCGGCGACCAGCGCTTCGAGCAGCACGCGCGTGCCCAGCACGTTGACCTCGTAGAGCCGGTGGTCGTCGGGGCCGGCGGCGCGCGCCGCGGTGAGGGCGGCGAGGTGGAAGACGACGTCCGGCCGCGCCCGCTCCGCCAGCTCGCGCAAGAACGTGAAGTCGCAGACGTCGCCGGTGGCCGCGCGGCCGCCCGCCCCCGCCGCTGCGCCGTCGGGCGCCGATTGGTCGACTTCCCACACTTCGTGGCCGGCGGTCTGCAGGTGCGCCACCAGATGGCGGCCACCGAATCCCCGGGCCCCGGTGACCAGGGCGCGGCGCGGCGCGGCGGACCCGCTCACCCGATCTCCGGCCCGGAGGCCCGGCCGGGGAAGCGCCGGTCCACCTCGGCCACGAACCACACCGCGGTCAGAATCTGGTGGAGGCGGTGCACCGCGTGCTGGGTCTCGAGGTAGCGCGTCACCGCCGCCTCGCCGAAGGTGGCGCGCACCGCCGCGCTCTCGCGGAACGCGGACCGCACCTGCTCGCGGATCCAGGCGCGCTCCTCGGCCGACGGCCGCGCCGCCCACTTCTCCGGAGCGCCCAGCCGGCGCCGCAGCTCGCGCACCAGGCGATGCTGGCGCACCCGGACCAGCAGCTCGCCCTTCAGCCAGCGGAAGGTGACGTCGAAGCGCGAAGCGAGCCGGATGGGTCGGTTGTAGAGCGGCACCTCGAGGACCTTGGGGTAGACGGCGCGCAGCAACTCGGTGAAGAACACGACGTTGCTCAGCCGCGGGACGATGCGGCGGTAAGCGAAATCCAGCAGGTCGTTCGCCCACATCGGCGATACCGTCCAGAAGTGCCAGCGGTGGCGGTCCTCGCCCGCGCTGCAGATCCCCGTGTACCACCGCATGTCCAGGCGCCGGCATTGGCTGGCCAGATCGCGCTCCGGCCACCCGGCGACCGTGTCCGCCAGGTGGCGGCGGTACTCCTGCCAGTCGAGCCCCAGCAGCGCGCACCCGTCGCGGAAACCCACGTAGCGGGTGTAGACGTCGGCAGCAAGCGCCCCGTCAAAGCCGCCGTAACCGTGGGCCGGCAGCGGCGGGCAGCGGAAGGCCTCGCCCGCGAATCCCATGAAGCGGGCGGTCTTGCCCGAGATCAGCGCCCGGCGGGCGCGCGTCGGCAGCAGGGATCCCGTCATCACGTTGCAGTTGACGCGGCCGCCCGTGAAGTAGACCCAGCGCCGCCACTCGTCGGCATCGCGGATCCACTCGGGACGCGCCACCCGCACGGCGGGCCGGCCGCTGGCCGCCGCCAGCCGCAGCGCCACCTCCGATTCGTCGCCCGTCACCAGCTCGTCGGTGTAGAACTCGACCGGCGCGTCCAGCCGGCAGGCGGCGGCGAACAACATGCGCGTGTCGAAGCCGCCGCTCAGATCCGACGTCAGCCGGTAGCCGAGCCCGCCGAGCTTGCGAACCCGCGCCGCGTATCCCTGCAAGTAGCGCTCGACATATCCGCGAACCGCCTGCCGCCGGTTGCGCACCGGCTCGCTGGCCGTCAGGTCGCGCACCTCGAGCACCCGGCTCTCGGCCCGCACGCCGTCACCCTGCGAGGAGACCAAGAACAGGGATGCCGGCGCGACGCGGTCGACCCCCTCCACGACCCACTTGTCGTTCAGGGCGAACTCGAACGCCATCCACTCCACCAAGGTCTTGCGGTCGAAACGGATGGCGCCAAGGTGCGGCAGGAGCTCTACCGGCTCGCGCCCGAGGAGGAACTGCGACGAGGTCTGCGCAGCGTAGAGCGGCAGGCGGCCCCACCGGTCATTGAAGACGACTACCGTGCCGCTCGGCTTGTGGACGAGCAAGACCACGAAGTCACCGTCGGCGTGCCGCAGGAATTCCAGGACGCCCGCGTCGATCGACGCGCCGGCTGTCAGCTGCGCGGCGAGAGCGGCGCCGAACTGTACCAGATCCTCGTCGCTGCGGTCGTAGACCAGGCCCTCCACGAACAGGAAGAACTCTTCGTTGGCAAAGCTGAAGCTCGGGTAGTCGTCGGGGACGTCGAAGCTGGCGTCAATCCCGGGCGCCGAGAAGACGGGGCGGCGGTGGCGGTGGATTTCGGGAGCGGGAGCCTCGGGCGGGGGCGCGGGCGGCAGCGTGGGATCGGGCGGTCCGACGACGATCTTCAGGCCCGGCAAGAGCGTCCTCCTTCGAGGCGGAGACTCGAAACGGAGATCCCGGCGGCGCGGGCCTCCAGACGGCTAGCGGCTGGATTCTCGACTCTGGAAAAGCGCGCTGTCAAGCGCACGGGAGCGCGGCGCTCAGGTGCGCGCGGCGCCCGTGCCCGGGAGATTCGGAACCCCCCGCTCGCGCAGGTTCAGATACGCCTGCTCCACGCGGTCGGCGAGGACGTCGAAGCTGCGATGTCGGCGCACGTACTCCCGGCCCCGCGCACCGTGCTCGCGGGTCAGCGCCGGGTCGCGCAGGTAGGCCGCGATGGCCTCGGCGAACGCCGCCGGGTCGTTCTCCACGCAGACGCCGCCGCCGCTCGCGGAAAGCAGCGCGACCGCGTCCGGCACGCGGGACGAGACCACCGGCAAGCCGGCGGCCAGATACTCCACCACCTTGAGCGGCGAGCTGGTGAGGAAGATGCCGTGGGGGTCGTCCAGCGGCAGCGGGAAGACTCCGACATGGGCGGTACGCAGGCAGCCGGGCACCTCGGCGTGCGGCACCGCGCCCGTGACCTCGACGGCGGCCGGAGAGGAGAAGCTGAGCACCAGGCGCTGGACCTCGGGGTTGGACTCACCGATGAGGAGGAAGCGCGCCTCGGGCAGTCGGCGGCGCACCTCCTCGAAGATGCGGAAGAGGAACGCGGGGTCGCGGTTGGCCGTGAGGTTGCCGAGGTAGCAGACGGTGGGAGCGGCCGCCGTCGACCCGGGCCCCGGCGGCTCCGCCGCGGCCAGCCCGAACACCTCCACCGAGACCCCCACCGGGAAGCGGACGATGCGTTCCGGGCGCACGCCGAGCCGGGTCCTGACCCGCTCCTCCTGGGTGACACTGACGACGAACAGCAACTGCGCCCGGCGCAGCAGGTTTTCGCGGCGGCGGATCCACCAGCGGAGCACGGCGCGGCGCAACGGCCCCCGCTGCCCGACCTCGTCCATCAGGCGGAGCGACGACTCCTCGTGCGGATAGTCGAAGTAGAAGGCGAAGGGGACGCCGAAGCGCCGCCCGTAGTGCGCCGCCAGCATCCCCTCGGTCATCATGTCGCGCACCTGCAGCACGTCGGGGCGTTCCGCCGCCAGCCGGCGCATGACTCCCACCTTGAGGAAGAGCCCGCGCAGTTTGCGCCAGCGGTTGGCGAGCATCCCCAGGGGGCCGCCCGGCCCCGAGTCGCGCACTCGGTGGATCTCGATGAATCGCGCCCCCTCCTCCTCGCGCTCGACCACGCGATAGCCGTCGCTCTCCTGGGAGGTCACCCAGGTGATGCGATGGCCGCGGCGGCGGAGACAGCCGAGGTAGACCCCGGGCGCGGTGGGAAAGCGGTCGACATGCCAGAGAACGAGATCCAGGCGGGCCGGCGGGGGTTGGGGGAGCGTCATGACGGCCCATGCTAGGCAGCGGGCGCGAGGCCGTCAACCGCGGCCGGCCGGCGGGCCCATCGCCGATCGCGAGCCCGGCACCGGCCGCGCGGCGCGCGCCCGCCGGCCGCTTCTCCCCCGCCCCGCGCTTGCCCCTCCCGCCGCGCTTGGCTATTGTGCGGGGCAACGCAGGCATTCTCCCCGCCCAAAGGAGCGTCCCCCCATGCGGGTCGTGCAGCAGGTCAACGAGGCGGTCCTCGCCCGGACCGCCCAGCGGTGCCGCGAACGCCGGATCGTCATCCCCACCTTCGCCGAGCAGCGAGACCCGACGCTGGTCCCGGAGAAGATCAAGAAGCGCCTGGCCGACGTCGGCATGCAGGACGTCGATCCCCTGAACCTCTTCCGCATCACCTGGAAGAACGAGCCCAAGGAGAAGGGCGGGCTGTTCAACCGCGGCAACTGGATCGAGTTCCCGAGCGAGCTCACGGGCGTCAGCGCCCGCATCGTCGGGCTGGTGGGCAAGCACTTCCCGATCGGCGCCCACAAGGTCGGCGCCGCCTTCGGCTGCCTGGTGCCGCGCCTGGTCAGCGGCGAGTTCGACCCCGACACCCACAAGGCGGCGTGGCCCTCCACCGGCAACTACTGCCGCGGCGGCGCCTTCGACAGCGCGCTCCTCGGTTGCAAGGCCATCGCCATCCTGCCCGAGGGCATGTCGAAGGAGCGCTTCGAGTGGCTGCGCGCCATCGGCACCGACGAGATCATCGCCACGCCCGGCACCGAGTCGAACGTCAAGGAGATCTACGACAAGTGCTGGGAGCTGCGCAAAGAGCGTGGCGGCGCGGTCATGATCTTCAACCAGTTCGAGGAGTTCGGGAATGCCATCTGGCACTACACGGTGACCGGCGGCATCGTCGAGGAGGTGTTCGGGCAGATCGCCCGGCCCGGCAGCCGGCTGGCGGCCTACGTCTCGGCCACCGGGTCGGCGGGCACCATCGCCGCCGGCGACTACCTGCGCACCCGCTTCCCGCACGTCAAGGTGGTGGCCACCGAGGCGCTGCAGTGCCCCACCCTGCTGGCCAACGGCTTCGGCTCGCACCGCATCGAGGGCATCGGCGACAAGCACGTGCCGTGGGTGCACAACGTGCGCAACACCGACGTGGTGGCGGCCATCGACGACGAGCAGTGCATGAGCCTGCTGCGCCTGTTCAACGAGGACGAGGGCATGAAGTTCCTGGCCGGCGCGGGGCTGGCGCCGGAATTCGTGCGGCAGCTGCCGCTGGTGGGCATCTCGGGCATCTGCAACCTGGTGGCGGCGATCCAGACGGCCAAATACTACGAGCTGGACGGCCGCGACGTCCTGGTCACGCCGCTCACCGACTCGATGGCGCTCTACGAGTCGCGCATCCGGGAGCTGCGCGCCGAGCGCGGCCCCTACACGCGCGAGCGCGCGGCTCGCGATTTCTCGCGCTACCTCGAGGGCGTCGGCATCGACCACCTGCAGGAGCTGGGCTACCCCGACCGCAAGCGCCTGCACAACCTCAAGTACTTCACCTGGGTGGAGCAGCAGGGCAAGACCTCGGAGGAACTGGCCGAGCTGTGGGAGCCGGACTTCTGGACGGAGACCTTCGCGCAGGCGGCGCGATGGGACGGGCTCATCCGCGACTTCAACCGGCGCACCGGCGTGCTGGAAGCGCTGGACTGAGCCGCCGGACATGGGGACGGGGCGCACGACATGAGCAACGGCAAACCGCTGGCCATCCTCGCCGTGGGCGGCAATTCGCTGATCGCCGACGAGGCGCACAAGTCGGTCGAGGACCAGTACCAGGCCATCGAGGAGACCTGCAGGCACATCGCCGGCCTGCTGGCGCGCGGCTGGCGCGTGGTGGTGACGCACGGCAACGGCCCGCAGGTGGGCTTCATCCTGCGGCGCAGCGAGCTGTCGCGCCACGAGCTGCACGACGTGCCGCTCGACTCGTGCGGCGCCGACACGCAGGGCGCCATCGGCTACCAGATCCAGAAGGCGATGTACAACGAGATGAAGGCCTGGCCCGTGCGCCCCGAGGTCGCCACCGTGGTCACGCAGGTACTGGTGGACCGCGAGGATCCGGCCTTCAAGCAGCCCTCCAAGCCCATCGGCTCGTTCATGGACGAGAAGCTGGCGGCCGAGCGCCGTGACCAGGACGGTTGGGACGTGGTCGAGGACGCCGGACGCGGCTGGCGGCGCGTGATCGCCTCGCCCCGGCCGGTGCGCATCCTCGAGCTCGAGGCGATCCGCCGCCTGCTCGAGCACGACATCATGGTGGTGGCCGTGGGCGGCGGCGGCATCCCGGTGGTGATGGACGCGCGCGGCGACCTCGCCGGCGCGGCCGCGGTCATCGACAAGGACCTGGCCACCAGCCTGCTGGCGCGCGAGCTGGGGGCCGACCTGCTGATCATCTCCACCGCCATCGAGCAGGCGTACCTGGACTTCAAGAAACCCGGGCAGCGCCCGATCGCGCGTATGACGGTCGCCGAGGCCAAGCGCTACCTGGCCGAGGGGCACTTCGCGCCGGGCAGCATGAAGCCCAAGATCGAGGCGGTGGTAGAGTTCCTCGAGGCCGGCGGCAAGCAGGCGCTGATCACCGATCCCCCGCATCTGCTCGCCGCGCTCGAGGGCCGGACGGGGACGTGGGTCGTCGCGTGAGCGGGGACCCGGCGGCCGCTCCGGGCGGCGCGGGCGCCGGCAACGCCGTCGGCCTGCGCTGCGTCCGCTGCGCGGAGGCCACGCCGACGGCCGCCGAGCGCTACGTCTGCCCGGGCTGCGGCGGCAACCTGCTGGTCGAGTACGACTACGCGGCCACGGCGCGCGTCTGGTCGCGGGCCGCGCTGGAGCTCGACCCGGACCGCTCCATCTGGCGCTACCTGCCGCTCCTGCCGGTCGGCGAGCGCCTGCCGGGGCCGCCGGTGGGCTGGACCCCGCTGGTGGAGGCGCCGCGGCTGTCGGCCGCGCTCGGCCTGTCGCGCCCGCTGCTGCTCAAAGACGACGGCCGCAACCCCAGCGCGTCGTTCAAGTGCCGCGCCAGCGCCGTGGCGCTACAGCGCGCCCGCGAGCTCGGCCACGACCTGGTCACCGGGGCCTCCACCGGCAACGCCGCCGCGGCCACCGCCGTGCTGGCCGCCGCGCCCGGCATCCGCACCCGCATCTTCGTGCCCAGGACCGCGCCGCGCGCCAAGATCGCCCAGCTGCTCACCTTCGGCGCCGAGGTGCTGGCGGTCGACGGCACCTACGACCAGGCCTTCGACCTCTGCCTCGAGGCGACGCGCCGCTTCGGCTGGTACAACCGCAACACCGGCTACAATCCCTACACCCGCGAGGGCAAGAAGACGGTCGCCTTCGAGATCTGCGAGCAGCTCGGCTGGAGCGTGCCGGACCTCGTCGTCGTGCCGGTGGGCGACGGCAACATCCTGTCGGGCGTCTGGAAGGGGTTCGTCGAGTTCCAGCGCCTGGGTTTCATCAGTGACGTGCCGCACCTGCTGGCCGTGCAGGCCGAAGGCAGCGCCGCCGTGGTGCACGCGGCGGCCCGCGACGGCGTCATCCGCCCGGTCTCCGGGGAAACGGTGGCCGACTCCATCTCGGTGAGCCTGCCACGCGACGGCGACGCCGCAGTGCAGGCGATCCGCGCCTCCGACGGTTTCGGCATCACCGTCAGCGACGACGCCATCCTCGCGGCCATCCCGGAGATCGCGCGCAACGCCGGCGTCTTCGCCGAGCCCGCCGCCGCGTGCGCCTGGGCCGGCCTCAAGGAGGCGGTGCGCCGCAAGCTCGTCGATCCATCCTGGCAGGTGGTGGTCCTCCTGACGGGGAACGGCCTCAAGGACGTGGGCGCCGCCATGAAGGTGGCCGGCGAGCCGCGCTCCATCCCTGCCGATCCGTCCGTTCTCGCAACCCTGTTTCCCAACCCATGAGGAGAT
>CAYLSO010000103.1:0-19350 GCA_964386525.1 uncultured bacterium
TGATGCCGGAGCGCGAGACGGAGCGCGCCGCCGCGCGCGACGTGCGGCGCTTCCTCGAGGAGGAAGCGGCCGCCGGCCGCGCCGACCTCTGGGAAGCGGTGATCTCGGGCTACGTGCGCGCCGCGGGGGCACCGGCCGCGCCCCGGGCGACGGAGTCGGCCGCTGAACCGCCGGCGCCCGCCCGGCCCGCTCGGCCGGCGCCGCCCTCCGCCTCCGCTGCCCCCGACCCCGAGCTGGAGTCCTTGCTCTTCGACACGCCACGGCTCGCCGCCGTGGCGCGCGGCCCGGCCGCGCCGCTGGCCGGCGACACCCTGGCGCGTGTCGCCAAGGAAGTGGTGGGGTGCACGAAGTGCGGTCTGGCGGGCTGCCGCACCCAGGCCGTGCCGGGCGTGGGGCAGGGGACCAGCGGCATCGTCTTCGTCGGCGAAGCCCCGGGGGCCGAAGAGGACCGCCGCGGCGAGCCTTTCGTGGGCCGCGCCGGCGAGCTGTTGACCAAGATCCTCGCCGCCATGGACGAGCGCCAGCTCATCCCGGGCGTGCCCATCGATCGCGACACCGTGTACATCTGCAACGTCCTCAAGTGCCGCCCGCCGGAAAACCGCAACCCGCTGCCGCACGAGATCGAGGCCTGCTCGCCCTATCTCTACCGGCAGCTCGCGCTGCTGCGGCCGCGCGTCATCTGCTGCCTTGGCAAGTTCGCCGCCGAGCTGCTGGTCGGCGCGCGCGGGACGGTGGGTGCGATGCGCGGACAGGTTTACCGCTTCGGCCAGGCCAAACTCCTGGTCACCTATCACCCCGCCGCGTGCCTGCGGAATCCAGGCCTCAAGCGCCCGGTGTGGGAAGACATGCAGCGGTTGGCCCAGGAATACCTGGCTCCCTGAAGACGCGGGCCCCGCGCCCGCGCCCGTGAGGCCTTCCCATGAGCGACACCCAGACCATCGTGGCCGGCGGCGAGGGCATGGTCCCGCCGCACTCGCTGGAGGCCGAGCGCGCCGTGCTCGGCGCGCTACTCCTCGATCCCGCGGCCATCAACGACGTGGTCGGCCTGCCCCTGGCGGCCGACGACTTCTACCGTGACGCCCACTCGCGCATCTACCGCGCCATCCTCACCCTCTACGAGCGCAGCGAGCGCGCCGACCTCATCACGCTGTCCGAGGAGCTGGGCAAGCGCGGCGAGCTCGACGCGGTGGGCGGCGAGGCCGAGCTGGCGCGCCTCTACGACTACGCGGTCACCACCGCCAACCTCGACCACCACGCGCGCATCGTGCTCGACAAGGCGCTGCTGCGCAAACTCATCCTCGCCGCGCACACCATCGCGCGCGAGGCCACGGCCGGGCGCGACGAGGTGCGCGACGTCCTCGACCGGGCCGAGAACCGCATCTTCCAGCTCACCGACCGCAAGGTGCGCAAGGACATCCACCGCCTGCGCGACCTCACCACGCCGGTCATCGAGGAGCTGCAGCGGCTGCACGCGCTGAAGACCAACATCACCGGCCTGCCCACCGGGCTGCGCGACCTCGACGAGATGACCGGCGGCTTCCAGGCCGGCGAGCTGATCATCGTGGCGGGGCGGCCGTCGATGGGCAAGACGGCGTTCTGCCTCAACATCGCCGATTACGCGGCCTGCGAGACCGGCGCGCCGGTGGCGGTCTTCTCCCTGGAGATGTCGAAGGAGCAGGTGGTGCTGCGCATGCTCTGCTCGCGCGCCGAGATGAACCTCAAGGAGCTGCGCACCGGCTTCTTCCCGGCCGAACGCTGGAAGCACCTGACCCGCGCCGCCGGCAAGCTGCACGGCGCGCCCATCTGGATCGACGACACGCCGGCCCTCTCGGTGCTCGAGTTGCGCGCCAAGGCGCGGCGCATCCGCGCCGAAGCCCCGGTGGCGCTCCTGGTGGTGGACTACCTGCAGCTGATGCGCGGGCCGGACCACGTCGAGAGCCGCCAGCAGGAGATCTCGCACATCACGCGCTCGCTCAAGGCGCTGGCCAAGGAGCTGGGGCTGCCCATCCTGGCGCTGTCGCAGCTGTCGCGCGCCCCCGAGCTGCGCGGTCCCAGGGGCATCCCGATGCTCTCCGACCTGCGCGAGTCGGGGGCCATCGAGCAGGACGCCGACGTGGTCATCTTCATCTACCGCGAAGAGTTCTATCAGCCCAGCGAGGAGAACAAGGGCAAGGCCACGGTCAAGGTGGCCAAGCAGCGCAACGGGCCGACCGGCGACATCGAGGTGGCCTTCCGCAAGGAGTTCGCCAAGTTCGGTAGCCTGACCACGGTCGGGCAGGAGTACTTCTAGGCTCCGTCTCGGAACGCCGCGCGGCCGCCTTGCGGGTCCCGGTCGGGTCGGGGCCCCGGGCGGCCGGCTAGGCTCCGTCTGAAGACGCCGCGCGGCTCGTGGGGCGTTCCTGGACGGAGCCTAAGGCGGGGCCCTCCGTCGGCCGATTCCCAAGGGAAGGCCCCGGGGCCCCGGGCCGGCACCGCGGGGGCCGCCGGAGAGGCACGCACGGGCGCAAGGACGAGCCGCCATGGCCGACGAGAACCGACGACCGTTCCTCGAGGAGTTCCCCCCCGAGGAGATCCTCACCGAGACCGCCAAGACGGGCCTCGCCTGGGTCGGGCGCACCATCCTCGCGTTCTTCACCCACACCGGGCGCATCGGCATCCTCTTCGCGCGCGCCCTGGGGGCCCTGCCGGCCCTGCGCGTCCACGGCCGCCAGGTGGTCGATCAGATGAGCGCCATCGGCGTCGGATCGGTGCCGCTGGTCGTCATCGTCGCCCTGTTCACCGGCGCGGTGGCCGCCGTGCAGGCGGCCTACCAGCTCGAGGGCGTCGTGCCGCTGCGCTACCTCGGTGCGGTGATCATGCGCTCGGTGCTCATCGAGCTGGGGCCGGTGCTCACCGCGCTGGTAGTCGGCGGGCGGGTCGGGGCCTCGATCGCCGCCGAGATCGGCACCATGAAGGTCACCGAGCAGATCGACGCGCTCGAGGTGCTGGCCATCGACCCGGTGCGCTACCTGGTGATGCCGCGCCTGGTGGCGGCGGTGATCATGCTGCCGGTGATGACCGTGTTCGCCGACGCCGTGGCCATCCTCGGGGGGTTCGGGGTGGCGACCTTCTCCTTCGACCAGTCGCCGCACACCTACACGCAGGCGCTCAAGCAGTTCTTCCACCTCAAGGACCTGACCTCGGGGCTCATGAAGGCCGGTTTCTTCGGCGCCATCATCGGCCTGATGGGCTGCTACTACGGGTCGGTCACCGAGGGCGGCGCCGAGGGCGTCGGCCTGGCCACCACGCGCGCCGTGGTGGCCTCGTGCGTGCTCGTCCTGGTGGGCGACTACGTGCTCGCCAACCTGCTGTTCCGGGTGAGCTTCTGAGCGGGCCGGGCGGATGAGCGTGCAAAGCGCCGACGGCGGCGTGTCCGGTCCCCCCAGCGGGGCCCGCGACGGCGGCGGTCCGGCGCTTGCCCTGGCCGGCGTCGAGAAGAAACTGGGCGGGCGGGCCGTGCTGGCCGGCGTGGACCTCGAGGTGCGCCCCGGCGAGACGGTCGTGGTCATCGGCCGCTCGGGCTGCGGCAAGAGCGTGCTCCTCAAGCATGTCGTCGGCCTCATGCAGCCCGACCGCGGCCGCATCCAGCTGCTCGGCCACGACGTGACGCGCTTCACCAGCGGCGAGTGGCGGCAGCTGCGCAGCCGCGTCGGCATGGTCTTCCAGGGCGCCGCGCTCTTCGATTCGCTCACCGTGGGCGAGAACGTGGCGCTCGGAGTGCGGGTGCGCCGGCGGCTGCCCATCGGCGAGGAGCAGGCGCTGGTCGCCGAGAAGCTGGCGCAGGTGGGGCTGCACGACATCGCGGGCCTCAAGCCGGCGTCGCTGTCGGGCGGCATGAAGAAGCGCGTGGCGCTGGCCCGGGCCATCGCCACGGAGCCCGAGGTGCTACTGTACGACGAGCCGACCACCGGGCTGGACCCGGTGATGGCGGACGTCATCAACCGGCTGATCCGCGACCTGCAGCGGCGCCTGGGGCTCACCTCGGTGGTGGTGACGCACGACATGGCGAGCGCCTACTTCGTGGGCGACCGCATCGCGTACCTCCACCAGGGGCGCATCCACCAGACGGGCACCCCGCAGGAGCTGCGGGACTCCGCCGACCCGCTGGTGCGCGGTTTCGTCGAAGGCCGCAGCCAGAGCCTGGGCGCGGCGGGCTAAAGGGAGTCTTATGGCCGGGCGCGGCACGGAGATCAAGGTCGGCATCGCCGTCCTCCTGGCGTTGGTGGTCGTCGTGTGGGGCGTCACCTGGCTGTCGGACGCCCGCCTGGCCCGCCAGCGCCACAGCTACCTAGTGCGCTTCACCGACGTCGGCGGCCTCGCCGACGGCGACCCGGTGCGGGTCAACGGCGTCAGCCAGGGCAAGGTGCAGTCCATCCGCCTGACCCGCGGCGGCGTGGTCGTCAGCCTGTCGCTCGACCGTGGAGTGCGCCTCACCGACGCCTCCCGCGTCGCCGTGCGCAACACCGGCCTCATGGGCGAGAAGTTCATCGCCATCGACCTCGGCGAGGGCGGCCGGCCGTTCGCGGCGCGCGACACCATCGTCGGCCGTTACGAGAGCGGCGTGCCGGAAGTGATCAGCCGGATGGGCGAGGCCCTCACCTCGCTGCAGCGGGTCAGCGACCAGATCGACCGCCTCCTGGCGCTGGCGGAGGATCGCGGCACGCTGCGCACCACCCTGCACAACGTCGAGGAGGCCTCGGCTTCCGTGGTTCAGACGGTGGCCGAGAACCGCGACGACCTGCGGCAGGTCTCGGATAACCTGCGCGAGATGTCCTACGAGCTGCGCATGCTGGTGGCCGAGAAGGGCCCGGTGGTCGACGAGACCGTGGACCGCCTGGCCGGGACCTCGGGCCGGGTCGACACCCTGGTCACGCGGCTCGACTACGTGGCGCGGCAGTTCGGCGACGTCGCCGCGCGGGCGCAGGCCGACACCACGACGGTGGGCCGCCTGCTCAACGACAAGGCGCTGTACGACGACATGCGCCGGACGTTGCGCGACGTGAACCTGCTGGTGCGCGACATCCGGGCGAACCCCCACAAGTACCTCAAGCTCTCGTTGTTCTAGGCTGCGCCTAGCCAGCGGTCCCCCTCCGCGAGTAGAGTCGCCGCGGTAGCGCCGCGCCACGGCGGCATCCCCCGGCGGCGCGGCCCCGGGCGGCCACGGCGGCGGCAGCGTCGCGCCGAGGCCGCCGGCCGCCCCCGCAGCGGGAGGTCCATGAGCCCCAGTCCCAAGAAGTCCGCGGCCAAGAGCCTCTTCGTCTGCTCGCAGTGCGGCGACGACCAGCCGCGCTGGTTCGGGCGCTGCCCGAGCTGCCGCGCCTGGAATTCGGCCTACGAGCGCCGGGCCGAGCCGGCGGCAGGGCGCCCCGGCGCGCCGGGCGGCGCGCCGCGGCGGCGCGGCGCCTGGGTGGGAGCGGACTGCGCCGAGGCGCGGCCGCGCCCGCTGGCCGAGGTCGGCCTCGAGCAGGCCGAGCGCGTGCCGACCGGCTTCGCCGAGCTGGACCGCGTCATGGGCGGCGGCCTGGTCCCCGGCGCGCTGGTGCTGCTCTGCGGCGACCCCGGAATCGGCAAGTCGACGCTGGCCCTGCAGGTGGCGCGGGTGCTGGCCGGCGACGGCCGGCGCGTGCTCTACATCTCGGGCGAGGAGTCGCCGGAGCAGGTGCGCCTGCGCGCCGAGCGGCTCGGCCCGGTGCCCGGTGAGCTGCTCGTCTTCTGCGAGACCGATGTCGAGCGGGCCCTCGAAGCGGCGGCGCAGTCGGACCCGGCCGTCCTCGTGGTGGACTCCATCCAGACCCTGTCGCACCCCGACCTGCCCGCCGGTCCCGGCTCGGTCGCGCAGGTCAAGGAGTGCGCTCTCTCGCTGCTCGGCTTCGCCAAGGGGCGGCGCGTGCCCACGATCCTGGTCGGGCACGTCACCAAGGAGGGGGCGGCGGCCGGGCCGCGCGTCCTCGAGCACATGGTGGACGCGGTGCTCTATCTCGAGGGCGAGCGCTTCATGCCCGTGCGGCTCCTGCGCGCCGTCAAGAACCGGTTCGGCTCCACCAGCGAGCTGGGCGTCTTCGAGATGCGCGACACCGGCCTGGTCGAGGTGCGCGATCCGGCGCGCGCCTTCGTCGGCGACGCGGGCGAGACCCCCGGTGTCTCGGGCACGGCGCTGGTCGTCACCCTGCAGGGCACGCGGCCCCTGGTCGTCGAAGTCCAGGCGCTGGTGACCGGCACCGGCTTCGCCATGCCGCAGCGCGCCGGCTCGGGCGTGCACCCCAAGCGGCTGGCCGTGCTCATCGCCGTGCTCGAGAAGCGCCTCGGCCTGCGGCTGTCCCACTCCGACGTGTTCGTGAACGTGGCCGGCGGGCTGCGGCTCGAGGAGCCGGCCGCCGACCTGGGCGTGGCGCTCGCCATCGCCGGCAGCCGGCTCGACCGGCCGCCGCGCGGGCGGCTGGTGGCCATCGGCGAGGTCGGGCTGGCCGGCGAGGTGCGGCGCGTCCACCAGATCGCGCAGCGCGTGCGCGAGGCGGCGCTCCTCGGGTTCGGTCCGGTGATCGTGCCGGCCGCGCAGCTTGACGAGGTGGCGGCGGGCGGGTCCCGGAGCGGGGCCAAGGGCGGCGCCCGGAGCGGCGCCCAGGGCGCCCCGCAGGTCATCGGCGTGCGCTCGCTGGCCGAAGCGCTCGAGGCGGGGCTCGGCCCCCGGCGGCGGGGCGAGGCCGGGCCCGAGGAAGCTCCCGGGGGCGGACAGTGAGCGGGGAGACCTGGCTGGTCGTGCCGGCGTACGGCCGCGGCGAGCGGCTGGGCGGGAGCGGGCCCAAGGCCTTCTTGCCGCTCGCCGGACAACCGCTGGTGGCCTACTGTCTGGCCGCGGCGGCGGCCAGCGGTGCGGTGGCGGCGGTAGTGGTGGTCGCCGATCCCGAGGCGGCCCGCGCCGCACTCGCGGCCTGCCCCCCGGCGTCGCGGCGACTCGTGCGCGCGGTGGCGGAGGGCGGCGCTACACGGCGCGACTCGGTGCGCGCCGGGCTGCTGGCGGTGCGCGCGGCCGTGGGCGGGGACGCCGATCCGGTGGTCCTCGTGCACGACGCGGCGCGGCCGCTGGCCCCGCCCGACCTCTTCGCGCGCGTGGCGGCCGCGGCGGCCGGCGGCGCGGTGGTGTGCGCGCGGCCGAGTCCGGACACCGTCAAGCGGGTGGCGGGCGAGCGGGTGATGGAGACCCCGCCGCGCGACGAGCTGGTGCTGGCGCAGACCCCGCAGGGCGCCCGGCTGTCGCTGCTCGAGCGGGCGCACGCGCAATGGACGGGGGGCGAGGCGAGCGACGACGCGCAGCTGATCGAAGCGCTGGGCGAGCCGGTGCGCGTGGTGGACGGGACGCCCTTCAATTTCAAGGTCACGACGACGGAGGATTTCGCGCTCGCCGAAGCCTGGGTGAGAGCCGGCGGCGCGCCGTGGATGCCCGCGGCGCGGCCGGGCGCGTAGGCCGCCCGAGACCCGCGGAGGAGTCATGGGATTGCGCATCGGCCTCGGCTATGATGTCCATCCGTTCGCCGCCGGGCGGGCGCTGGTGCTGGGCGGCGTGGCGATCCCGCACGCCGCCGGCCTGGCCGGCCACTCCGACGCCGATGCCGTCTGCCACGCCCTCGCCGACGCGCTGCTCGGCGACCTGGCGCTGGGCGATCTCGGGGGGCACTTCCCCGACGGCGACGCGCGCTGGCAGGGGGCCGACAGCGTCGATCTGCTGCGCCGCGTGGTCGCACTGCTCGCCGAGCGGGAGGCGCGGCCGGTGAACGTGGACGTCACGGTGGTCACGGAGGAGCCGCGGCTGGCGCCGCACGTCGAGGCGATGCGCGACCGGCTGGCGCCGGCGCTCGGCGTGGAGCGCGACCGCGTCTCGATCAAGGCCACGCGCCCGGAGGGGCTGGGCGCGCTCGGCCAGGGGCGCGGGCTGGCCGCCATGGCGGTAGCACTCGTGGAGACGCGCGACTGACGGGGCGCGCGCCCCGCCGCATCCGATAGATCCTTCGGGGGACAGGGATGAAGGTCATCGTCCTGATGGGAGGCACTTCCGCCGAGCGCGAGGTCTCGCTCACCACGGGCACCGGGATCGCGGCCGCGCTGCGCCGCCTCGGACACGAGGTGGTCTCGGTGGACGGGGCCGGCGGGCGCATCCTGCCGCCGGGCCGCGAGGCCGAGGCCGGGCGGCTCGAGGCGACGACCGGAGCGAGTGCTGCGGCCACTCCCGGCGCGCTCGTCCAGGCGCCCTCGCTGGCCGGAGCCGACGTCGTCTTCATCGCCCTGCACGGTGGGGCCGGGGAGGACGGCACGCTGCAGGCGCTGCTCGACCTCACCGGCCGGCCCTACACGGGCTCGAGCATGCTGGCCTCGGCGCTGGCCATGGACAAGGCGATGTCGAAGCGGCTCTTCGAGCACGCCGCCATCCCTACCCCGCGCTGGCTGCTCCTGCGGGCGGACGGCCCGGCGCCGCTCTCCGAGGATCTCGAGCCGCTCGGCGGCCTGCCCGTGGTGGTGAAGCCCAACGACCAGGGCTCCACCGTGGGCCTGAGCCTGGTGCGGGAGGCCAAGGATCTGGCGCGCGCCTTCGCGGAGGCGGTCCGCTTCTCCAAGGGCGTGCTCGTCGAGAGCTACGTGCCCGGTCGCGAGCTGACCGTCGGCGTCCTCGGGGACGAGGCGCTGCCGGTGGTCGAGATCTTCCCCGAGGGCGGCCTCTACGACTACCGGTGCAAGTACACGGCCGGGATGAGCCGCTACGAGTGCCCGGCGCAGCTCGAGACCGGCCTGGCGTCGCGCATCCGGGAGCTCGGCCGGCGCGCCTTCCAGGTGCTCGGCTGCCGCGGCGTGGCCCGCGTCGACTTCCGCCTCGACCCCGAGGGGCGGCCGTACTGCCTCGAGGTGAACACGGTGCCGGGGATGACGCCCACCAGCCTGGTGCCGATGGCGGCCAAGGCGCGCGGACTGTCCTACGACGACGTGGTGGCGCGCATGCTCGAGCTGGGCCTCGAGGCGGCGGCCGGGCAGCGCGGCGGCGCGGTCCGGCACTAGCCGGGGGTCCCCGCCGCGGGCGCGGCGCGGGAGCCCACGACGCACGAGCGGACGGAGGAACCGACAGAGTGGCGCTTCGGATCTATGACACGCAAAGACGCGACAAGCGGCCGTTCGAGCCGGTCCGGGCCGGCCGCGTGGGCGTCTACGTCTGCGGCATGACCGTGCAGGACCGGCCGCACGTCGGGCACATGCGCTCGGTGGTGGTGCACGACACGGCGCGCCGCTACCTCGAGCACCTCGGCTTCGAGGTGGTCTTCGTGACCAACTTCACCGACGTGGACGACAAGATCATCGCGCGCGCCGGGGAGGAGGGGATCGCTTTTCAGGAGGTGGCGCAGCGCAACATCGACGCCTACTTCCGCGTCGCCGACGCCCTCGGTGTGCGCCGCGCCACGGCCTACCCGCGCGCCACCGAGCACATCCCGGAGATCCAGGCCCTCATCCTCAAGCTGATCGACGCGGGCTACGCCTACGCCGCGGGCGGCGACGTCTATTACGACGTGCGGCGCAAGGCCGACTACGGCAAGCTCTCCGGCCGCGACGTGGACGATCTGCGCTCGGGGGCGCGCATCGATCCCGGCGAGGACAAGCGCGACCCGCTCGACTTTGCGCTGTGGAAGGGGGCCAAGCCGGGGGAGCCGGCGTGGGATTCGCCGTGGGGGCCGGGGCGACCCGGATGGCACATCGAGTGCTCGGCCATGGCCATGAAGCACCTCGGCGAGACGCTCGACCTGCACGGCGGCGGCCAGGACCTCGTCTTCCCGCACCACGAGAACGAGATCGCCCAGTCGGAAGCGGCCACCGGAGTCGACTTCGTGCACTTCTGGATGCACAACGGCATGGTCAACCTGGGCGGCCAGAAGATGTCGAAGTCGGAGAAGCGCTTCTTCCTCATGGAAGACCTGCTGCAGGCCATCCCGCCCGAGGAGATCCGCTTCTACCTGCTCGCGACCCACTACCGCAGCCCCATCGAGTTCGGCGAGGAGCGTCTGGCGGAGGCGCACACCGCCTTCGAGCGCCTGCGCCAGCCGGTGGAGCGCTGCGGCGGCTTCGCGGAGGGTCCGGCCGACGCGCCCGCCGCCGACCCCGCCTTCGCCGAGGCCGAGGCCGGGTTCCACGAGGCGATGCAGGACGACTTCAACACCGCCCGGGCGCTGGGCCACCTCTTCGATCTGGCCCGGGCCGTGAACCGTCTCAGCGAGTCCGGCGACTCGCCGGGGGCCCGCGCGGGGGCCCGGCTGCTGCGCGAGCTCGGGGGATTCCTCGGGTTGTTCCTGACGGGGCCCCGCGAGGAACAGTGGCCGGTGGACGTCTTGCAGCTCGTGGCCGACCGGGAGGAGGCGCGGCGGCAGCGGGACTGGGGCCGGGCGGACGCCCTGCGCTCCGAGCTCCTGGCCAAGGGGGTCCTGGTCGAGGACAGCCCCGGCGGGCCGCGGCTCAAGCGCCCGTAAACGACGGCCGCTGGCGCGGCTGGCTGGCCACGTCAAAATCCACTTGTGCGGGCCACCGGCCCGGGCCTAGCCTTATTACAGGAAGGCCTCGGGACACCCCAGCCGGGGGTGGCTTTCTCAAGCCCGACTGCGCGTCGGCCCGGGCCTCTTTTCATTGGGGCCGGTCCCGCGTGCGGGCTGCGATTGGGCGCTCTTTTGGGGGAAGGTGTGTCGGCATGAAGAAGGCGAAGCGCAGAGCACTGGTCTGGCTGGCTCTGTGGGTCCTCGGAAGCTTCGCGATCGCGGCGCTGCCGGGATTCGCCTACGCACAGACGGTGAGCGCGGACGACAGCAAGCCGGGGAATCCGGATGCTTCCGGAGATCCCGACATGCCGGGCGAGAAGCCGCCGGCCCCGAGCGGACCGGTTTCGTGGGACGCGGCCAACGACGGTTTGTACGCAGGGAGTTCGATCGATCCGACGGGCCGGCCGGCGATCTCGGCGTCGCGGCGCGCGGATGCGCGTCGGTTCGGGCGCCTCTGGCTCGAGAGCCTCGTCTGGGTGGTCCGGACCAGGTTCGGCTGGTAACAACGTGAGGTCTCGCCCGGGTTGCCCGACCCGGGGGGAAAATGCGTTTGGAGAGAGACGAGCAAAATCGGATCCAGCGTCTTGAAGCGCGCCTGACAACGGCCGCTTCCTCCGCCGCGCAGCCAGATCTGGTCGGGGATCTGGGTGCGCTGGCGGAGCTTTATCTGCGCGCCGACTCCTACGTCCCGGCGCTCGAGACCCTCGAGCGCGTGCTGGCTCTCCCCGAACTGGCCGCAGCGGCCGACCCGCGGCGCCTCGCTCTCGAGATCAAGGCCGTCGAGTGCCTGCGCCTGCAGGGCCGGTTCGCGCCGGCCGCGGCGCGCGGGCTCGGCGCCCTGGAGGCGACGACCGCCGGGACCGCGGCCGAGTTGCGCGCCCGGCTGCTGCTGGAAGTCATCGACACCCTCACCCAGTTGTCGCGTTACGAAGAGGCCCGCGCCCACGCGCAGCGGCTGATGGAGCTGGTGCGTTCGATCGGTGACGCGTGGCTACTGGCCCGCGCCCTCATGCGAGCCGGGGTGCTGTGGATGCGGCTGGGCGACTGGATCCTGGCGCGCGACCTCCTGGAGGAGTCGCGCAGCCGCTTCCAGCAGCTCGGCGACGAGGGCGAGGTGGCCACCGCCCAGGCGACGCTGGGCATCGTCCACAAGAACCTCTGCGAGTGGGCGGTCGCCGTCCACCATCTGCGCGAGGCTCTGGCGCGGGAGCGCCGTCTGGGGCGTTTCGCCAAGGTCGCGCTGCGGCTGCACAATCTCGGGATCGTCTACCTGAAGAGCGGCGACTGGGCGAAGGCGCACGACGCCTTCGTCGAGGCGAGGCAGATCTTCCGCCAGGTCGGCAACCAGTGGGGCCTGACGACCAGCGCCCTGGCGCTGGGCGCGCACGCCCGCCTCAGCGGGCGCGGCGACGAGGCCGAGCGCTACCTGCGGGAGGGCCTCGAGCGCTCGCTGGGCGCCGGACTGCTGCGCGAGGAGGCCATCGCACGCGAATTCCTCGGCGACCTGGCCTTCGACCGCGGCGACGCGGCGGCTGCCCTCGAGAGCTACCGCCAGGCGCTGGCGCTCGCGGAGCGTATCGCGCCGGTCGGAGACCTGATGAGCGAGGTGCTGCGGCGGGTGGCCGAGGCACACGCCGCGCTCGGCGACCTGGAGGCCGCGCAGGATGCCGTCGAGCGCTGCCGCCGGGTCTGCGATCTGCTCGACGACCGCTACGAGGGGGCGGTGTTGCACCGTGTCGCCGGCCTCGTCCAGTTCGCCGCGGCGGACGTCGAGGGAGCGCTGCGCGAATGGTGCACCGCGGCCAACCTGCTGGGCGAGATGGGTGAGCGCTACGAGCGCGGCCGGGTCCTCTTCCTGCTCGCGCAGCACGCCACCGACCCGGCCGAAGCGCGCAAGTATGCCTACCGGGCGTCGGCCTGCTTCGCGGAGGTGGGGGCGGAGCGCGCCCTCTCCGAGGCGGAAGCCTGGCTCTCCGAGCGCGTGAGCGGCGGGGCGCCGGAGCGCGCGCCGGACTCCCGCCGCCCGCGGCTCTCGTCGCGGCGGCTGGCGGAGAGCGTGGGGCTGGTGGGCGTGTCACGCGGGCTGGCCCGGGTGCTCGACCTGGTGGAGCGCGCGGCGCGCACCGATCTCACCATCGTGGTGCGCGGCGACACCGGCACGGGCAAGGAACTGGTGGCGCGGGCCATCCACGAGAAGAGCGCGCGGGCCGGCAAGCCCTTCCTGCCGGTGAACTGCGGCGCCCTGCGCGCCGACCTGGCGCTCTCACAGCTGTTCGGGCACCGCCGCGGGGCCTTCACGGGCGCCCACACCGACGGCACCGGCCTGGTGGAGGCGGCGCACACCGGCACGCTGCTGCTCGACGAGGTCGGCGAGCTGCCGCTCGACGTCCAGGTCACGCTGCTGCGCTTCCTGGAGCGCGGCGACTACCTGCGCCTGGGCGAAACGACCCTGCGCCACGCCGACGTGCGCATCATCTGCGCCACGCACGTGGACCTGCGCCGCGCCGTGGCCGAGGGCCGCTTCCGCGCCGATCTCTTCTACCGCCTGCACGAGATCGAGATCGCCGTGCCGCCGCTCGCCGAGCGCATCGAGGACGTGATCCCCCTGGTGCACCACTTCCTGCGCCTGTACGCGCCCGACGCCAGCCTGTCGGTGTCGCCGGAGGCCGCGGCCCTGCTCACGTCCTATTCGTGGCCGGGTAACGTGCGCGAGCTGGCCAACTGCATCAAGCGCGCCCTGGCGCTGCGGGGCGAGGGGACGGTCCTCCCGGCGGCCGATCTGCTGGCGCACCTGGAGCAGCTGCCGGCGCTCGAGGAGCCGGCGAGCCCCGCGCCGGGCGAGCGCACGACGGTGATAGCCGCGCTCGAGCAGGCGCAGGGGAACAAGAGCCGGGCGGCCGCCCTCCTGGGTGTCAGCCGCAAGACTCTCTACGCGCGCATGCGCCGCCTCGGGATCCCGCTCGAGAGCGACGACTCGCTCGATCCCCTCGACTGATCCGATTCCTCGCAGCGGGTCCGCAAGGCGGCCTGGGGCCTGTCCTGTATCCTCGCGAGCTGCGCGCGCGGACCTCTGTAACCCGGCGGTGACAGCCGTCTAACTCCTATTCGCACAGAGTCTTGAAAACGGCTTTATAGGCTCAACTGGGTTTCCATCGCCACCCCGTGGCGCGTAACAGCCCTCCCGCAGCCCGCGTCACCTTCCGCAGACGTCACCGCCGCGTCGCGTTGATTCACAACGGTTTACAGGTCTGATGCCGCGGGGCCGGCGGGAGTGTGAAGGCTGGCACAAGCCTTGCCTTTTATAGCGGCGAGGGTGCGGGTAAAGCGGCTTTATAGCCGCCAAGCGCCGCAACCCAGTGCGCCGGCAGGGAGCGCGGCGCAGACACCCGCTAGGCCCGGGCAGGATGCCTGGGGTCGAGCAGAGGAGGTGGCTCGCTCACCGACGGGTAGTACTCGAAAGTGAGCAGGTACCGTAGTTCAAAAAAACCAAATACGCCCGGTCAACGAAGAACAGGAGGAGGCGGCGACTGTCCCGGTGATGCCGCCCTTCCGAACGGAGAGGGCAGGGCGAGGTGCGGTGGGAAGCGATCTGCGCGACGGGCCCATCGGCTTCGCTTCTGCCCTCTTCCGGTTTTTCACCCCCCCGGCTGTCCGGCCCGCGTCCCCCGGCTGGGCCGCGCCGGCGGCGGTGACACCGACCCCCCGAATGGCTATCATCACGTCTCGCGAAACCCGGAGGACCTTCCGCTGGGGCGGCGCCTGCCGTCCCGATGCGATCCCTTCCCGAGGAGGTTGAGAACCATGAACAGCATGCGCGCTCTGACGGCGGTCTATCTCGCGCTCGCGGTGGTCCCTGCGGGCCTCGTGCTGTGGGGCTGTGGCGGGCAGAAAACCGCCGAGCAGGCGGCTGAGACGCCGGCGGGCCAGGTCGAGGGCACGCCGGCGCCCGGCGAGGTCTCGCTGGCGGTGGGTGAGAGCGTCTACAAGACGCGCTGCGAGATGTGCCACGGGGTCAACGGCGAGGGGGACGGTCCCGCCGGCCAGGCGCTCAACCCCAAGCCGCGCAACCACCGCGATGCCGCCTACATGAACTCCCTCACCGACCAGGACCTCGAGAACGCGATCCTCAACGGCAAGGGCACGGGCATGCCGCCGCACAAGGGGCTGCTCACCGACGCCGAGGTCAAGTCGTTGGTCCTCAAGGTCCGTTCGCTCAGCCGGCCGTGATCTCCGGGGGGCCGCACCCCGCGGCCCTCCGCTCCTCCGTCGGCGCGGCGGCCGCCCTGCCCCTGGCGATCGAGGTGCGGGGGCTGTCCGCCCGCTACGGAGACCGCGTCGCCCTGGCGGGTGTGGACCTCGCGGTCGCGCCCGGGGAGCGCGTGGCGCTTCTGGGTCCTAACGGCGCGGGCAAGAGCACCCTGCTGAGCGTCCTGGCGACGCTGCATCCGCCGGCGGGCGGGACGGCGCGCATCGCGGGCATCGACGTGGTGGCGGATCCCGGCGCGGCGCGCCGCCGCCTGGGCGTCGTCTTCCAGGGTCCCAGCCTCGACCGCAAGCTCACCGCCGAGGCGAACCTCCGTCTGCTGGGCCGCCTCTACGGCCTGTCCGGAGAGCGCCTGACCGCGCGCGTGTCGGAGTCGCTGGCCGCGACGGGGCTGGCGGACCGGCGCCGGGACCGCGTGCAGACCCTCTCCGGGGGGCTGGCGCGCCGGCTCGAACTGGCGCGCGCCCTGCTGGCGCGTCCCGACGTACTCCTGCTCGACGAGCCCACGGGTGGCCTGGATCCGGCCGCGCGGGCCGATCTGTGGGTTGCCCTCGCGGCCGTCTCCGAGGAGGGGACGGCGGTGCTGTACGCGACCCACCAGGGCGAGGAGGCCGACCGGGCGCACCGCGTCCTGGTCTTCGACCGGGGGCGGATCGTGGCCGAGGGGGATCCCGAGACGCTGAAAGGCGCGGTGGGCGGCGACGTGATCGTGCTCGAGTGCGACGACGCGCCCGGGCTCGCCGCCGAGCTGCGCGCCGTCTTCGGCGGCACGGTGGTGGCGGTGGGCGGGGAGGTGCACGTGGAGCGGGAGAGAGCCCACGAGTTCGTGCCGCGGCTGGTGGAGAGCGTGCCCGGCCGCATCCGCTCGCTGATGCTCCGCCGCCCGACGCTCGAGGACGTCTTCGTGCACTTCACCGGGCTGCGCTTCCGCGACCGGGAGGGAGCGTGAGTACCGCGGCCACCGGGCGCGGTGGCGGCTGGGCCGTGGTCGGCGTGCTGTGGCGGCGCGACCTGGCGCTCTTCCTGCAGGAGCGCGGGCGCATCGCGGCGGCGGTGGCGCAGCCGGTCTTCTTCTGGCTGCTGCTGGGCAGCGGCTTCGGCTCCGGATTGCAGACCGCGGGCATGCCCTACCTCGAGTACTTCTTCCCGGGCATGGTGCTGATGGTGGTCCTCTTCGCCGCCATCTTCTCGACCATCACGGTCATCGAAGACCGTCAGCAGGGTTTCCTGCGCGCCGTGCTGGCCGCGCCGGTACCGCGCGCCGGCGTGGTCGTCGGCAAGACCCTGGGCAGCGCCACGCTCGGCTTCGCCCAGGGCTTGGTGGTGCTGCTGCTCGCGCCGGCGGCGGGGATCCCGCTGCACCCGGCCGGCTTCGCGGCGGCCTGCGTCGCGGTCTTCCTGATCGCCTACGGCCTGTCGGGCGTGGGGATCGCGCTGGCCTGGGTCTCGGGCTCGACGGCAAGCTATCACGCGGCGATGAACCTGCTGCTGCTCCCCCTGTGGTTCCTCTCCGGAGCGCTCTTCCCGCCCGGTGGGGTGCCGGCCTGGCTGGCGTGGGTCATGCGCGTCGATCCCCTGAGCTACGGGCTGCAGGCGCTGCGTGAGGCTCTCTACCTGCCCGGGGCCTCGCCGCTCGGCCACGCCACGGCCGCTTCAACCACGGCGTGGGCGGTGTGTGTGGGCTTCGCCGTTCTGGGTCAGGGCCTGGCGATGGTGGCCGCCCGCACTTCCCGGTCGGTGTAGGGAAGCCCGCCGGCAGCGCCGCGACCGCCGGGCTCCGGGGCCGCGGCGGCTTGTGTTCGGCGGGGCCAGCCGTCAGCATGCGCGCGGGGCGGCGGGGGAAGCGGGGCTGACCGCGCCGGGTGTGCGACCCGATCAAAGGATGAAAAATGAACGCGGAACACATCCATCTGGCGCTCAACGCCCTGGTGGCGTCCGGCGTTCTGGGACTGGCGGCTCTGTGGGGTCTGGCGGCTTCGCGCCGGGGGCGCCGCGTGCCCGGGTGGCTGGTCGCGCTGGTCCTCGTCTTCGGCGGGATCGCGGCCGGGCTGCTGGGGCGGGCCGCGAACCTGGGCGGTCAGATCCGGCACACCGAGATCCGTTCCGGGGCCATCCCGGCCGGGGCACCAGGAGGAGAGATCGGGGGCGCGGCGACCGAGCGTGGCGCGGCCGAACCGCGCGGCGCCGACGAGAAGCCGTGATCGCTACGTCAGGATCCCCCGGAGCCGCGGCATGATCCTCCTCGTCCTCAACTGCGGCAGCTCGTCTCTCAAGTTTCAGCTCCTCGAGCTGGTCGTCCCCGTGCCGGCGGCAGGCGCGGCCGCCGGCGAACCGCCGGCCGCCGGCTCCGCATCGCCGCTGTGGCTGGCGCGCGGCGCCGTGGAGCGTCTAGGCGGGGCGGCCGAGTGCACGTTCTTCGCCGCTGGCGGCGCCGAGGCGCGTCGCGTCGCCGAGGTGCCCGACCACGCGGCGGCCCTGCGGCTGGCGCTGGATTGGATCGCCGCTTCCGCGCCGGAGGCCGGCGGGCGCATCGCGGCCGTCGGACACCGCGTGGTGCACGGCGGGGAGCGCTTCTCGGCGCCGACCTTCATCGACGACGAGGTGCTGGCGGAGATCGACGCGCTCTCCGAGCTGGCCCCGCTGCACAACCCGGCCTGCGCCGCCGGCATCCGCGCGGCGCGCGCCGCGCTCGGCGCCGGCCTGCCCATGGTGGCGGTGTTCGACACCGCCTACTACCGCACGCTGCCGGAGCACGCCGCCGTCTACGCGCTGCCCTTCGAGTGGACCGAGCGCCACGCCGTGCGCCGCTACGGCTTTCACGGCATCGCGCACCAGCAGGTGGCGCGGCGCGCCGCCGCGCTCTGCGGCCGGCCCGTGGAGGAGGCCGCCGTCGTCACTCTGCACCTGGGCAACGGCTGCTCCGCCACGGCCACGCGCGCCGGGCAGGCGATGGACACTTCCATGGGCTTCACGCCGCTCGAGGGCCTGGTCATGGGGACCCGGGCCGGCGACCTCGATCCGGCGCTCGTGCCCTACCTCATGCGCAAGGAGGGGCTCACCGCCGACGAGATCGAGCACCGGCTCAACCGACGCTCGGGCCTGCTCGGAGTGTCGGGGCGGTCGAACGACATGCGCGACCTGCTGGCGGCGGCCGCGGGCGGCGACCCCCGGGCGCGCTTGGCCGTCGATCTCTTCTGCCACCGGGCCCGCAAGTACCTGGGGGCCTACCTGGCCGCCCTCGGCGGCGCCGACGCCGTCGCCTTCAGCGGTGGCATCGGTGAGCGCTCGCCCGAGGTGCGCGCGCGCATCGCGGGCGGCATGGAGTGGTGCGGCCTGGCCCTGGACCCGGCGGCCAACGCCGCCGCCGCCGGGGTGGAGGCTTGCATCTCGGCGGCGGGCTCGCGCATCCGAGTCTTCGCCATCCCGAGCGACGAGGAGTCGGCCATCGCCCGCGAGACGGCCCGCCTGGCCGCGGCCCGCGGCCGCTGACCGACCGCGCGGACCGCCCGCGCGGGCGGGGGGCCGAGCCCATGACAGAGAACGCCGGGGACGTGCATAATCCCGAGTGATGAAGACCCGCCTGCTACAGCTGTTGACGGTCCGCGAGGCCGAGATCCTCGAGCGCTGGGTGGCGCGCGTGCGCAGCTCCAGCCTGCGCTTCGCCCAGCGGCCGCCGGAGGAGATCGCCAAGCACCAGCGCGCCGCCTTCGCGGCCGTCCAGAGGCTGCTCGACGGCCAGGACGCGCGCGCCCTGATCCCCTTCGCGGCCGCCCTGGCGGAGCAGCGGCTGAACGGCGACTTCGACCAGGCCGAGGCCGTGCAGGCGATGCTGTTCGGCCGCGAGGTGATGCTCGACAAGGTGCGCGACGAGCTCAGCCCCCTGGAGTTCGTCGAGGCCACGCACCGGGTGGACAAGGCCTTCGGCACGCTGGTCACCAGCTTCACCCGCTCTTTCTGCACGCTGTGCATGGGCCGCCAGGAGGAGAAGCGGGAGGAGGTCGAGCGCCACCTCGAGATCGTCATCGAGCGCTCGCAGGACGCCATCGTGCTGTTCAACGAAGACCGCGTGGTGCGCAGCTGGAATCGCGGCGCCGAGAGGATCTTCGGCTACCCCGCCGAGGAGATGCTGGGCCGCAGCCTCGACCTCATCGTGCCCGAGGAGCGCCTCAAGGCCGGCGAGATCGCCGGCCTCATGCGCGAGCTGCGCGAGTTCGGCCACGCCCGCATCTCGGAGACGCAGCGGCGGCGCCAGGACGGCAACCTCGTCTGGGTGGACGCCAGCTTCACCGCGGTCAGCGACAGCCAGGGGCAGGGGCTCGGCATCTGGGCCATCTTCCGGGACATCAGCCGCCGCAAGCGGCTCGAGGACGAGAAGCTGCAGGCCGAGCGGCTGGCCCTCATCGGCACCATGTCGGCCAAGCTCGCCCATGAGGTGCGCAACCCGCTCAACTCGCTGGTGCTCGGGCTCGACCTCATCCGCGACAACCT
>CAYLSO010000104.1:0-6703 GCA_964386525.1 uncultured bacterium
CGAACAGCCCCTGCGTGACCTTGAAGGCGCCGCCGTAGTTGGCGACGTCCTCGCCCATGACGAGCACGCGCTCGTCGCGGCGCATCTCCTCGAGCATCGCCTGCCGGATGGCTTCCAGGAAGGTGATCGCTGCCATGACTCCCTCTCTCGGCGCCGCCGCCGCTACTGGTTGACCACCGGCCGGGTGGGGTCGTAGTACACGTCGGTCAGGCACTCCTCGGGCTCCGGATACGGACAGGCCTCGGCCTGGGTGACCGCCAGGTCCACGGCCTTCTTGATCTCGATCTCCGTCTCCTCGAGCCACGCCGGAGTGATGACCTTCTCGTCCAGCAGCCGCTGCGTGTAGTGCTCGATGGGATCCCGCTTGCCCCACTCCTCGAAGAACTCCTTGGGCACGTAGTGCGACGGGTCGTCGTGCGCCGAGTGGCCGGTCATGCGCGCCGTGACGCACTCGACGAGGCTCGGGCCGCCGCCGGTGCGCGCCCGCTCGACCACCTCGCGGGCCGTGCGGAAGACGGCGTCGGGGTCGTTGCCGTCGACGCGGTAGCCGGGGATGCCGTAGGCCACACCGCGCGCCGCCAGGGTCTCGCAGTGGAACTGCTCGCGGGCCGGCGTCGAGTAGGCGTACTGGTTGTTGTTGATGACGAAGATCGCCGGCGCCTGCTGCACCGAGGCCAGGTTGATGCCCTCGTGCCAGTCGCCGCGCGAGGTGGCGCCCTCGCCGCCGAAGGTGATGGCGACGCGCGGCTCCTTGCGGAACTTGAAGGCCATGGCCGCGCCCGCGACGATGGGCACCGAGTCGGCGAGCATGGACACGAAGGAGACGAGCCCGAGGCGCAGGTCGCCCATGTGCATGTTGCCGTCCTTGCCGCGCGCCGGGCCGTCGCGGCGGCCCAGGTACTGGGCGAAGATGCGGTACAGCGACATGCCGCGCGCGATGTAGACGCCCATGTCCCGGTGCGACGGGACGATGAAGTCGCCCTCGGCCAAGGCGCAGGTGAAGGCCACCGAGATGGCCTCCTGGCCGCGCCCGGTGTAGACGCCGCCCAGGATCTTGCCCTGGCGGTAGAGCTTGCGCTCGATGCGGTCGTCCACCTCGCGGGTCAGCTTCATGAAGTAGAGGATGCGCTGGCGCGTCTCGGCCGGGACGTCGCCCTCGGGCGCGTCCAGCCAGAGCTTGGGGCGCGCCTGGGCGGCGGCCTTCGGCTTGCCTCCGTTGTCGCTCTTCCGGCTCGGCATCGTCTCTCCTTCGCTCACTGCGTCGCGGGCGGGAAGCGCCGTGCGATCCCGCCCAGGGGCGCGCCTTCCGGCAGCTCGAGCGCGCCCAGCTCGCCGGCTTCCCCGGGCGCCAGCTCCAGCCCGAAGACCTCTTCCAGGTGCCGCCGCGCCTGCTCGGCGGCCTCCTCCAGACTCGGGATGCGATCGGTCGCGCCGCGCTCGCGCGTGAGCTCGCCGATCGACGTCACCGCGTACTCGCGGATGCCGCAGGGCACGATCCAGCCGAAGTGCCCGAGGTCGGGATCCACGTTCAGCGCGAAGCCGTGCGCGGTCACCCAGCGCTCGACCCGCACGCCGATGGCCGCGGCCTTGCGCTCGCCGACCCAGGCGCCCGTCAGCCCGGCGCGCCGCCCGGCCGCCAGCCCGTACTCGCCGAGCACCCGGATCAGCGCCTCCTCGAGGCTGCGCAGGTAGCGGCCGACGTCGCGGCCGTGCCCGCGCAGATCGAGGATCCCGTAGCCCACCAGCTGCCCGGGGCCGTGATAGGTCACATCCCCGCCGCGGCTCGTCTCCCACACCTCCGCGCCGGCGGCCCGCAGCGTATCGGGCGCGGCCAGCAGGTGCTCGGCGTGCGACCCGCGGCCGAGCGTGACGACCGGCGGATGCTCGAGGAACAGGAAGGTGTCCGGCACGCGGCCGGCCAGCCGCTCGCGCACCAGCGCGTGCTGCAGGCGCGCGGCCTCGAGGTAGCCGACGCGGCCGAGGAAGTACGACCGCCCCGGCCGGGCCACCTCCGCCGTCCTAGAAATGGATGGCCAGGCCGTGGACGCCATGCGCCGCCTCGCCGATCGCCTCGCTCAGTGTCGGGTGCGCCTGGATGGCGCTGGCCAGGCTCTCGGCCGTGGCCTCGTGCGCCATCGCCACCGAGGCCGGCGAGATCAGCTCGGTGGCCTTGGGCCCGATGATGTGCACGCCCAGGATCTCGTCGTACTTCTTGTCGGTGACGACCTTCACGAAGCCGTCGGTCTGCCCGAGGATGAGGGCTTTGCCGATGCCCACGAACGGGAACTTCGCGGCCCGCGCGTCAAAGCCGTGCTCCCTGGCCTGGATCTCCGTCAGGCCGATGCTGGCGACCTCGGGGAAGCAGTAGGTGGCGCCGGGCACGCGCCGGAAGTCCATCCTCTCCGCGAGCGGCTTGCCGGCGATCTCCTGCACGGCGTGCAGGCCCTCGTGGGAGGCGGCGTGCGCCAGCCACGGGCCCTTGATGATGTCGCCGATGGCGTAGATGCCGGGCACCGAGGTGCGGAAGCGGTCGTCCACGTCCACCGTCCCCTGGGTGAGCTTGACGCCGTTCTCGGCGTAGCCGACGCCCTCGGTGTTGGGCTTGCGGCCGACGGCCACCAGGACCTTGTCGTAGGTCTCGGTCGTCTCCTTGCCGTCCTTGCCCTTGAGCGTCACGGTGGCCTTGCCTTCCTTCACGTTCAGCGCGGCGACCGTCGTGCCCGGGCGGCAGTCCATGCCCTGCTTCTTGAAGAGCCGCTCCAGCTCCTTGGAGATCTCCTCGTCCTCGACGGGCACCAGGCGGTCGAGCATCTCGACCAGGGTCACCTGGCTGCCGAAGCGCAGGAAGATGGAGGCGAACTCGACGCCCACCGCGCCGGCGCCGATGACCAGAAGCGACGCCGGCACCTCGGCCAGCTTGAGGATGTGGTCGGAGTTGATGACCACTTTGCCGTCGGTGGGCAGGCTGGGGATGGCCCGCACCTCGCTGCCGGTGGCGAGCACGATGTTCTTGGCCCGCACGGTGGCGGTCTCCTTGCCCTCGGCGACGACGGCGATCGAGTCGCGCCCGGCCAGCGTGCCGCGGCCGTTGACCAGCGTCACCTTATTCTTGCGCAGCAGGCCCTTGACGCCTTGCGCCAGCTGGCCGACGACCTTGTCCTTGCGGGCCAGCAGCTTGGTCATGTCCACGCGCGGGTCGCCGGCCACCTCGACGCCGTGGGTGTCGGCGTGGCGGATCTCGTCGAGGAGATCGGCGGTGTGCAGGAAAGCCTTGGTCGGGATGCAGCCGCGATGCAGGCAGGTCCCGCCGAAGGCGGCGTCGCGCTCGATGATGGCCGTCTTGAGGCCGAGCTGCCCGGCGCGGATGGCGGCCACATAGCCGCCGGGACCGCTGCCGAGGATCGCTACGTCGAAGACATCCATGGAGGCCACAGGTACGCTCCGGATTCGGGGGTCGTCGGACCGGCCGCGGGGCTCGCGTCCCGCCCGCGGCGTCGGCTCGTCGCGGTAGACGGTCCCGCGGGACTGAAAAACCGCGGTCCCAGGCAGTTGGATGCCGTCCCAGGGACCGCGGGTGCCCAGCGGCTGGGGTGTTCTGGAAAACGCCGTGGGCTATCTTGTCGGCAGAAATGGGGACGGGTCAAGGACTGGGGGCCTTGTGAGGGTTCGGGAAGGGAAAATTCGCAGCAAATGGCGGTATTGCAACGGTCTTGATACGGGATTGACGATCGGGCGTCCCTCGTGGCGTGGCGGGCTTTTCCACCAAACCCCGTCGCCCTGCATCGGTTAGCCTAGGCGGAGCAGAGCGGCCAGCGGGCGATCTGCTGCGTGGGCGTGTGCGACGACCACGGGCGGCTCGCGGGCGTGCAGGCGAGGCAGGACTGAGAGCGAATGGACCTGGGAATCAAGGGCAGGGCGGCGCTGATTGGGGGAGCGTCTTCGGGCATCGGCCTGGCTTGCGCGCGGGCCCTGGCGGGGGAAGGCGTGCGGGTGGCGCTGGCGGCGCGACGGGAGAAGGAGACATGGGCCGCGGCGGAGGCGATCCGCGCCGACTTCGGAGTCGAGGCTGTGCCGCTGGTGGCCGACCTCACGCAGGACGGTGCCTGCGAGCGCGTGGTGGCCGAGGCTCGGGAGGCTTTCGGGGCGCTGGACATCCTGGTGCCCAACGCCGGCGGGCCGAAGGCGGCGCGCTTCGCCGCTCTCTCCGACGCCGACTGGGAAGCCGCTTTCAAGCTCACCTACATGACCACCGTGCGGCTCATCCGTGCGGCGCTGCCGCACATGGAGAAGCGCGGTTGGGGCCGCGTCGTCACCATCGGCTCGCTGGTCACGCACGAGCCGCGCGGAGAGCTGACCGCCTCGAGCGGGCTGCGCACGGGGCTCGTGGCGCTGACCAAGGTGCTGGCGCGCGACTACGCGCGGCAAGGCATCACGCTGAACATGGTCGGGCCCGGCTACACGCGCACGGCGCGGCAGGTCGAACTGGCGGCGGCGCGCGGCGCGACCACCGGGCAGAGCGCCGACGAGATCTTCGCGGCGACCGCGGCCGAGATCCCCGCCGGCCGCATGGCCGAGCCGGAGGAGATCGGCGCAGTGGTGGCCTTCCTGTGCTCGAAGCGGGCTGCCTTCATCAACGGTGTCGATCTGCTCGTGGACGGCGCCCACACGCGGGGCATCTAGCGCATGACGCCAGAGGCCGCGCCCATCGTGAGGCTCGCATCTTGAAGAAGCTCGGCTTGGCCCTTTCGGGCGGCGGCGCCTGGGGCGGCGCGCACCTCGGCGTGATGCGCGCCCTCGATGAGGCGGCGCTCGTGCCGTACTGCATCGCCGGCACCTCGTGCGGCGCGGTCGCCGGGGGCTTCTACGCCGCCGGCGTGCCGATGGCCAGCGCCCTGGCCTTCGCCGACCGCCTGCGCTGGCGCTCGCTGCGCATGCTCGGCATGCCGCGGCTCGGCTTCTTCCACTCCGGCGAGATGGAGCGCTTCCTGCGCCAGACCCTCGGCGACGTGCGCATCGAGGACCTGCGCATCCCGGTGGCGGTGGTGGCCACCGAGCTGCGCACGGCGCGCCCGGTGGTGTTCCGGCAGGGCCCGCTGGCGCACGCGCTCAGCGCCTCCTCGGCGATCCCGGTGGTCTTCTCGCCGGTGATGGACGGCGCGGCGGTGCTGGTGGACGGCGGCCTCACCGACAACCTGCCCACGCAGGTCTGCCGCGGCATGGGCGCCGAGATCGTGCTGGCGGTGAACGTGATCCCCGGCTTCGACAGGGAGCGGCGCTACCACAACCTCTTCGACATCGCCATGGGCACGCTCGAGGTGCTGGTGCAGCACTCCACCGATCTGGGCGCCGAGGCGGCCGACCTGTGCATCCACCCCGAGGTAATCGCGGTCAACCCGTCCGACCTGTCGCGCATGAACCTGCTCGTGGCGGCCGGCGAGCGGGCACTGAGCGAGGCGTTGCCACGGCTACGGGAGCTGCTCGAAGGTGGGGCGGCGAGGGCGGAGAAACCCGAGGAGCGGCACAAGAAAGGGCGTTAGCCTCGGCGGCGCCCTCAGCCCATCTGCTGCATCCAGCTCTCCAAGGAAGCGAAGTTCAGATAGGGATTCGAGCGCCGCTCTTCGGCGAGCGTGCTTGCCGGCCGCTCGCCGTAGTCGTGTCCCGGATAGACGACGGTGTCGTCGGGTAGTCCCGCCAGGCGCTCGTGCAGGGAGTGGTACATCTCGCGCGGGTCGCTGCCCGGCAGGTCCACGCGGCCGCAGGCGCCGACGAAGAGCACGTCGCCGCTCACGAGCGTGCGCGGGCGGTCCGGCGGAGCGCTTTCGTCCCACACCAGGAAGCAGGTCGAGCCGCTCGTGTGTCCTGGAGCGTACAGGCAGCGGGCCCGCACCGCGCCCAGCTCGAGCACCTGATCACTATCGAAGAAGGTGAGGTCCGTCTCGCGCAGCCCCGCCGAGCGCGCCAGCCAAGCCGCCTCGTCGCGATGGGCGAAGACGGGCACGCCGGTGATCTCGCGCACGCGCGCCGCGCCCTCGACCTGGAGCCCATAGAGATCGCCGCCGGCGTGGTCGGGGTGCCAGTGGGTGAGCAGCACGCCGGCCAGCGCGAAGCCGGCCGTCTCGACATTGCGCAGCAGGCCGTCGGCATCCCAGGTGGGGTCCACGAGCCACGCCCGGCGCGAGTCGGAATCGCCGACGAGATAGACGAAGTTGCGCATCTGCGCGGCCTGGAAGTCGCCGCGCGCGAAGTCCTGTCCCGAGAGCCACTGCTCGATCTTCGGCATGGGTGGAGAATACACGAGAGCCGCCCCGGTGCTAGAGTACGTGGGCTGATTCACCCGCGGAGGAAACCACCATGGCGCGACTCACCATCGAGGATCGCGACCGGGGCAGCTGGGTCTTCTACGACAACGACGAGGAACGGCAGGCCGCCGCGCGTCCGGTGGCCGGCGCCGCGCCGCGCATCGTCGTTCTGGCCGGCGGCTTCCCGCCTCCGGAGGACAGGCTGCGCGCTGAACGCGCCCGCGCCGACGCCCTGGTCTGCGCCGACGGCGGCCTGCGTGCCGCGTGGGCGGCCGGGCTCGTGCCCGACCTGGTCGTGGGAGATCTCGACTCCTTGCCGGGCTGGGCGCACGAGCGGCTGCCGGCGGGCGTCATCCGCCACGAGCCCGGCGCCGAGGACAACGACCTCGAGAAGGCCCTGCGCG
>CAYLSO010000105.1:0-3559 GCA_964386525.1 uncultured bacterium
ACCGCGTTCGCCGCCCAGCTCACCGGCGCGGCGCGGCCGTTCGACGGGCGGAGCTTCGCGCGCACGCTCTGGGAACAGCCGCTCTCGGCGGTGCTGACCGTACCGCGCATCGCCTGGCAGGCGGCGAAGCTGCACTACGGCAAGCGCGTGGAGTCGCATGCGAAGCCCCTGCCGGCGCACCCGCTGACGCGGCGCACGGCGCCGCCGTCGTGGCCGCAGCGCGCGGCGCTGCGGCTGGTGTTGCGGGCCTTCGCCGGTTGGCGGGAGGGGGCGCTCGAGCTGCGGCTGCCGGACGGGCGCGAGCGGGTCTTCGGGGAACCGGCCGCGACCCGGCGCGCGCGGCTCGAGGTCGTCAGCTACCGCTTCTTCACGCGCCTGGCGGGCGCCGGGGCGGTGGGTCTGGGCGAGGCGTACACCGCCGGCGAGTTCCGCACGCCCGACCTGCCCGGGCTGCTCGAGTTGCTGGCCGCCAACCGCGCCGGTCTCGAGGCGGCGGTCGGCCGGCTGGCCGGGCTCGCCGGGGCACTCGACCGCCTGCGCCACGCCGCGCGGCCCAACTCGCGCGCCGGGGCGCGGCGCAACATCGGCGCCCACTACGATCTCGGCAACGACTTCTTCGCCAGCTTCCTCGATCCCTCGATGACCTACTCGGCGGCGCGCTACCTGGCGCCGGGGGACACCCTCGAGCGCGCGCAAGAGAACAAGCTCGATGCCGCCCTGGCCAAGAGCGGGGCCGGCGCGGGCTCACACGTGCTCGAGATCGGCTCCGGGTGGGGCAGCTTCGCGCTGCGGGCCGCGCGCCGCGCCGGCTGCCGGGTCACCGGGCTCACCCTGTCGCGCGAGCAGCTCGAGTACGCGCGGGGACTCGCCGAGCGCGAGGGGCTGGCCGGCCGCGCCGACTTCGAGCTGCGCGACTACCGCGACGCCACGGGAGTCTACGACGCCGTCGTGTCCATCGAGATGCTCGAGGCGGTCGGCCGCGCGCAGTATGGGACCTTCTTCGCCGCCTGCGAGCGGTTGCTGCGCGCCGGCGGACGCGCGGTGATCCAGGTCATCACCATCGCCGACGGGCGCTACGACGAGTACCTCCGCCGCCCCGACTGGATCCAGAAGCACATCTTCCCGGGCGGCCACCTGCCGTCGCTGGCGGCTCTGGACGGCGCCCGGCGGCGGCGCTCCTCGCTGGCGCTGCGCCAGATCGAGACCTTCGGCGCCGACTATGCGCGCACCCTGGGCGAATGGCGCACGCGCTTCCTGGCGGCCGAAGCCGACCTCGAGAGGCTCGGCTACGAGCGCGAGTTCCGGCGCCGGTGGGAGTACTACCTCAGCTACTGCGAGGCCGGCTTCCGCCTGGGCGAGATCGACGTCTGCCAGATGGTGCTGGAGAAACCGGCGGCGGGGTAGGCGCCGGGGCGGGCGCGGCCGCGACCTACCGCGGCTTCTCCTGCGGCTCGAACAGCGCGTGCGACACCAGCCACTCCTCGCCGCCGGCGTAGCCGAAGAGCTCCGCCGAGGCCATGAGGAAGATGCGCCAGCGCCGCAATTGGCGGGCCGGGTCGGGCTCGCCGGCGCCGGCCAGCAGCGCCTGGGCCCGCGGCCGCACGGCGTCGAGCTGGCGCAGCCAGGCCTCGAGGGTGGCCGTGTAATGGCGGCCGTTGATCCGCCAGCGCTCGAGCTGCCGGAAGTCGCGGTCGAAGCCCGCCAGCCAGTCCTCCGACGGCATCATGCCGCCGGTGAAGAAGTGGCGGGCCATCCAGCTCTCTTCCTCGCCGGTCTCGTAGAGGTAGGCCAGCTCGCGGTGGGCGAAGACGTGCGCGAAGAGCTTGCCGCCGGGCTCCAGCCACCCCGCCACCCGCTCCAGCAGCCGCTCGTGGTTGCGCACGTGCTCGAACATCTCCACCGAGATCACGCGGTCGAAGCGCCGGCCGGGCTCGAAGTCGTTGATGTCGCTGGTGAGGGTCTCGACGCCCGCGAACCCGCGCTCGCGGCACTCGGCCGCGATGTGCTCGCGCTGCCCCGCCGAGTTGGACACCGCCACCACGCGGCAGCCCGGGTAGCGCTCGGCGATCCACAGGCTGAGCGAGCCCCAGCCGCAGCCCAGGTCGAGCACCGACATGCCGTCGGCGAGCCGGGCGCGCCGGCAGGTGAGGTCGAGCATCGCCTCCTCGGCGGCGGCCAGGCTGTGCACGCCCTCCGGCCAGTAGCCGGCGCTGTACTTGAGGCGCGGTCCGAGGAAGAGGCGGAAGAACTCCGCTGGCACCTCGTAGTGCTGCCGGTTGGCGGCGTCGGGGTGCACGGCGATGGGGCCGTTGCGCAGCCGCTCGCGCAGGGCCTCGCGATCGGCGGCGCGGCGCGACGAACCCGGCGGGCCGGCGCGCCTGAGCTGGTCGGCCAGCAGCCGGCGGATGCCGGCGCGCACCAGGGCGTCGGGGACCTTGCCCGACTCGGCGAGCGCGATGGCGACGTCGGCGAGGGCCATCGTGCGGCTCACTCTCCCCGGCGCCGGGGCGGCCGGGGCACGAAGGCGCTCACCGTGCGCTGGTAGTCGCGGTAGTCGTCGCCGCGCGTCACCAGCGCGCGCGCCTCGGTGGTGGGGATGCCCGTCACCTTGAAGAGGAAGTAGAGCATGAGCGCCGGGGCGAAGAGGTTCACCCACCACCACGGCGAGCCGGCGGCGAGCAGCACGTAGCTCCACCAGTGCAGCCACTCGAAGAAGTAGTTGGGGTGGCGCGACCAGCCCCACAGTCCGGCGCGGCAGGTGCGCCCGCGGTTGGCCGGGTCGGCGCGGAAGCGCGCCAGTTGGGCGTCGGCGACCGACTCTCCGGCCACCGCGACGAGCCACACCAGCACGCCGGCGGCGTGGGCGGCGCCGAAGCCCGGCGCCGGATTGCGCATGGCGACGAGGAACGGGATCGAGAAGACCACATCGGCGAGCGCCTGCCCCTGGAAGAAGAGCAGCAGGCCGACCTGCGCGTGGCGGCCCCAGTGGCGGCGCAGCGCCTGGTAGCGCCCGTCCTCCTCCTTGCCGATCACCCGGTCGCGCAGAAGGTAGATGGCCAGGCGGAAGGCCCAGCCGGCGGCGAGCGCCGCCACCAGCCAGCGGCGCGGCGCCTCCGGGCCGCTCACCGCGGCGTAGAAGAGCGCCAGGAACCCGAGCCCGGCGGCCCAGCCCACGTCTACCACGCCGGCGTCTTGGCGGGCGCGCTGCACGAACCACAGCGCCAGCATCAGCGCGGCCACGAAAGCCCAGCCGACCAGCACGGCGGGGAAGAAGGGCAGCGTCATGGCAGCAGGCTCAGCGCGGTGAGCGCCGCGGCGGCGCCCAGCGAGCGCCGGTGGACGGCCGTCGCCTGCCGGCGCAGCTGCGCGGCCACGGCGTCGTCGGCGATGTTCTCCATCCCCGTCTCCGTCTCACGCTGACCGCGCGAGGCCAGGGCCACTCAGGTGTGCGCCCGGGCCTGGAAGACCCCGAGCGCCCCGATCCAGAAGAGGGCGAAGAGCGCCAGGCGCAGCGGGCGCGGGACGCCGAAGGCGATCAGCAGGACGGCCGCGGCCACGC
>CAYLSO010000106.1:0-6213 GCA_964386525.1 uncultured bacterium
GAGCCGCGGCGCCGCATCCCGCGCGTCCGCCCGCCTTGCCCCCGCGGGCGCCCAGCGGGTACAGTCGGACGCGCCGTGTGAGGTTTCCCGTCGGCGCGACCCGCGACTCCCCAGAGCAGGCGACGATGCAGAAGGACTTCATCTATCTCGACCACGCCGCGACCACGCCGGTCGCGCCCGAGGCGCAGGCCGCCCTGCTCGCGCACCTCGGCGCGCGCTACGGCAACCCGTCGTCGCGCCACGGCCTGGGGCTCGACGCCCTGGCCACGGTGGACGCGGCGCGGCGCGTCCTGGCCGAGATCGCCGCCTGCCCGCCGGGCTCGGTGGTCTTCACCGGCGGCGGCACCGAGGCCGACGTGCTGGCGCTGCGCGGCGCGCTGGGCGGCGGCGCGCGGCCCCGGCACGTGGTGGTGTCGGCCATCGAGCACGACGCCGTGCTGGCCACCGCGCGCGCCCTCGAGCGGCAGGGACACCGCGTGACCGTGGTGCCGGTGGACCGCTCCGGCTGCGCCGACCCCGCCGCCTTCGCCGATGCGGTCGGGCCCGACACCGCCGCCGTCGCCCTCATGGCGGTGAGCAACGAGCTGGGCAGCGTGCAGCCGGTGGCCGAGGCGTCACGACGCGTCAAGGAGAAGGCGCCGCGCGCCGTCTTCCACGTCGACGCGGTGCAGGCCTTCGCCCGCCTGCCGGTGAACTTCCGCGACTGGCCGCACGTCGACACCATCGCGATGAGCGCCCACAAGATCTACGGGCCGAAGGGCGTGGGCGCGCTGTTCGTGCGCGACGTGGCGCGCCTCGAGCCGCTGCTCACCGGGGGCGGCCAGGAGTTCGGGCTGCGCTCGGGAACGCACAACGTGCCGGGCATCGCCGGCCTGGCGGCGGCGGCCCGGCTCGCCTGGGAGCGCCGCGCCGCCGACCTGGCGCACTACGGAGCGCTCGACCGGCTGCTCTTCGCGCAGCTCGCCGAACGCTTCCCCGAGGCCGGCGTCAACGGCCCGCGCGCCGCCCTCGACGGGGCGAGCCCGGCCTACGCCGCCGACGCGCTGCGCGGCGGCACGCGCGTCCCCTACATCGCCAACCTGCGGCTGCCGGGCGTGCCCTCCGAGCCGCTGCTCAACGGCCTCGAGGGCGCCGGTTTCTACGTCTCCACCGGATCGGCCTGCCACTCCAAGAGCGGCGCGCTGTCGCCGGTGCTCGCCGCCATCGGGATCGCCGAGGCCGGCGGCGGCAACCTGCGCGTCTCGGTCGGGCGCTCGACCACGGCGGCCGACGTCGAGCGCTTCGTCGCAGCGCTGGCGGCGCTGGCCCCGCGGCTGCGCGCCGCGGCGCGGCGGACATGACGGGCGCGGCGGACGTGGCGGACTCCGAGGCCGCCGGGGCGCCCGGGCCGGAATCGCCACGCCAGCCGGTCCTGCTGGTGCGCTTCGGCGAGCTCTTCCTGAAGGGCGAGAACCGCTACTTCTTCCTCGCCGCGCTCGAGCACAACCTGAAGCGGGCGCTGCGCCGGCTGCCGGGGCTGGCGGTGGAGCAGCACCACGGGCGCTTCGTGGTGCGCGCCCGCGACGCCGGCGCCGACCTGCGCCCGGCGCTGGAATGCGTGGCGCGCGTCTTCGGCGTCTCCTCGGTATCGCTGGGGGTGAGCGTGGCGCGCGACCTCGAGGAGATGAAGCGCGCCGGGGCCGAGCTGGTCTGCGCGGCGGCGGCCGCCGGGGCGCGCAGCTTCAAGGTGCACGCGCGGCGCAGCGACAAGCGCTTCTCGCCCCGCTCGCCGGAGATCAACGATCTGGTCGGGCGCGCCGCGCAGGCGGCCAGCGGCCTGCGCGTCGACGTCCACGAACCCGACGCCACGCTGGCCATCGAGGTGGCGCCGCAGTTCGTCATCCTCTCGGCCCTGGGCAAGCGCGGGCCGGGAGGGCTGCCGGTGGGGGTGAGCGGCAACGTCACGCTGCTGCTCTCCGGCGGCATCGATTCGCCGGTGGCCGGCTACCTGGCGCAGAAGCGCGGCTGCCGGGTCAACGCCGTCTACTTCCACTCCTTCCCCTACACCGGCGAGGGCGCGCGGCAGAAGGTGGTCGAGCTGGCGCGCGCGCTGGGGCTGGCCCAGGGCGGCATCCGGCTCACCATCCTCCCCTTCACGGCGGTGCAGGAGGCGCTGCGCGACGGCGTCAACCCGCGGCTCCTGGTGCTGCTCTACCGCCGCGCCATGATGCGTATGGCCGGCCGCGTGGCGGCCGAGACGGGCGCCGGCGCGCTGGTCACCGGCGAGAGCCTCGGGCAGGTGGCGAGCCAGACGCTCGAGAACCTCGCGTGCATCGAGGACGCCGCCGACCGCCCGGTGCTGCGCCCGGTGATCGCCTACGACAAGGCGGAGATTGTGGCCCTGGCCCGGCAGATCGGCACCTTCGAGATCTCGGTGCGGCCGTACGAGGACTGCTGCTCGCTGTTCGTGCCGCGCCATCCGGCCACCAAGGGGCGGCTGGGCGACGTGCGCGCCGCCGAGGACGCCGTGCCGCTGGTCGAGCTGATGGAGCAGGCGCTGGCGGCGCGCGAGACCGTGGACCTGGAGGATTGAGCGGCATGGACGCGATGGTCCTCGAGCAGGTCGCCGCCGAGTGGGCGCGGGCGCTGGCCGGATTCGCCTTCCGCGGCGCGCAGATCGAGCCGTCCGGCGCGCGACTGTTCTTCGGGCCGGCGCGCGGCGAGCGCGGGCCGGTGCTGGCGCTGGCGACGCGCTGGCCGGAACCCCTGTGGCTGTGGCTCGAGGAGGCGGCGCTGCCCAAGGAGCGCGAGCGCATCGAGGCGGCGCACCGCTACGAGGGCCGGATGGTGACCGGGCTCGAACTGCCGGCCTTCGATCGCCGCTTGCGCGTGGCGCTGGGCTTCGCCGAGGAGGCGCGCGGCGAGTCGCCGCCGGCGCCGCCGCCCGCCGCGGCGCCGGGCGGCGGGCCCGCGCCCGGCACGATGCCGCCGCCCCCCGCGCTCTTCTGGGAGATCGAAGCGTGGGCGCCGGGCAACGCGCTGCTCGCCGAGCAGCGGCGCGGGCTGATCTGGGTGGCGCGCCGCCGGCCGCCGACGTCGCAGCGCCCCGCGGTCGTGGCGGGGGCGGCCTACGCCCCGCCGCCGCCGGCCTTCCGCCGCGACCCGTGCGCCGCCGACGCGGAGGCCGTGGCCGAAACGCTGCTGCCCGCCTTCGCGGCCGACGAGCCGCGCGAGATGCTGGCGGCGTGCCTCGCCCACCACTGGGCGGGCATGCCCGGGCCGCTGGCGCGCCACGCCGCGACAGCGCTCTTCGGATCGGTCTCGCCCGCGGCCGGGCCCGACGCCGCCGCCATGGCCGAGCGCCTGCGCGAGTGGGCCGCGGCCGCCTACGCGCCCGACGCCCCCGTGCTGGCGCTGCGCTGGCGGGACAAGCACCGCTCGGCGACCCTGATCAGCGCGCGCCTGCCCTACGTGCCGGGCCCGGGCGTGGAAGTGCTGGGGCCGTGGCCCGGCTGGGCCGAGGCGGCGCGCGCGGTGGCCGCGGCATTGCCCGAGGTGATCAGCACCGAGGAGCTGGCCCAGGCCCGGGCGCGCGCGCGCCGCGCCGAGCGCGCACTCGAGGCCGTCTCGCGCGATCTGGCCGAGGCCCGGCGCGCCCCCGAGATCCGCCGCCAGGCCGAAGCCCTGGCCGCCTACGCCACGCAAGTGCCGCGGCGCGTCGCCTCGGTGACGCTGGCCGACCCGTCCGACCCCGAGCGCAAGCTGTTCATCGAGCTGAATCCGGCGCTGGCGCCGCACGAGAACGCCGCCCGCTACTTCAAGCGCGCCGCCAAGCTCGAGCGCGCCCTCGACACCATCCCGGCCCGCCGCCGCGTACTCGAGGAAGGGCGTCGCGCGGCCTTCGCGCTGCTCGCCGCGCTGGAGGACGGCCATCGCCCGGCCGGGGCCGTGGCCCCCGCGGTGCAGACCGGCACGCTGACGCCGGCGCGCCCGGCGCGCTCCACCCTCGGCCCGCGTCCGGCGGGCAAGGAGGACGTCCCCGCCAAGCTCCTGCCGCGGCGCTACCGCACGCGCGAGGGCTGGGAGGTGTGGGTCGGCAAGACCAACGAGGGGAACGACTACCTCACCCACCGGCTGGCGCGGCCCGAGGACTACTGGTTGCACGTGCAGGGCTCGCCCGGCTCGCACGTCGTGCTGCGCCGTGGCAAGGGCGCGGACGAACCGAGCCGCGACACGCTGCGCGAGGTGGCGGCGTGGGCGGCGTTCTTCTCACGCCAGCGGACCAGCGGCACGGTGCCGGTGATCTACGTGCGCAAGAAGTACGTGCGCAAGCCGCGCGGCGCCAAGCCGGGGCTGGCCGAGGTGATGCGCGACGAGAAGACGATCTTCGTCAAGCCGGCGGAGCCGGCGGAGAACGCGGGGATCGGGGAAGAGGAGAACCAGGCCTGAGCGGCCCGCCCCGGCGACCGCCGTCCTACAGCCTCGGCCCCCGCTTCCTCTCGTCTCCGGCGCGCACGGTGAACCCGATGCGGTCGCAGTACTCCAGCAGCGGGATGGCGTGCTTGCGGCTCACCCCCAGCAGGTCCTTGAGATCGGCGACGCGCAGCGCCGGCTGCGCGGCGAAATGGCCGCGCAACGCCGCCTCGATCTCCCCCCACTGCTTGGCGGTGTAGACGAAGTCCTGGCTGACGCGCACCGCGGCGCCCTCGAAGAGCAGCCGCTGCACGTGCTCGCCCGCCTCCGGCACGCCGCTCGCTGCGGCCAGCGCCGCCAGCTCGGGCGCCGAGAAGCCGGCTCCCTCCAGGGTCGCCACGACGCGCGCCTGCGCGGCGGCGCGGGCTTCCGTCCAGGCGGGCGCCCCGGCCGGCCGCACGCAGTCGGCCCGCGTCTCGGCGCCACCCTCCGAGACCAGCGCCGCCAGCGCCGCGTCGAAGAGCACCGCGTCGAGCGCCTTGCCGAGCCGGCTCTTGAGCTCTCCCTTGCCGCGACCCCAGAGGATGGGATGGGCGCGCGCGTGCTCGGCGAGCGCCTCGCGGATCGCGACGCGCGCCGCCTCCCACGTCGCCGCCGTCACCCAGCGCCCGTCGGGCAGCGCCCGCAGCGCGCCGGCGGCCTGCGCCTGTCCGGCCAGCGCCACCGCGCGCTCGGCCGGGATCTCGAGCGCGCGGGCCAGCGCCGCCGCGTCCACCGGCTTGGCGGCCGCCGCCACCGCCGCCGCCAGCCGGTCGAACTCCGAGCCGCGCTCGGCCACCTCGAGCCCGGCGACCTGCGCCCGCCGCCGCCGCGCCGCCGACGGCTCGAGCACGGCGCCGCCGCCGACGGTGACCGCCGGCGAGTAGGTGCGGATGACGAAGCGGTCGCCGCGCGCCGGCACGGTCGGCGTCTCGAGCGAGATCTGCGCCAGCGCGCTGGCGCCAGGGACCAGCTCGCCGCCCTCGAGCAGCGCGACGCGAGCCAGGATCTCGCCCGCTCCGAGGTGGAAGCGCACGCGGACGCGGTCCTTGAGCGGCTTCGCCGCCCCCGCCAGCAGAGTGACGCGCGCCGAGAGCAGCCTCGACGCCGCCAGGCTCCCCGGGGCGACCAGCCAGTCGCCGCGCCCGGCCTCGTCGCGCGCCACGCCGTGCAGCGCGATGGCCGTGCGCTGCCCGGCCAGCGCCGCCTCCACCTGCGCGCCGTGCACCTGCACCGAGCGCACCCGCGCCGTCCGCCCGCGCGGCAAGAGCACCAGCGTGTCGCCCACCGCGATGCGGCCACGCCACAGGGTCCCGGTGACCACGGTGCCGAAGCCCTCGACCACGAACGAGCGGTCCACCGGCAGGCGCGCCGGCTCGGCCGTGGACCGGTTGGCCGACGCGTCGAGGGCGCCGTCGATGGCCGCCAGCAGCTCGCCCGCCCCCGCCCCCGTCACCGCCGAGAAGCGCACCACCGGCGCGCCCTCCAGCGCCGACCCGCGCGTCAGCTCGCGCGCCTCGCGCTCGACCAGGGCGAGCCACTCGGGGTCGGCCACCAGGTCGCACTTGGTGAGGACCACGATGCCGCGCGGGATGCCGAGCAGCGACACGATGGCGAAGTGCTCGCGGGTCTGCGGCATCACGCCCTCGTCGGCGGCGACGACCAGCAGCACCAGGTCGATAACGGTGACCCCGGCGAGCATGTTGCGCACGAAGCGCTCGTGGCCGGGGACGTCGACGATGCCGACGCGCCGGCCGGCGGGCGTGACCAGGTTGGCGAAGC
>CAYLSO010000107.1:0-1585 GCA_964386525.1 uncultured bacterium
ACGCCCACCGTGGTCTGGTTGACGGTGGCGGCGTTTGGTGACGGGGGTGGGCCGGCGGTGTTCGAGAGCTGGTTTTCGGCACGCAGATTCACGCCCGACAGGTCCACATACGACCACCGCGCCGCCAGTTCCCACGCACCCCATCCGCGGATGCGGCCCTTGCGACCGGTTCCGAAGAAGGGCGTGTAGGGCACGACCGTGTAATCGAAAGCGCCCGCCTGCTTGAGATAGCCAATGGACTCGCCTGTGAGCATGTAGCCGCATTGGAAGTAGGCCGCCGGCTGCAGGATCGCAGGCCCGCCGAACTGGTTGACCGTCGTGAGCATGGCCTCGGTCTGGAAGTGCGCCCGGCCATAGCTCCCCGCGAGTTCCACATGGAAATCGTTGAAGTCGGTCGCGAGAAACCGGCCCGTGTCGGCCACGAGCGGCGTGCCCGCGCCCGAAAACCCGAGCGCCGTCGGATCGCCGACAAAAAACTCCGGAATGATCGCCGACCGGTAGGTCTTGGCAAACGCGCCCCTCTCACTGGGCGAACCGCCCGTCGTTCCGTAGCGATAGCCACCCCCTATGTGCAGTAGGTAGCGGTTGTCGGCGAGAGGGTCGTAATACAACAGGTGTGTGAGTCGGGATGCGAAGCCGACTCCGCCGTTGTCGCCGATCTGGGCTCCGTTACGGTTCTCGCCGATGGTGCTGTAGAAGGACTCTTGGCCATTCCAGAACGTGAGCCCCGTCGCGTAGACGCTGTAGGCCCACTGGGTCCGCTCGTCCTCGGCCATCGCGTAGGCCATGATCCCCACGCGGCGAAAGGGTTCCACGGCCTGGAAGGCCACGCTCCGCTTCAGGAACTGGAAGTGGCGGATGCTCGTCCAGCTTTCCATCGTGCCCGGCTGGCGAAATTGGCCGATCCGGATCGTGCCGAAGAAGGGGATCTGCTCCTGCTCTCCCCAGACGTCCATGAAGCTCGGCCGTCCAGCCTGCGCGAAGTCAAACATGATCGAGTAGTTGGTGAAGTCGGTGAGCTTGCCAAACGCTTGGAGTCGAGCCCGCCGGAAGCTGACCCCGTCGAGTGCGTTGCCGATGCGCTGCTGGCTGGCTTCTGGCTGGCTGAAGAGGCCGTCATCGAGTTGGAAGAAGCCGCTCAGGCGGATGATCGGCAGCTCGTCCTCCGCTCCCTTCCCCGCATCGAAGCGGCTGGATTGCTGGAGGCGGAGATCGATGTTGCCCACCTGGTTCGGGTCGATCACGGTTCCGGGCCCCGTGCGGGCGCCAAGGCCGAGCGGCTCGCCTGCCCCCAGGTCGATGTTGCCCGCCTGGTTCGGATCGAGGACCGGACTGGGCGCGGGAAGCACTTCCTGGGCATGACTGATGGAAGCAGCGATGCCGGGAAGGCATGTGAGGCATGCAAACACGACAACGACCAAGAGCCGCCGAACCGCCGTCAGCCCACGCTGACACGTCGATGCGAAGTCTGGGTTGCCTGAATCCATTTGGCCGATATCCTCGCTGCGCCGTCCGCCGCACCAACCCTATTAATCGGCAAAAACTGCCTCCCGCAAATAGTCCTCCTCGCCATCGCAGATTGCCC
>CAYLSO010000108.1:0-7384 GCA_964386525.1 uncultured bacterium
CTGCTGTAGCCGCTCAGGATCATCTTCCCGGGGCCGCAGGCCGTGGCCAGCCGCACCGCCCGGGCCACGGCAACGCCGAGCTTCAGATCGCGCATCGCACGGCCGATCCCGTAGTCCGCCATGAAGGCGAAGTCGGTCTCGTCCGGGGGAGCCAGCGTCCAGGCCTGGTCGATACCCCAGACGTCCACCCCGCCCTGCGCCAGATACACCGCGAACCCGAAGTCATCCGGCGTCGAGGGCGAGTACAACCCGGGCAGGTACATCCCGACGAAGTTCTTCGCGTCGCCGTGCTGGAGGAAGACGTTCGTCGCCGTCCGGATCGGCCGCCCCGGCTTGGTCTCCTTTACCACCCGGTGCAGCCGGAAGCGATCGTACTTCCCTTCGCCGAAGCGTACCTCGAAGCTGTAGTGCACGATGTTCCCGCTGATCACATCGCGCCGCATGTTCAGCGCGTGCAGCGGCATCGCGTACTGCGCGCCGGCGTTGGCCGCCTCCTGGTCGAGCATGGTCTGCACGCCCGCCAGGGCGAGGGTCAAGGGCGACGCGTCGCTGGCCGCGGGATTGTCTTCGCGGATGACCGGCGACGCCGCCAGCGCGGGGATCGTGAGGCAGACTGTCAGTGCCACGGCCATGAGAAGCGCACCGTAGCGGGGGCTCGCGGATCTCATATCGCACCTCGGGCGGGCCGCGCGGAACGGTGGCGGCCCGCGGGACGGAGAAGCGGGTTCGAATCGCCGGAGACGTCTCCGGCCCGATGGCGTGGGATGTGGACGGGAGCCGGCCCGCGGCTCGGTGGGAAAGTCGGCGAGAGCGTGGCTCTGCGAGTGAGTCGCCACTCGTCCGCATGGAGAGCGGCGATCAAGACTAGGGCCGCGCGTGCGCGCGAGGCAACCGGGAAATCGCCGCGCCCGCGGTCTATTTCAGTTGCGGGAATATGACTCCGCGCATGCGGCGGGCGGTTAACCCCCGCCGCTGCCTCACCACCCCGCGAACCGGTCCGTCGCCGCCACCAGTGCGCGGCTGTTGGGCGGCTCGAAAGCGCTGTGCCCGCTGTCGGGGGTGATGATGAGGTCAGCCTCCGGCCAGGCGCGGTGCAGCGCCCACGCGCTCTCCACTCCGCACACCACGTCGTAGCGGCCCTGCACGATGACACCCGGGATGTGCCGGATGCGCCCAGCGTCACGCAGCAACTGATCGTCGGTCGCGAGCCAGCCGCGGTGGACGAAGTAGTGCGCCTCGATGCGGGCCATGGCGAGCGCGGTGGCGTCCTCCTCGTAGTGGCTCTGGAACGCCGCGTCCGGGATGAGCTTCGAGGTCGCCCCCTCCCACCCGCTCCACACCTTGGCCGCAGCCAGCCGCACCGCCGGGTCGTCGCTCGTCAGGCGCTTGTAGTACGCGGTGAGCAGATCGCCGCGCTCAGCCTCCGGGATGTGGTCGCGATACGCCTCCCAGGCGTCGGGATACATGACGGAGGTCCCCGACTGATAGAACCAATCGATCTCCCGGCGGCGCAGCAGGAAGATGCCGCGCAACACCAGCTCCGTGACGCGCTCCGGGTGCTTCTCGGCGTACGCCAGCGCCAGCGTCGAGCCCCAGCTGCCGCCGAACACCTGCCACTTGGCGATCCCGAGATGCTCGCGCAGGGCCTCGATGTCCGACACCAGGTGCCCGGTCGTGTTGTCCTCGAGACTGGCGTGCGGCGTGCTCTGGCCGCAGCCCCGCTGGTCGAAGAGCACGATGCGGTACTTCTCCGGGTGGAAGAAGCGCCGCTGCTTGGGCTCGGTGCCGCCGCCCGGCCCGCCGTGCAGGAACACGACCGGCTTGCCCGCCGGGTTCCCGCTCTCCTCGAAGTAGAGCTCGTGTCCCCCGCTCACCGGCAGCCGGTCGGCGCGGTAGGGCTCGAGGGGCGGGTACATCCAGGTGAGCGGGTCCTTCACGGGGCGGGTCATGGGTCCTCCACGCGGGCGGACGGCGGCATGCCTCCACGGGCCGCGGCGCCCGCAGTGTAGCCGCCTGCCGCCGGCTCGCGCACGCCATAAGCGAAGACCCCCGCGCCGGGGCCCGCAGGCCCCGGTCCACGGGGGTCCGATCCGTCGCGCGCGGCGGAGCGGCGCTGCTCCGCACCGCCCGCCGCTGCCCGCCGTCCGCCTAATCCAGCCGCACCACCCGGACCGAGCGCGATCCGGCTGGGCTCGTCAACTGGGCGAGGTAGATGCCGGCGCCCGCGGCCGCGCCCGAGCCGTTACGGCCGTCCCACGTGAGGCTGTGGTCGCCGGGCGAGAGACCGGTCAACGTCTTCTCCCAGACCTGCCGGCCCGCCACGTCGTAGAGGGCCAGCCGCACGTCACCCTCGACCGGCGTGGTGAAGCGGAACATCACCGACTGCCCGTGGCTCGGGTTCGGCACCGGCGCGCGGAAGGCGAGCTGGCTGCCCGTCCCGGCGCCGACCGCCACCGTGCCCTGCGGCGCCAGCGTCAGCCCGGTGAGCCCGGGGTAACCGGTCGGCCCGACGAGAGCCATGAAGCCGGTCGTCGGGTTGATCCGATAGAAACCGCCGCCGTCGATGTTGTTGCCGACGCCATACAGGTCGCCGTCAGGCCCGAACTCGATGCTCCCGAGCTGGCGCGGGAGGGCAGTGATGGTGGCCGGCAGGCCGCTGGTGATGTCCATGCGCACGAGCGACGGCGCGCCGCCGCCGGTCACCCCGATCATGGCGCTGTTGCGCGGCTCGAAGGCCAGCCCGGAGATGGGGCCGACGCCGGTCGCGCCGACGAGCGTGGACAGGCCGGTCACCGGGTCGAGGATGCGGAAGTCCGAGGGACCGCCGGGAGACGTCGCCGCAGCCCCGTAGAGCCGCCCGAGGGCGAACTCCAGACCCTGGTACGCACCGCCGTTGCCGACCGGCGCGCCGAGCGGCGCCCCGCTGCCGATGGCGAACGGCTGCGCGAAGAAGTTCCCGCCCGAAGCCTGCAGCCAGGCGACGCCGGTGGTGCCGTCGGCCTCGATCTCGGTGGCCCCGGCCCCGCCGAACGTCGGCAGCGTGCCCAGCAGCGAAGCCCAGCCGTTGATCCGGTCGATGGTGACCAGTTCGCCGAGCGTGGTCGAGGCGTAGAGCGCGCCGCCGTCGATCTTCGCCACGCACGCATTGGCCACGACGAGCGCCCAGTCGCCGGTGCCGGAGAAGCTGACGTGGCCGGTCCCGTTCAGGTAGACGACGCGGCGGTCGGGACGGTAGGCGGCCGCGATCTCGCCGCTCACGTGCTGCCCGTCCGCCATGCCCGCACCCTGCAAGACCAACGTCTCGCGAAAGACGCTGTCGTAGGACAGGACGCCGTGGTGCAGTCGGGTCGTGCCGTCGCCCGCGTAGGACGACGGGCTGATATTCAGGCCCGGAGCCGTCGTGGTGACGGGGCTATACGCCGGCGTGGCGATCCGCCCGCCGAGAGCGTAGCCCGGGTAGACGGAGGCGAGGCCCATGATCACCTTGCCGCCGGCGTCCACGTAGCCTGCCAGCCGGTCGCCGAGCAGCGTGGGATCGTTGTAGAGGTTGTTCGGGTGCGTGTAGACGCAGTCGTAGGCCGCGAGCAGCGCCACCGAGGGCGTCGCGACGTTCGCATTGAAGTAGTCCACGCGGCCGCCGGTCGCCGCGGCGATGGCCCGCCGGTAGGCCGGGTCGTCGATGTCGGCGACCACGTAGAGCATATCCGGCCCGCTAGCCGGGTTGCAGGTGAAGGCGTTGGCCACAAGCCGCGGCCAGTCGCCGGTCCCGCCGAACGCCGCTGCACCCGCGCCGTTGCTGTAGACGACGCGCCCGTCGGGGCGGTAGGCCTGCGCGATCTCACCGTCGTCGTAGTGCCCGTCGACGAGGCCGGCGCCCTGCGCGTAGAGGACGTCCCGGAAGGCGCAGTCGTAGGCCGGCACGCCGGTGTGCAGGCAGGTGGTGCCGTCGCCCAGGTAGGGTGACAGAGCGAAGTGGAACTTGTCGGGGTCAGCCGTCACGGGCGAGTAGCCCTTGCCCCGGATCCGCCCGCCGATGGAGTAGTCGGAGCCACCGATGAGATCGTTGTACATCGCACCGACGCCGAGCACCACCTTGTTGCCCGCGTCCACGAAGTCGGCGAGACGGTCGCCGAACAGGACCCGGTCGGAGTACACCTGGGCCGAGTGCGTGTAGACGCCGTCGTAGGTCGCCAGCAGGGCGGCCGAGGGCGTGCCAGTGCGGGCGTCGAAGTAGTTGACCGGCCCGAGGGTGTAGGCCCCGATGGACGCCCGGTACGTCGCGTCGTCGCTAAAGCTCGGCGCGTAGAGGATGCCCGGTGCGGTCGGCCGGCCGCTGGCGGCGTTGGCGATGATCTGCGCCCAGTCGCCGGCCCCGGCGTACGTGATGGCCCCGGTGCCGTTCACGTACACGACCCGACCGTCGGGGCGGTAGGCCAGGGCGATCTCGCCGTCGGCGTAGTGGCCGTCCACGATGCCCGGGCCCTGCGGCACGAGGAAGTCGCGGAACGTGTTGTCGTAGGCCAGCACCCCGGCGTGCAGCGAGGTCGTCCCGTCCCCGACGTAGGCGGAGAGCGAGAGGTGGTTGGTGCCCGCCGGCGAGGTGACCGGCGAGTACCCGGCGGTCATGATCCGGCCGCCGAGGGACCAGCCGGTGGTGAACGTGCAGAAGACGGAGAGGATCACCTTGCCGCCACCGTCCACGTAGTCGGCCAACCGGTCTCCGAATAGGACCCGGTCGGAATAGGAGATCGAAGCGTAGGTGTACACGGCCTGATACCCCGCGAGCTGCGCCGCCGTGGGCGTGCCTGCGTTGGCGTCGAAGTAGTCCACCGTGCCCCCGGTGAGGGCTGCGATGGCCGCCCGGAACGCCGGGTCGTCGGCGTCGGAGGGCGCGTACAGGATCGCCGGCGGCGAGGCCGCCGTGGCGAAGGTCGTCGCCGGGGCGACCGGCCGCCCGAAGAGCAGCCCGGAGAGATCGGCGGCGGACCCGCCCCGGGGCGCGCCGTCGGTGACGTCGGCGCGGGCGGCGGGCTCCAGCGCCGGAGCCGGCTTGGCGACCACGCGGAACCGCGAGGTCAGGCTGGGCCCGAAAGCGGCGTCCGGGGCGGTCGGGACGGCGACCGCCTCGGCCCGCGCCGCGGGCGCGACCGCCGGCGGGGCCGGCGCGGCCGCGCGGGCGGCGGCGATTCGCTCGGGGTCGCCGTTGGGCGCCGCCGGCGCCACCGCCGGGAGGGCGCCGAGTGCGATCCCGACCAGCAGCAGCAACAGGGCTCGAAGTGAAACCATCGTGAGACTCCTTTTCGCTAGGCCCTGACCCCAGGGCGTGGATGCGGCGGCCCGTTGACCGGCTGTCCCCCGGACGGAGGAAGCGGTGACTCTAGCAGCGACCGTGATGAGCGTCGGCAAACTTCCGGTGAAGGCGTGGCGCGCCCGCGACGACGGCCGGAGTCCACCGGCCGGGCGGCCGGGCGGGCGGCCCGGGACGCCTCCCGCGCCCGGGCCGCCGCGGCTGCCGGCGCGACCTATCTACCTATAGAGCGCCTTCACCCGGCCCCAGGTCTGGGGCTCCGTGGGCACGACCTCGTTCTTGGTGGACGGCACGCACAGCAGCCAGTCCTCCTTGAAGCGGATCTCCCCGAAGAAGAACTGGTCGTGGATGAGCGCGCCGAGCCCGTAGAACATCGGCGGCTCGATGCGGTAGCACGCCAGGTGCGCGAAGGGATTGACGATGGGATAGACCACGCCGTCGGCCGTGGTCTTCTCGGCCGGGTTGCAGAGCAGCTCCGGTTGCAGCACGACCGCGGTACGGGTGTTGAACTGGTCGGTCAGCACCACCGGCCGGTCCACCGGCTGCCCGATCGCGCGGTAGCACTTGTAGTGGTTGGCCGACGGCAGCGGCTCGGTCGGCGACTGGGCGTGCTTGATCGCCGGGTTGAGCAGGTAGACGCCGTCGAAGACGCGGAACTCCTGGTCCTGGCCGAACTGGTTGCCGACGAGCGCGGCGCGCGGCGGCTCCGGGCTATCGATCCGCCACCAGGCGTAGTGCAGGAGCGTGTCGATGATGCCCTCGCCGTTCTTGTCCACCGGGTTGGCGAAGCGCTCCAGGACGGTCACCATCACCGAGTGCTCGCCGACGGCTTTGACAATGCGGAGATCGCGGCGGCCCACGCGCGGGCAATCGCCGCGGGCACGTACGATCAGGTCGATCGCTGGAACGGGTCCGGGAGGCCGACCACGGCCGAGCGAGCCTACGCCCTGACCACGCCGCAGGAGTTTTTCGCGGAGGCGAGCGAGGCGTTTTTCAGCCGTAACGACTTCTTTCCGTTTACGCGCGCCGACCTCCGCCGCCACGACCCTGAGACCTACGGGCTGATCGCGAGGCTCTGGGGTATGGAGGACGGGGGGGCGTCGCGGGCGACGGCGGCCCGGCCGAACATCGTGATCCTCGATGCCGACGACATGGGCTATGGTGCCCTCGGCGTTCATCGCCGGCACCTCGACTGGGATTGGAACGCGATCCGTCGCCCGGGCCCCGCTCGAAGCGACTGGGACTCGTATCGCGTGCTGCCCAGGCGCACTTCTCGGGCCGTCGATGCCGCCGCGGCTGCGGCAGGAGGTGGCTGATGCTCGTGAGCATTTTCAACGACGTAATCGGGCCGGTGATGCGGGGGCCTTCGAGTTCCCACTGCGCCGCCGCTCTGCGGATCGGGCGGCTCGCCCGCGACCTCGTCGGCGGCACGCCCGACGACGTGCTCGTGGAGTTCGACCGCGCCGGATCGCTGCCCACCACGCATGAGTCGCAGGGGTCCGACATGGGGCTCTTCGGCGGCCTGCTCGGCTGGGATGCGGCCGACCCGCGGCTGCCCGGGTCCGGTGCGGCGCTTCGCGACGCCGGCACGCGGGTGCGGATCGAGACGGTGGACGTCGGCGACCCGCATCCCAACACCTACCGGCTCACGCTCACCCGCGACGGGCAGTCGCACACCGTCCGCGCGATCTCCACCGGGGGCGGGATGATCGAGGTGCTCGACATCGACGGCTGGAGCCTGTCGCTGCACGGCGACTACCACGAGACGCTCGTCGTGGCCGGTTCCCGGCAGAAGGCCGCCGACCTCGTGGCCAGGATCGAAACGCTCGCGGGTGTCACGATCGACCACGCGACCGTGCTCGATTCGGCCGCCGGAAATCTCGTGCGCATCCAGTCGCAAGCACCGCTGCCGTCGGCCGCGGTCGCCGCGATCGAAGCCGGTGATTCGGCGGCCCGCATGCACGCGCTCGCCCCGGTGCTGCCGGTGCGGTCGCGCCGCGGCGCGAGCGTGCCATTTTCGTCAGCTGCCGCTCTCCTCGCCGCCAATGCAGGCAGGGGGATTCCGCTCTGGCGGCA
>CAYLSO010000109.1:0-7477 GCA_964386525.1 uncultured bacterium
TGCCAAGAGCCGCGCCAGGATCGCCCGCGCCAGCTCGCTGAGCGAGGGGTCGCGGGCCCCCATCACGAGCACGAGGTCGCCCGGGCGGGCCTCCCCGGCCAGCCGCTCCACCAGCCGCTCGCGCGACGGCGCGAACTCGGCCACCGCCCCGCGCGCCGCGATCTCGGCGACGATGTCGGCGGCCGAGAAGTCGCGGGTCGCCGTGCCGCCGGCGTAGAAGACCTCCAGCCACCAGGCGCGATCCGCCGGCCGCAGCGCCGCCGCGAACGCCGCCACGAAGTCGGCGCGCAGGAAGCGCGTCGGCCCGTAGCCGTGCGGCTGGTAGACGGCCAGCACGCGCGCTGCGCGCGCCTGTGCGGCGGCCAGCGCGGCCCGCACCTTGTCGGGGTTGTGCGCGAAGTCGTCCACCACCTCGACGCCGGCGGCGGTCCCCAGGATCTGGAAGCGCCGCCCCACGCCCCGGAACGCCGCCAGCGGCGCGGCCATCGCGGCCGGGGCCACGCCCACCGCCAGGCAAGCGGCGATCGCCGCCAGCGCGTTCTCGACGTTGTGCCGCCCGGGCACCGGCAGGCGGAAGGGCACGCCGCGCACCGTGAAGCGGCTGCCGTCGGGATCCTGGCGCACGTCCTCGGCGCGCACCTCGGCGTCGGGGCTGGCGCCGAAGACCAGCGCGCCCTCCCGCAACGCGCGCAGGTTGTCGCCCTCGCCCAGCACCAGCCGCTCGCGCGTGCGCTCGCGCAGCGTCGCGAACATCGCCGCGACCTCCGCCATCTCCTTGTGGTCGCGCTGCAGGTTGAGGACCACGCTGACCGCCGGCGCGTAGCGCGTCAGCGAGCCGTCGCTCTCGTCGGCCTCGACCACCAGCAGGTCGGAGCCGCCGCGCCAGGCGTTGCCCCACAGGCCCGCGCGCTGCAGAGCGCCGAGGTCGCCGCCGGTGATGACCGAGGGGTCGCGCCCGGCGCCGCGCAGGATCTCGAATATCATCGCGACCGTGGTGGACTTGCCGCTGGTGCCGGTGACCGCGACGGTCCGCAGCCGCGCCACGAAGCGCGCCAGCAGCTCGGAGCGGTGCACCACCGGCACGCCCCGCGCGCGGGCCGCCGCCACGTCCGGCACCTGCTCCTCGACCGCCGTCGAGACCACCAGCGCGGCGCAGTCGTCGCCCACGCCGCTGCCGTCCTGCGGATGGATGGCGATGCCGAGGCGCTCGAGCTGGGCGCGGGCCGCGGCGCGCTCGCCGCGGTCGAAAGCCCGGTCGCTGCCGCTGGCGCGCCCGCCCAGCATCGCCTGGAACTGCGCCAGGGCGCTCATGCCGCTGCCGCCGAGACCTGCGTAGTGGAAGCGCCCCGCGGCGGCCGGGTCGGGGATCTCCTCGAGCCCGGCGATCCACACCGGGTCGCCCTCGGCCACGCGCTCGTGGAGATCGAGCACGGCGGCGTTGGCCAGCCGCACGCAGCCGTGCGAGGCGGGCGTGCCGAGCTGCACCTCGTGGTTGGTGCCGTGCAGGTAGATGTAGCGCGCCAGCGAGTCGCGGTCGCCGCCGCGGTTGACGCCCGGCTCCAGGCCCTCGAGGGTGAGGACGCGCGTGAGGATGAGGTCGGCGTCGCCCGGCTCCCCGGTCCACACCGCCCCGGTCGGCTCGCGGCTCTCGAAGACCGTGCCGGCCGGCACGCCGGCGCCGAGCCTGCGGTGGATGCGGTGCCAGCCGGGCGGCGTGCGCAGGGAACCCGCGCTGCCGCCGACACCGGCGACAGCGGTGGAGACAGGGTACTCGGCGGCCAGCCGGTCCCCTTCCAGCAGCCACAGCCGCTGCAGCTCGACGTCGACGACGAGGACGCGGCCGGAAAACGCGGCGGCCGCCACCTCGGGGGGCAGCGGCCGGGCGCGGCGCAGCAGGGCGCGGGCCCGGACCTCGCCGGACGGAGCCCGCGCCGCGTCCACTAGGGCAGCACGCCCTGCAGGACCTGCGGGTTCGCCTCCTGCTCGGCCAGGACGGAGTGGCAGGTGCCGCAGTCGCCGGTGATCGTCTCCCCCTCGGCGGTGGCGTGCTCCTCGTCGTGGCAGCGGAAGCAGCCCACCGTGGTGCTCATCTCGGGGTGGCCGAGGTGGTTGCGGTAGGTGCCCCACTTGATGTTCATCTGAGGGAAGACGTTCCAGCACCAGATGTCGCCGAGCGCACGGCTGGCCGCGGTCACGGCCTCGGCCTGTTGGGCGGCGACGTGCGGGTAGTTCGCCTGATAGAAGCCGGCGATCGCCTTGCCGATGCCGGCGCGCGCCGCCGCGTGGCTCGGGTACTCGGCCTGCAGGGCCGCGAGCCCCTCGCGGCGGATGTACGGCAGCGTGCGGTCGATGCGCTGGGCGAGCAGGGCGGCGTCGAGCTCGACCTCGGGGGCGCGGTAGATGTGGGTCGGCCGGTTGTGGCAGTCCACACAGTCCATGGTCCGCCACTCGACGACCTTCGCCGCCTCGGGCGAGTCGGCCGCCGGCCCGCGCCAGCGCTTGCGCGCGCCGTCCTTACCGGCCATCTCGACCTCGTACATGGTCTCGCGCTTGAGGTCGGACCGGTAGCGGATCTGCTGGTCGGGATCGACGTGCCAGTGGATGCCGTGGCTCTTGTCGGCCCGCCGACCGCCGACCTTGAGCAGCAGAACGGTCTTCAGTTCGGTGTTGGTCGAGTCCTCGGCGAAGTGCGTGTTCACCTGCAGGCGGTCGCCGACGAACTTCTCCGGCCAGTGGCACTGCTCGCAGGTCTGGGGCGCCGGGCGCAGGTTGTGCACCGGTACGGGGATCGGCCGCGGATAGAGGTTGAAGGCGACCGAGACGACCTGCCACGAGCCGGAGAGCTTGGACTTGACGAACCAGCCGGCGCCCTCGCCGATGTGGCACGCCACGCACTTGACGCGCGCGTGCGGCGAGCGCTGGTAGGTCGTGTACTCCGGCTCCATCACCGTGTGGCAGGTGGCGCCGCAGAAGGGCGTCGAGTCCATGACCTCGACGCCCTTGAAGGTCCCGACCCCGAGGATGAGCAGGTTCACGGCGGTGGCCCCGAGGAAGAGCATGACCGTGTTGCGCGTGCCGGACCGGTTGAAGTCCAGCACCGGGAACGGCGCCGGGGCGGCCTCGCCGCGGGCCTGGGCGGCGCGCCGGCGGCCGCGCTGGCGGTGGATGCCCACCGCGACCAGGATCAGCCCCAGCACGAAGAGCCCGGGCAGGACCAGGAAGCTCAGGATCCCCAGGTAGGGCCCGCCCCCGTGCTCGCTGACCAGCGAGATGGCGAAGAGCAGGACGAAGAGGAACGCGCTCACGGTGGTGAGCGCCGTCCCGATGAGGCTGATGACGTTGCCGGTGACGGTGGCGAGGAATCGCTCGAGGGCTTCGCGCACGGATCGGGCTCCTGTGTGTTGGGGACCGTGGACGGTCGGCAGTCTAGCAAAGCGCCGCCGGGGTCGGTAGCCCGCCGCGGCGGGGCGGCGCGCGGCGCGGCGCCCGCCGGATCGCGGCTGCCGGGTCGCGGCCGCCCCCACCGCCTGTGCTACGCTGTGGCCCATGGAACTCTGGCTCGCCAATCCCCGCGGCTACTGCGCCGGCGTGGACCGCGCCATCGACATCGTGGAGCTGGCCCTCGACCTCTACGGGGCGCCCATCTACGTGCGCCACGAGATCGTCCACAACCAGCACGTGGTCGAGGCCCTGCGCGTGCGCGGCGCCGTCTTCGTCGAGGAGATCGCCGAGGTGCCCGAGGGCGCCACCGTGATCTTCAGCGCCCACGGCGTCTCTCCCGAGATCCGCGCCCAGTCCGCGGCGCGCCGGCTGCGGGCCATCGACGCCACCTGCCCGCTGGTCACCAAGGTGCACCTCGAGGCCCTGCGCTACGCGGCGCAGGGGAACTGGCTCATCCTGGTCGGTCACGCCGGGCACCCGGAGGTGGAGGGCACCCTGGGCGAGGCGCCGGAACGCACCACCCTGGTGCAGACCGTCGCCGACGCCGAGCGCGTGTCGGTGCCGGACCCGGAGCGCGTCGCCTACCTGACGCAGACGACGCTGTCGGTGGACGAGACGCGCGAGGTCCTGGAGGCGCTGCGCCGCCGCTTCCCGGCCATTCGCGGCCCGGCCCGCGACGACATCTGCTACGCGACGCAGAATCGCCAGAACGCCATCAAGGAGCTGGCCCAGCGCTGCGACCTGGTGCTGGTGGTGGGCTCGCCGATCTCCTCGAACTCCAAGCGCCTCGCCGAGGTGGCGAGAAGCTGCGGCGCCGAGGCCTACCGCATCGACTCGGCGAAGGAGCTGGATCCGCGCTGGCTCGCGGGCAAGCGCGCGGTGGGCGTGACCAGCGGCGCTTCGACCCCCGAGCACCTGGTGCACGATCTGCTGCAGGCGCTCGAGGCGCACGGCGCCGGGGCGGCGCGCACCCTGACGGTCACCGAGGAGAGCGTCGTCTTCCAGTTGCCGAGCGATCTGGCCAGGGAACTGCGCGCCTCGGGCCGCGCCGACGAGCTGCTGGCGCGCCACGGGCGCACCATGCCGACGCGCTAGCCGGCGGCCTCACCGGGCGCGGCGCCGCCCGCGCGACTCGGGCCCGCACGCTTCTACAGCGCCCACCCTCCCGACAGCGAAACCTGCGTGCCGGTGATGAACGACGAGTCGCGGAGACAGAGGAAGACGACGGCGCGCGCCACCTCCTCCGGCTGCGCCAGCCGGCCCATCGGCGAGAGCTTCAACATGAGCGCGCGCAGCTCCTCGCCGAGGCGCTCCGGGCCGGTGTCGACGAAGCCCGGGCCGACCGCGTTGACGGTCACGCCGTGCTTCACCTCTTCGGCGGCCAGCGACTTGGTGAACGACAACACCGCCGCCTTGGCCGCGGCGTAGGCCGCCGTCCTGGGGCGCGCCCCGAGGTGGTCCACGGGCGCGAAGGTGAGATTGACGATGCGCCCCCACTGCTCGGCGCGCATGTGCGGCAGGGCGCAGCGCGAGACCAGGAAGACCGAATCCACGTTGGAGGAGAAGACCGCCCGCCACTGCGCCGTCGTCGTCTCGGCCACCGGCTTGAGAAGGAACTCGCCGACGTTGTTGACCACGATGTCGGGCGGGCCGACCAATCGCGTGCCCTCGGCGATCAGGTGATGGGCGCCCTCGGCGGTGGTGACGTCGCCCGGCACGGCCGCGGCGCGCACGCCGCGCTTCTGCGCCAACTGGGCGACCTCGAGGGCGGCGGCCTCGCTGGCGCGGTAGTTGACGATGACGTTGGCCCCCTCGGCGGCGAGCGCCAGCGCGGTGGCCCGCCCGATGCCCCAGGCCGAGCCGGTGACGAGGGCGGTCTTGCCGGATAGCTGTCCCATGGGAGTGATCTCCGGGTGCGTGGCGTGGATATGCCCGGAACGGGAGTCCGGCTGACTATAGCAGGCCGCGGACCGGGCGCGCCCCCCGAGCGGCGCGGCGCGCGATTCCCTTGCCACCGCGCGTCCGGCACCCTAGGCTGGCGCGGCAGCGCGGGCGCTCGATCCCGAAGCCCGCTCCGACGCCGTCAGGAGCCGACGCCTCTCGTGAGCGCGAACCCCTCTTCGCCCCCCGTCGCCACGGCGGCGCTCGCCGCCTTCGAGCGCTCGGCGCGCGCCGAGCTGGACCCGCAAGCCGCCGCGATCCGGGCGCGCGAGCCGCTGGCGCTCCACACCACCCTGCGGGTCGGCGGCCCCGCCGACCTTTTCGTCGCGGCCCGCACCCCCGACGCGGTGGCGCGCGCCCTAGCGCTCGCCCGCGCCGGCGGCCTTCCGGTTCTCATCCTCGGCGGCGGGTCCAACCTGCTCGTCTCCGACGCCGGCTGGCGCGGCGTGGCCTTGCAGGTGGCGTGCGACCGGCTGCGCTTCGGCGACGGCTGGTGCGACACCGAGGCCGGCGCCGGGCTGCTGGATTTCATCTACGTCTGCCGCGACCGGGGCCTCTCGGCGCTCGAGTTCGCGGCCGGCGTCCCCGGCGACGTCGGCGGCGCCATCTACGGCAACGCCGGCTGCTATGGCAAGGCGATCAGCGAGTTCGTGGTCTCGGCCGAGATCTGCGGGCTGGACGGCGGCGGCCGGCGCACCGTGCCGGCGGCGTTCTTCGAGTTCGAGTACCGCGACTCGCGGCTCAAGCGCGACCCGCAGGTCATCCTGGCGGCGCGTCTGCGCGTCACCGCCGCCCCGCGCGAGGCCATCCAGGCCGAGATCGACACGCGCCTCGAAGACCGCCGCGCCAAGCACCCCGACTGGCGCACCGAGCCGACCGCCGGGTCCTACTTCAAGAACCTGCCGCCTCAGAGCCCCGGCGGCCACCGCGTGCCCGCCGGCAAACTCCTCGATCAGCTGGACTGCCGCGGCCTGCGGGTCGGCGACGCCCTGGTCTTCCCCAAGCACGCCAACATCGTCGTCAACGCCGGACGCGCCACGGCCCAGGAGGTGCTGACCCTGGTCGAGGTCCTGCGCGCGCGCGTGCGGCGCGCCTTCGGCGTCGAGCTGGAGGCGGAGGTGATGTTCGTGGGCGAGCGGCCGCCGCTGCTGCCGCACCCGGAGCTGGGCTAGGGTTCGAGGCCCGCCTACTTCCCCGCCACGTTCTTCGCCAAGAACCCGTCGATCTCGTCCCAAGCTGTGCGGGCCGTGTCCGGCTTGTAGCCGGGCCGCTCCTCGTTGAGGAAGGCGTGGCCGACGCCCTTGTAGACGCGCACCGCACCCGTGTTGCCGGCTGCGCGCAGGCCCTTCTCCAGGCCCTGCGTCTGGTCGAGGCCGATGCCGCGGTCGTCGCCGCCGAAGATTCCGAGCACCGGTCCGGTGACGGTCGCCAGCTGCGCCGGGTCGCTGATCACGCTGCCGTAGCAGACCACGGTGGCGCGGAAGTCGGCGCTGTCGAGCGCGGCGCGCAGGGCCAGCCCGCCGCCCATGCAGAAGCCGATGACGCCGGCCCGGCGGCCCGCGCCCTCCCTCAGGGTATCGAGATAGGCCCGCGCGGCCCGGATGTCGCGCACCGCGCGTTCCTGCGGCAGGCCGCGCGAAAGCTCGTGCGCCAGGTCCGCCTCGGTCGCCACCTTGCCGCGGTAGAGATCCGGCGCGATCGCCGCGTAGCCCTGCGCGGCGTAGCGGTTGGCCACCTTCTTCGCCCAGTCGTTGAGTCCCCACCACTCGTGCACGATCACGAGGGCGCCGCGCGCCGGCTTGGGCGGGACGGCGAGGTAGGCGTCGATCGTCTCTTCGCCGCTGGGCATCTGCACCATGCGCCCCGTGTACGGCTTGGGGACGCCGGCGGGCTGGCCCGGTTTGGCGGGAGCCCCGGCGGCCTCGGCGCCGGCCAGCGCCAGGCCTGCGCCGAGGATCAAGGCGGCCAGAACCCGCGTGAATCCGTGCAGTCTCGGCATCTCTCCTCCTTAAGGGACCACGAGCATGCGTCCCGGCGGCCCTTCGATCACTTCCCCCACCACGGCGCGGGCCGGCGTGCCCCGCCGCTCCAGCGC
>CAYLSO010000110.1:0-22834 GCA_964386525.1 uncultured bacterium
TGGCGGGCGGCGATGGCGATCTCCTTGATCAGCTTCGAGAAGAGCTTACCCCGCTGCTGGTCCTTGGCGCCCTTCTTGCGCTTGATGGTCGCCCATTTGGAATGGCCGGACATGATCTCTCCCCGGAATCAGGCTTTCGCCGCGGCTTCCTTCTCCGCCTTCGCCGCCGCGATGATGCGCTCCGCCTGCTCGCGGGGCACTTCCTCGTAGTGGGAGAAGCGCTGCTGGTGGCGCCCGCGTCCCTGGGTCAAGGACCGCAGGTGCGTGGAGTACTTGTAGAGCTCCGCCGCGGGCACCAGCGCCTTGACCACCTGGTAGTGCCCGTCGCTGTTCATCCCCAGGATCTTGCCGCGGCGCGACGAAACGTCGCCCATGACGTCGCCCATGAATTCCTCGGGCACGCGCACCTCAATCTCGTCGATGGGCTCGAGCAGGATCGGCTGCGCCTTCTCGGCCACTTCCTTGAAGCATTGGATGGAGGCGATCTTGAAGGCCATCTCCGAGGAATCGACGTCGTGGTACTTGCCGAAGAAGAGCGCCGCCTGCACGTCCACCACCGGATAGCCGGCGAGCACGCCCTGCGTCATGGCCTCCACGATCCCCTTCTCCACCGCCGGGATGTACTGGTTGGGAACCACGCCGCCCTTGACCTCGTCGAGGAACTTGAAGCCCTCGCCCCGCTTCACCGGCTCGAGGCGCAGGTGCACCTCGCCGAACTGGCCGCGGCCGCCGGTCTGCTTCTTGTGCCGGTACTCGCCCTGGGCCTTGGCCTTGACGGTCTCGCGGTAGGGCACCTTGGGCTTGGCCATCTCGACATCCACGTGGAAGCGCCGCTTGATCTTCTCCAGGGTCACGTCGAGGTGCAGTTCGCCCTGGCCGCGCACCAGCGTCTGGTGCATGACGCCGTCCACCTCGGAGCGGAAGGTCGGGTCCTCCTCGTGGACGCGCGCCAGCGCCGTGCCCAGCTTGTCCTCGTCGCCCTTCGATTTGGGGCGGATGGCCTCGGCCATGACCGGCTCGGGGAAGCGCAGTTCGGGCAGCAGCACCGGGCGCGCCCGGTCGGCCAGCGTGTCGCCGGTGTGCGAGTCTTTGAGCTTGACCGCCGCCACGATGTCACCGGCCTCGACCGTCTTGGCCTCGACGCGCTCCTTGCCGACCAGGAAATAGAGGCTGCCGAGCTTCTCCGCCTGGTTGCGCGTGAAGTTCTGCACCTCCTTGCCGGCCTGCAGGCGGCCGGCGTAGACGCGCAGCAGCGAGAAGTCGCCGACGTGCGCCTCGCTGACCGTCTTGAAGATCTGAGCGACGAACGGCGCCGACGCGTCGGGGGCGACCTCGACGATCGATTCGCCGCCGGGCACCCGCCCGATCACCGGCGGGTGCTCGTTGGGCGGCGGCACCAGGCCGACCAGGTCGTCGAGCAGCTCGCGCACGCCGATCTGCGCCGTGCTCGAGACGGCGAAGGCCGGCACCAGGGCACCGCTGGCCACGCCCCTCTCCAGGCCGTGCACGACCTCATCGAGGGTGAGCGTCTCGCCGGCGAAGAACTTCTCCATGAGGGCCTCGTCGCCGGAAGCCGCTTCCTCGACGAGCAGGTCGCGCGCCGTCCGGGCCCGCTCGGCCAGCTCGGCGGGGATCTCCTTCTCCGCCGTCTTCGCCTCCTGCCCGCGGCCCGTGGTCACATAGGCCTTCATGCGCAGCAGGTCGACCACGCCGGTGAAGCCCTCGGCCTGGCCGATGGGGATCTGCACCGGCACGACGCGCACGCCGAGCCGGTCGCGCACCGAGGCCACCGCCTTGTCGAAGTCGGCGTGCTCCTTGTCCATCTGATTGACGCACAGGAGCACGGGGACCTTCTTCTCCTTGACGCGCTCCCAGACGATCTCGGTGCCCACCTCGACGCCGGCCGCGCCGCGCACGAGGAGCAGCACGGCGTCGGCCGCCGACAGGGCCGAGACCACCTCGCTGACGAAGTCCGCGTAACCGGGTGTGTCGAGCAGGTTGAGCTTGGCGCCCTTCCACTCGACCTGGCCGATGCCGAGGGAGATGGTGAGCTTGCGCCGGACTTCCTCCTCCTGATGATCGAGGCAGGAACTGCCGTCGTCGACGCGGCCGAGGCGCTGGGTAGCGCCGGCGAGGAACAGCATGGCCTCGGCCAGGGACGTCTTGCCCGCGCCGCCGTGGGAGACCAGGGCGAGGTTGCGTATCTGCGAGGTGGTGTACTCCTTCAACAGGCACCTCCAGTAGTGGTATCAGAACCCGGATCGCGTGGGGCTTGCGGAAGCAGCACCCCACGCTATCACGCGATTTTACAACGGGTCAAGCTGTCCTGCTCCGACCCCAGACGGGCCCCCGGCGCGATTGTCGCCGGCGCCGCCCCGGCGGTATAACGGACGCCTGTCCCGAGCGGCGGCCGGTCCCGCGGGCCGGCGTCCACCCCGTTCCCCTCTCACCCGGAGGCCTGGTCCGTGCCCATCGCGCTGGCGGCCGAACCGCACAGCCTCAGCTTCGTCGGCTTTCTCGTGGCCCTGCTGTCGATCCTCCTGGGGGCGAAGCTGCTGGGCGAGCTGGCGGCCCGGCTCGGTCAGCCCGCCGTGCTGGGCGAGCTGGTCGCCGGCCTGATCCTCGGGCCGCACGCGCTGGGGCTGGTGCCCGATCACGCCTTCCTCCACTTGCTGGCCGAGTTCGGCGTCCTCCTGCTGCTCTTCGAGATCGGCCTCGAGACCGATCTCGACCAGCTCTTGCGCGCCGGCCAGCCGGCGCTCCGGGTCGCCCTGGCCGGCGTGGTCCTGCCCTACCTCGGCGGACATCTCTTCGCCGCCGCCCTCGGGCTGGAGGGCCTGGCGCCGGTCATCGTGGGCGCCACCCTCACCGCCACCTCGGTCGGCATCACCGCCCGGGTGCTGGCCGACCTCGGCCGGCTCTCCACGCCCGAGGCCAACATCATCCTGGGCGCGGCGGTGGTCGACGACATCCTCGGCATCGTGATCCTCTCGCTCGTCGAGCGCATCGGGGAGGCGGGCCGCGTCTCGGCCGGGGTCGTCGCGTGGAGCCTGATCGCCGCCTTCGGGTTCCTCGCCCTGGCGCTCCTGGCGGGCCGCTGGCTGGCGCCGGCGCTGGTCGCGCTGGTGGGCCGCATGCGGGCCCGCGGCTCCCTGATCGTCTACTCGCTGGCCTTCGCCCTGGCGCTCGGCGCGCTCGCCGACTTCTCGGGCTCGGCGCCGTTGATCGGCGCGCTGGCGGCCGGGCTGCTCCTGGCGCGCACGCACCGCGGCCCGGAGATCGAGGAGCAGATCCGCCCCGTGGCCGACGTGTTCACGCCGGTCTTCTTCGTCAGCGTCGGCGCCGCGGTCGACCTCGGCCGCCTCTCGCCGCTGCGCGCCGAGAACTTCCCCACCCTGGCACTGGCGGCCGGGCTGGTGGTCGTGGCGGTCCTCGGCAAGCTCGCGGCCGGGTTCGTGGCGGGGCGCGTGAACCGCCTCGCGGTCGGCGCCGGGATGGTGCCGCGAGGCGAGGTCGGCCTGATCTTCGCCGGCGTCGGGCTCGGCACCGGGGCACTCGACGCTTCGCTGTTCGGGGCGCTGGTCGCCGTGGTGCTGGTCACGACCTTCGCCACGCCGCCGCTCCTGCGCCGGCTCTTCCAGCGCGAAACCGGGCGGGGCGGGGCGCCTCCGGACCGCGTTGCGGGCGCCCCGCCGAGGGGAGTAGATTCGTGGCGTCCGCCCGCCGCGGGTGGGGAGCCCCGCCCAGAGCCCTGAGCCCGCCATGACCGCACGAGCTGCCATCGCCGCAACGTCCGCCGCCCTCGCTCCCGCGTGCCTCGCGGCCGCGCTGTGGCTGGCCGCGACGGCGCCGGCGCCCGCCCCCGTCGCCGCGCAGGAGGGTGCGGGCAATCCCGCCCGCGGCCGGATCGTCTACGAGGCCAACTGCGTCCACTGCCACCGCAAGGACGGCGCCGGCGGCGTCAAGGTCACGGCCACCGCTCCGCCGGCGCGCAGCTTCGCCACGGCCCGGTTCTGGCGCGGCCGCAGCGACTCGCAGCTCCACCGCGCGATCGCCGTCGGTTTCCCCAAGTCCGGCATGGTGGCGTGGAAGGACCTGCTCAAACCGCAGCAGATCCGCGACGTGGTCGCCTACCTGCGGGTCGCCTTCCAGCCCCGGTGACGGAGCGGAGAGAGCCGCACGGCGGGTGACAAGCGGTAGGGAAGCGTCCCGGGCCGGGGGCCCGGCTTCAGCGGATCTCGATCTCCCAGGGCATCCAGGCGAGGCTCGGCCGCCCGGCCAAGCGCACCACCGAGCGCAACACCTCCACCCCGGGCAGCCGCAGTGCCGTCCCGCGGACGTCGGGCTCGTTGAGCACCTGGTTCAGGACCCGGTTGAAGAAGCTCCGCTGCACCTTGGGGTAGACCACGTAGCGGACCTCCTGGTCGGCGGCGATGCCGGCGCGCGCGCGCGCCAGGGTGATGGCCGTGTCGAAACCGCCGAGCGTGTCCACGAGGCCGCGCTCGAAGGCCTGCCCGCCCGTCCACACGCGCCCCCGCGCCAGCTGCTCGACCTCCTCCTCGGGCTGCCGCCGGTTCTCGGCCACGATGCCGACGAACAACCGGTAGTCCTCCCACAGCTGGGCCAGGTACTTCTCGCGCTCGGCCGGCGTGAAGTTGCGCAGCGGCGAGAAGAACTCCGCGTTCTGCCCGCGCGCGATCACCTCCACCGTCATGCCGATCTTCTTGTACAGGCCGGACAGGTTGAACTTGCCCCCCAGCACGCCGATCGAGCCGGTCAGCGTCCCCGGCTGAGCGACCAGACTGTCGGCTCCCATGGCGAGGTAGTAGCCGCCGGAGGCGGCGACGTCGGAGAACGACGCGATGACCGGCTTGACCGCGGCGGTCTTCTTGACCTCCCGCCACATGACGTTGGAGGCGTAGGTGTCGCCGCCCGGGCTGTCGACGCGCAACACGATGGCCTTGACCTTGTCGTCCTCGCGGGCGTCCTTCAGGGCCTTGGCCAGAGTCTCGTGGCCGAGAGTGCGGCCCCACACCGGATCGAAGCCGCTCTTGCCCGGCATGATGGTGCCGCTGGCGAAGACCAGGCCGATGCGCGGGCTGGTCGGCGTGCCGAAGTGGACGTGGTCGAGGTAGTCGTCGAGCTCGATGCGCGGACCGTCTTCGCCCTGCGGCAGGATGTCGTCGAGGTCCGCCTCGTAGAGCAGGCTGTCCACCAAGCCGGCGCTCAGAGCCTCCTCGGAGAGATACGGCCCCTCGTCCACCTTCCGGCGCGTCTCCTCGGCCGTCCAGCCACGCGCCTCGCCGACGGTGGCGAGGAAGTTCCCGTACTCGTCGTCGAGCACGGCCGACAGCGCCTCGCGCGACGGCTCGCTCATGTTCTTGCGGGTCAGCGGCTCGCCGGCGTCCTTGTACTCGCCGACGTGCTCGAGATCCGCCTGCACGCCGAGCGCGTCGAGGGTGCCCTTGAGGAAGGACGCGTACAGCGCGAAACCGTCCACCATCAGGAAGGTGCTGGGCGGGAGGAAGACGTCGTCGCCGACCGAGGCGAGATAGTAGTCGCGCTCGTCCCCGCCTTCCATCCAGGTGATGACCCGCTTGCCGGAGTCCTGGCACGTGGCCAGCGCCAGGCGCAGCTCCTCGAGCTTGCCCCAGCCCCAGTCGATGCCGCGGTCCTTGACGAGCACCGCCTCGATACGGTCGTCGGCGGCGGCGTGGCGGACCGCGGACACCGTCTCCCACAGCGTGGGATGGTCCTCGTAGAAGAACTGGGTGCGCGAGTCGGCCGGCCGGTCCTCGAGGATGTCCTCGGAGAGATCGAGCACCAGCGTGCTGCCCGCCTTCAACTCGACGTGCTTGCCCGAGAGCCAGATGCCGAGCGCGACGAGACCGACGCCGGAGAGGACGAAAACCGTGAGGAGCGCGAATACCCAGCGCGTGCGCACCGCCATCCCTGTCTCCTTGAGAGAGGATTCCGGGCGCCGTCGCGCCCAGGCGTCTGGAGTCTAGAAGCGGGGTCCGAGGGGGTCAAGCAGGAGACCGGTTCCTAGATCCCCAGCCGATCGAGGAGGCCGGTGACCGCGCTGACCTCGGCCAGCGCAGCGGCCAGCCGGCCCTGGTCGAATAAGGCTTCGGCGCGGCGCTGCCGGTCACGGGCCTCCACCAGGGGGGGGCGGGCATCGCCGAGCGTGGCCCCCTCCGCGGCCGCGAGCCGCTCCCGCGAGCGCCGCACGGCGTCGCCGACCGCCTCGCGCGCCAGCGGCCGATCGGCGCTCTCCAGGGCGATCACCAGCTGTACCCTGGCTCGTGCCGACAGGCGTGCGGCCTCGGGATAGCGGCCGGAGACGAGAGCTGCGGTCGCGTCGCGATGCAGATCGAGGGCCCGGCGGAAGTGGCGCGCCGACGCGCCGCCCGGCCGCTGGAGCCACGCCGACTCCCCGAGCAGATCGCCCGTGCGCTCGACCGTGCGGCGGGCCCGACCGGGTTCGCCGCCGCAGCCCGCTTCGGCCGCGGCCAGCGCGGCGAAGGCGCGCTCGCGGGCCCGGGCGAGGTGCGCGACCGCCGCGTTCGGCTCGCCGTCGAGCATCGAGCGCCGGGCCCGGGTCTCCTCCTTACGGGCCTCGGCGAAATCCCGCTCGGCCGCCGCGCCGCGGCATTCGCGCACGGCCGGTTCGATACGGTCGAGCAGGACGCCGGTGCGCCGCAGCGCGCCGGAGAGAGAATCCGGGCCGGCCCCAGGCGATGCGGCGGCCATCGCCGCCTGGGCGCGCCGCCGCGCCAACTGGGTGAGCCGGAAGGCTTCGGCGTAGAGACCCGCCTCGTGGGCATTCCCGGCCCGCGTCTGGAGCTGCCTCGCCTGGTCGAGATACTGGCGCCCGAGCTCGTTGCCGGTCTCGGCGACGACCCGCTCGGCCCGCTGCAGGAGGCGCTCGGTGCGGTCGAGCGCGGGGCGGGAGGCGGATTCACCGCGCCCCACCGGGCCCCCGCGTCCGGGGGCACCCGGCTGCGCGAGCGCCGGGCCCGCGGCGCCGGCCAGGCAGATGGCCATCAGCAGCGCCACGCAACCGACCTCCCGCCGGCGGCGTGCGGCCACCCTCCTTCGGTCAACACGCAGATGCCGGCTCATGGCTCGCCCGATCCTCCGACCCGCCCTCGGACCCATGCCCCGAGGGTTGCATCCCCCGTGCCACCGAGCCGTCGAACGGCCAGGTGGTCAGGTCGGACTAAACCGCATGGATCCAAACAGTTGTGCCGGGGCTCGCGGCGCGCTCCCCGCGGCGGGCCCGGGCCAGGCCGTCACCTGCCCGCCGCGGGACAGACCGTCTCCCGCACCGTACCCGAGCGGACATACCCCGGCAACCCGGGCCGAGCCGACCCTTGCTATAATCACGACGTGCGACTCAGCCTCCGGCGTCTACATCCGCGCTCTGACCCGGCCTCTCGACTCCCCCGCGCCCTTTTCGCCGCTCTCGCCTGCGCCCTGGCTCTGGTTTCGCCGCCGGCCTCCGGCGCCGACCGCGCCGCTGCCCCCGTACCGCCGCCGCGGTCGGCGGCCGCCGCGGTTCCGGCCCGCGTCTCCCCTGCTGCCGCCCCGCGCTGCCTCATCAAGCCGCAGCCGCCCCTCGACGTGAGGCTCGAAGCACTCGACGCGCTGAAGCCCGGGCGAGTGGCGCGCTTCCGGCTCACCGCCATCCCGCGCGTGAGCGCCGACGAGATCCGCATCCTGGCGCAGCCGGCCCCCGAGGTGGCCTGGATCGCCGGCCGGCGCGCCGAGCGCCGTTTCGCGCACCGGGACGAACCGAATGAGTTCACGTTCTCGGTTCGCGTGCCCGCCCGCGGGCGCCACGCGCTGCACGTGGTCGTGGAGATCACCGCCGCCGACGGCAGGGTCTGGCGGCGCGGCGTGGGCCTGGGGCTCGGCCCCGACCCGCGCGCCGAGCGGGCCCGCGTCGTGCCCGACGGGCGCGGCGGCAAAGCCATCGAGTACGAAGCGGCCCCCGCCGCGGCCGGGACCGGGCGATGAGGAAGCGCGCCCGCCTCGCCGCAGCCGCGCTCCTGGGCGCGCTGCTGCTCGCCCCTCCGGCGCTCGCCGACTGGAACGCCAGCGGCCGCTTCTTCTACCGCGACCGCGAGCAGGGCCTGACCGGCTTCACCGGCGTCGAGATCGACCGCCCCGCCCGCCGCGTGGACGTGCAGGTGCTCGACGACGCGACCAGCGCCGTGCTGGCCACCGGCGCGACGGCGCTCGACGGCTCCTACGACGTTCCGGTCACGGACTCGCAGGTGCGCGGCGTGCGGGTGCGGTTCCTCACGTCGAGCACCGCCAGCCCCGGCCTCTACGCCAGCGTGCGCTCGAGCGTCGGCAACCCCCAGCTCTACGCGGTGACCTCCGCGGCCGTGCCCGGTCACAGCCCGGCCGCCAACCAGGACTTCGGGGATCTCACCGCGCTGCCCGGCTCCGGCGGCGAGGCGTTCAACCTCTTCGACGTCACGCTCAACGGCCTCGACTTCCTCCAGCTGCTCAACGACTCGTGGCCGGCGGCGGCCATCGTCGTCTACTGGAACTCGGCGAGCGGTGACGGCACCTACTACCAGGCGACGGACAACTCCATCCACCTGCTCGGCGGCGAGGGGTACGACGACACCGTCGTCGCCCACGAGCAGGGGCATTTCGCGGCGGCCAACTTCTCCTCCGACGACAGCCCCGGCGGCGTCCACTACATCGGCGACAACAACCAGGACATCCGCCTGGCCTGGTCGGAGGGCTACGCCACCTACTTCGCCAGTTCCGCGCGCCGCCGCCTCGGCGTCCCCACTCCGGGCTGGACCTACTACGTCAACACCACGGGCGCGCCGGGCGCCGGCAACCTGGACTTCTCCTACGAGTTCGAGGGCCCGAGCCGCGGCGCCGTCGGCGCGGCCTCCGAGGTCGCCGTGCAGGCGCTGCTGTGGGACATCGTGGACGACCCGGGTACCGCCGACGACTCGCCGGGGGCCGACGACGACCCGCTGGTCGACCGCACCGACGAGGACGTGTGGGAGGTGACGCGCTACTACCTGCCGCAGCCCGCCGTCCTCTCGGTCTCCCTGGAGGACTTCTGGGACGGCTGGTTCCGGCCCGGCTTCTCGCACGGGCGCGAGGCGGAGATGACCGCCACCTTCGACGCCCTGCGCGTCGAGTTCCGCCCCGACGGCGCCGAGGCCGACGGCACGCCCGCGCAGGCGCGCTACATCCCGGCCGACGGGTCGCCGCAGGCCCGCACCTTCTACCCGGCGGGCGACGCCGACTACGTCTGGTTCCCGGCCGCCGCCGGTCAGAGACTGAGCCTCGAGACGAGCGACCTGTACTCGGACGCCAACACCTTCCTGACGGTCTTCGACTCGCTGGGCACCCAGCTCTCGGTGAACGACAACCGCTCGGCCGGCGACGCCTCCTCGCGCATCTTCTTCACCGCGCCCATCACCGGACGCTTCTTCCTCCGCGCCACCCACGCCGCCGACCTGGGCGTCTACGGCTCCTACAACCTGCGCGTCTTCCCCGGCACGGCCAGCTCGGTGGCGCTGACGGACGTGTCGGCCGCCGCCCTCGGGACCGACAACGCCAGCGGCCGTGGCGCGGCGTGGGCCGATTTCGACGCCGACGGCTGGCTCGACCTCTACGTGTGCAACATCGGCGCGGCCAACGCCCTCTTCCAGAACAACCGCAACGGCACGTTCGCCAACCGCGCCGCCCTCTACGGCGTCGCGCTCTCCACCTCTTCCGAGGGCGCCTGCTTCGGCGACTACGACAACGACGGGGACCAGGACCTCTACGTCGCCACCGTGGGCAACGACGACGCCCTGTTCCGCAACCGGCTCACCGAGACCGGCACGCCGTCCTTCGTCAACGCCACCGCGGCCGCCGGGATCACCGACGCCGCCTCGGGGCGCACGGCCAACTGGGTGGACGCCGATCGCGACGGCCGGCTCGACCTGTTCGTCGCCAACCTCTCGGGCGGGACCTGCAAGCTGTGGCTCAACGACGGCGACGGCACCTTCACCGACGCCACCCTGGCACGCGGGCTGGGAGGGGCGAGCGGCGTCATCACGTCGGTATGGGCCGACTACGACCGCGACGGCGACGACGACGTCTTCCTCGGGGTCAACGGCGGGGCCAGCAAGCTGATGCGCAATTACGGCAGCCTGTTCATCGACGTCGGCGCCGCCGCCGGCGTGGATCTGGGCTTCGGGGTCTTCGCCGCCGACTGGGGCGACTTCGACGCCGACGGCTGGCCGGACCTTGCCGTGGCGGCCGCGGAGGGCCCGAACCTGCTCTACCGGAACCTGGGTGACGGCACCTTCCAGGAGGTCGGCGAGGCGAGCGGCACGGCGACCACCTTCCAGAGCACGGCGGCGGTCTTCGCCGACCACGATCTCGATGGCGACCTCGATCTCTACGCCGCCAATTTCAACGCGCCGAACCAGCTGTTCGACAACGTCACCGGGGCGGCCTTCTCGGTGACCGGGGCCGGCGGGCTCAGCGCCCGCTCACGCGCCGCGGCGTGGGGCGACTACGACCGCGACGGCGACCCGGATCTGTTCGTCAGCACCGAGACAGCCGATGCGCTGTACCGCGTCGACGCCCCGCCGCGGTCCTGGTTGCAAGTGGACCTGCGCGGGCGCGCCAGCAACCGCGACGGCATCGGTTCGGTCATCACGGTGACGGCCGGCGGACTGCGCCGGACGCGCCACGCCTACGCCGGTCAGGGCTTTGGCTCGCAGAACAGCCTGCGCGCCGAATTCGGCCTCGGGCCCGGCGGGGCCGGCATCGACTCCCTGCTAGTCGACTGGCCGTCGCGCAAGCGCAGTGTCCTCACCGGCCTGGCCGCCAACCAGATCTTGCTCGTGGACGAAGCCGACGCGGTGGAAGTGCCGACCGGCTCGCTCCCCGTCCCGGCCCTGGCCCTGGGCGCGCCCTGGCCCAACCCCGCGGGAAGCCCGGTCGCCTTCGCGGTGCACGTGCCGCCCGAGCTGGCCACGGGGCCCGTCACCCTGGAGATCTTCTCGGTCAGCGGCCGCCGTATCGCCCGTCCGTTCTCCGGCCGGCTCGCCGCCGGGCCCGGGCGCCTGGTGTGGACCCTGCGCGACGACGACGGCGCGCCGGTAGCGCCCGGCCTCTACATCGCCAGGCTGCGCGCCGGCACGCACGAGCAGACGCGCAAGCTGGCGGTCCTCCCCGCGACCGCTCGATAGCCCGCGGGTGCGGCCCATCCGCGCCCCGCTCGCGCTTGCGCCCCCGGGCCCCCGCCCCTACACTCGCCCCGCCTCGCGCGGCAGACCCGCCGCCATGGCGGAGCGGTGCCGCCGCGCGTCTCAGGCGGACCCCACAGCCAACCTATCGAGGAGGACGGAGATGGAAGCTCATTCGCGCTGGGCCGCCGGACTCGCCTTCGCCGTCGCTCTCTGCCTGACCCTCGCACTGGCCGCTCCCGCGTCCGCCCAGTCCCCGTACCTCGACCGCGGGAACGACCGCACGCTGCTGCTGGAGGTGCTCAAGCCTTCATTCGAGGGCGACGACCAGCCCGACTTCCTCACGACGACCTGGTTGCTGGGGGCGCGCTTGGGCGTCGCCCCGCAGACCCACATCGTCCTCGAATTGCCGTGGGCGCACTACGAGGAGGGTGACTTCAGCGCCAGCACCATCGGGAATCCCTACGTCGGCATCGAGTACGGCGCCACGGGAACCGGGCCATTCGGTGAGTTCGGCGTCCGGCCACCGCTCGCCGCCTCGGAGGACGACGACGTCGTCGCCTCGCTCTCGGGCATCTTCTCGGATGTCGATCGCTGGGAAGATTTCTGGCCGCAGATGATCCCCGTGACCGCGGCCTTCAACTACCGCTACGAGGCCCCCACGGGGTTCCGGGCGCGGGGCCGCCTGGGCGGCTCACTGTGGATCCCGGAGGAGGGCGGAGACGCCGAGTTCTTCACCCTCTTCGGCGGCTGGGCCGGCTACGAGAGCCCCATGCTGCGTGTGGCCGGGGGCTGGAGCGGGCGCGTCCTGCTCACCGAGGAGGGGGTCTTCGGAGACCAGACCCTGCACCACCAGATCTCCGCCGCCATCGACATCGGGACCGGCCGTGTGCGCCCCGGCGCCCACCTCCGCCTGCCCCTCAACAGCAACCTCACCGACACCGTGAACCTCGTCATCGGGATCAGCCTGGGGGTCCGCCTCTGAGCGCCCCCAAAAAGAATCGGGGCCGGAACTTGCGTTCCGGCCCCGTTCGTATTACCCCGGCGGCGACCTACTCTCCCACAGCCTTGCAGCTGCAGTACCATCGGCGCTGGAGGGCTTAACTTCTCTGTTCGGAATGGGAAGAGGTGTGGCCCCTCCGCCAAAACCGCCGGGAAATCGCGCCTCCAAATAATTGCGCTGAACGTCAAGAACCGCGCCGGATGAGGGGGCGAACCGCACACCCAGCAGAAGCGTTGGCCTTGGAACGCACTCAGCGCAAACCTCGACAACCACAGGAAGAGATGGGGGCGACGCGCGAGCACCAAGAATCGGTCAAGCCTCACGGCTGATTAGTACCGGTCGGCTGAAGAGATCACTCTCCTTACACCTCCGGCCTATCGACCTCGTTATCTCCGAGGTGCCTTTAGGTGGCTTGTGCCACGGGAGATCTAATCTTGGGGTGTGTTTCGCACTTATATGCTTTCAGCGCTTATCACTGCCGAACATAGCTACCCTGCGCTGCCCTGGGCAGGACAACAGGTACACTAGAGGTTCGTCCGTCCCGGTCCTCTCGTACTAGGGACAGCTCCCCTCAAATCTCCTTCGCCCACATCGGATAGGGACCGAACTGTCTCACGACGTTCTGAACCCAGCTCACGTACCGCTTTAATCGGCGAACAGCCGAACCCTTGGGACCTTCTCCAGCCCCAGGATGCGATGAGCCGACATCGAGGTGCCAAACCCCGCCGTCGATGTGAACTCTCGGGCGAGATCAGCCTGTTATCCCCGGCGTACCTTTTATCCGTTAAGCGACGGCCCTTCCACGCGGAACCGCCGGATCACTATGGCCTGCTTTCGCATCTGCTTGACTTGTCTGTCTCGCAGTTAAGCTCCCTTATGCCATTGCACTCCACGCGCGATTACCGACCGCGCTGAGGGAACCTTTGCACGCCTCCGTTACCTTTTAGGAGGCAACCGCCCCAGTTAAACTGCCCACCTGACACTGTCCCACGGCCGGCTGACGGCTCGGGGTTAGAATCTCAACATCTCAAGGGTGGTATTTCAAGGTTGGCTCCACGGAGGCTAGCGCCCCCGCTTCATCGCCTCCCACCTATCCTACACATGAGAGGTCAGGACCCAATATCAGGATGCAGTAAAGGTGCACGGGGTCTTTCTGTCCAGATGTGGGTAAGCGGTATCTTCACCGCTGCTTCAGTTTCGCCGAGCTCTTGCTGGAGACAGCGCTCATGTCGTTACACCATTCGTGCAGGTCGGAACTTACCCGACAAGGAATTTCGCTACCTTAGGACCGTTATAGTTACGGCCGCCGTTTACCGGGGCTTCAGTTTGGAGCTTCGCCTTGCGGCTAACCCCGCCCTTTAACCTTCCGGCACCGGGCAGGTGTCAGTCCCTATACGTCGCCTTTCGGCTTAGCAGAGACATGTGTTTTTGGTAAACAGTCGCTTGAGCCCTTTCACTGCGACCGCTTTCCCCTCCGGACGCGTAGTCACTTGGGTACTTGCGGCACCCCTTATTCCGAAGTTACGGGGCTATTTTGCCGAGTTCCTTCAGCAAGACTCACTCGAGCACCTTGGGATTCTCTCCCCGCCTACCTGTGTCGGTTTCCGGTACGGACAGTCAAAGGACTCGCTACGAGGCTTTTCTCGGCAGTTGGATTAGGGCCACTTTGCGTCCATAGGACTCGCACTCGCGTCTCGGAGTCGTGACCCCCCGGATTTGCCTGGGGGATCCTCCTACTCGCTTGGACCGCCACGACCAACGGGCGGCTGGCCTTTCACTCCTGCGTCACCCCTTCGCGTCTTGATCGTCCCCCAACTGGTGCAGGAATATTCGCCTGCTTTCCATCGCCTACGCCTTTCGGCCACGGCTAAGGGTCCGACTAACCCTGAGCGGATTAACCTTCCTCAGGAAACCTTGGGCTTTCGGTGAACGGGTTTCTCACCCGTTTTCTCGCTACTCGTTCCGGCATTATCACTTCTGCGTCGTCGACCCAACCTCGTCGGTTGAGCTTCATCCTACAGCAGAACGCTCCCCTACCAGACGCGCCTTGCGGCGCGAATCCATAGCTTCGGGGGTGGACTTGAGTCCCGCACATTATCGGCGCAAGATCCCTTGACCAGTGAGCTGTTACGCACTCTTTAAATGATGGCTGCTTCTAAGCCAACATCCTGGCTGTCTGTGAGATCTCACATCCTTATACACTTAGTCCACACTCAGGGCCCTTAGCTGATGGTCTGGGTTGTTCCCCTCTCGTCCGCGAAGCTTATCCCTCGCAGGCTGTCTCCCGAGATACCAGTGACGGCATTCGGAGTTTGAATGGGTTTGGTATCCTGGTAGGGACCCTAGCCCAATCAGTGCTCTACCTCCGTCACTTATTACTCGAGGCTATTCCTAAAAATATTTCGGGGAGAACCAGCTATCACCGAGTTTGATTGGCCTTTCACCCCCACCCACAGCTCATCCGATAACTTTTAAACGTTAACCGGTTCGGACCTCCACGGACTGTGACATCCGCTTCATCCTGGCCATGGGTAGATCACTCGGCTTCGGGTCTGCCGCCTGCAACTCGCCGCCCATTTCGGACTCGCTTTCGCTACGGCTCCGGGTCTGAGAACCCTTAACCTTGCTGCAGACGAGCAACTCGCCGGATCATTATGCAAAAGGCACGCCGACAGCCGCTTGCGGAACCGAAGTCCCGCATTAAGCCTCCGACCGCTTGTAGGCACATGGTTTCAGGTTCTATTTCACTCCCCGCCTGGGGTCCTTTTCACCTTTCCCTCACGGTACTGGTTCGCTATCGGTCACGAGAGAGTATTTAGCCTTGGAAGGTGGTCCTCCCGGATTCCCACAGGATTTCTCGTGTCCCGCGGTACTTGGGACCTCAGAAGCAAGCCAACCGCCTTTTGCCTACAGGGCTTTCACCTTCTGTGGCAGACCATCCCAGATCTTTCGGCTAGGAGATTGGTTTTTGACTCGCCGGCCTCGTTCGCGTTGAGGCCACCTGGATCCCGCAACACCGTCGATACAACGCACGCGCGCTGTCACGTATCGACCGGTTTAGGCTGTTCCCCGTTCGCTCGCCGCTACTAGGGGAATCGCGTTTGCTTTCTCTTCCTAGGGGTAATGAGATGTTTCAGTTCCCCCCGTTGGCCCCATCCCGCCTATGTATTCAGCGGGTGGCGACGGGACGGACTCCCGCCGGGTTGCCCCATTCGGAAATCCCCGGATCAAAGCGTGTTTGCCGCTCCCCGAGGCTTATCGCAGCTTACCGCGTCCTTCATCGCCTTCTCGTGCCAAGGCATCCACCATGCGCCCTTAGTAGCTTGACCGAACCTTTCGGTGCTCGCTCGGCGCTTACCCATCTCTTCCGTATGTGGTTGTCAAAGAACCGTCGCGGGCTTCCGCCCGCGCGCCGAACAGGATCCGAAGATCCGGCCCGGCAACGCTCTCGGTGAGGCACCCGCCGCCCGCTTCCAGAGGGACCCGCGCGAACGCGGCCTCGAGGGGGCAGGGAAACCTCGCACTCTCTTCCGGTTGGTGGAGATAACGGGGATCGAACCCGTAACCTCCGGCTTGCAAAGCCGGCGCTCTCCCAATTGAGCTATATCCCCTTTAGGGGAGATCGGACCGGCGCGCTGGCGTTGGCGGAGGTATGGTGGGCCTGAGTGGACTCGAACCACCCACCTCGCGCTTATCAGGCGCGCGCTCTAACCAACTGAGCTACAGGCCCACGACCCAGCGCCGGAGTGTCTTACCACCGTGCCCGGCGGATGTGTGCATTGGGGCTGTCGACCGTCCGAGCTCATGAAGCGAAAGAGAGTTGAATAGCGCACGAGCCTGACGAGACCGGGAGATGACCTGGGTTCGGAGAACAACATGGCGCCTTGGACCGAGGTCCGCGGCGCGCACTTGCCTCACGATCTCCCTAGAAGGGAGGTGATCCAGCCGCACCTTCCGGTACGGCTACCTTGTTACGACTTAGCCCCAATCGCTGGCCTTACCTTAGGCGCCTAGCTCCCTTGCGGGTTACCGCAGCGACTTCGGGTACTACCAACTTTCGTGGCTTGACGGGCGGTGTGTACAAGGCCCGGGAACGTATTCACCGCTGCCTGCTGATCAGCGATTACTAGCGATTCCGGCTTCATGCAGTCGAGTTGCAGACTGCAATCCGAACTGAGGCCGGCTTTTTGGGATTGGCTCCACCTCGCGGTATCGCGACCCTCTGTACCGACCATTGTAGCACGTGTGTAGCCCCAGGCGTAAGGGCCATGAGGACTTGACGTCGTCCCCACCTTCCTCCGGCTTACCGCCGGCAGTCCCCTTAGAGTGCTCGACTTTACTCGTTAGCAACTAAGGGCAAGGGTTGCGCTCGTTGCGGGACTTAACCCAACATCTCACGACACGAGCTGACGACAGCCATGCAGCACCTGTGCACCGGTCCCGAAGGAAAGATGTGTTTCCACACCCGTCCAGTGCATGTCAAGCCTGGGTAAGGTTCTTCGCGTTGCGTCGAATTGAACCACATGCTCCACCGCTTGTGCGGGCCCCCGTCAATTCCTTTGAGTTTCAGCCTTGCGGCCGTACTCCCCAGGCGGGGCACTTAATGCGTTAGCTGCGGCACTGGAGGGGTCAATGCCTCCAACACCTAGTGCCCACCGTTTACGGCTAGGACTACCGGGGTATCTAATCCCGTTCGCTCCCCTAGCTTTCGCGCCTCAGCGTCAGTAACGGGCCAGATGGGCGCCTTCGCCACCGGTGTTCCTCCTGATATCTACGCATTTCACCGCTACACCAGGAATTCCCCCATCCTCTCCCGCACTCAAGTCCGGCAGTTTGGGATGCAGTTCCCCGGGTGAGCCGGGGGCTTTCACATCCCACTTACCGAACCGCCTACACGCCCTTTACGCCCAGTGATTCCGAACAACGTTCGCTCCCCCCGTATTACCGCGGCTGCTGGCACGGAGTTAGCCGGAGCTTCTTCTACCGGTACCGTCAAGTCCCTGGATTGTTCACCCAAGGATCATTCTTCCCGGTCGAAAGGGGTTTACAACCCAAAGGCCTTCATCCCCCACGCGGCGTCGCTCGGTCAGGGTTTCCCCCATTGCCGAAGCCTCTCGACTGCTGCCTCCCGTAGGAGTCTGGGCCGTATCTCAGTCCCAGTGTGGCTGACCATCCTCTCAGACCAGCTACCGATCGTCGCCTTGGTGGGCCATTACCCCGCCAACTAGCTAATCGGACGCGAGACCATCCAGGAGCGATAGCTTGCAAGCAGAGGCCATCTTTGATGAGCGGTCCATGCGAACCACGCATCACATGCGGTATTAGCACTCCGTTGGGAGTGTTATCCCCCGCTTCTGGGCAGGTTTCTCACGCGTTACTCACCCGTTCGCCACTCTACTCAAGGGGTTGCCCCCTCTTTCGCGTGCGACTTGCATGCCTAATCCACGCCGCCAACGTTCGTTCTGAGCCAGGATCAAACTCTCCGAAGGTTTTGACTATCGGAGGAGCCCGTACCCGAGGGCACGGACTCTTACTTTAGGTAAGTCCGAGCGGCTTCCAACCGTGCCGAAGCACGCCTTCCGCGCGCCGGACCTCCCGGGCTCGTACAGGCATTCGTGCGCTATTCAGTTATCAAAGATCGGGGCGCCATAAGACAGACAACGGCGGTCGCCGCGCCTGTCCGACGCGAACGCAGAAACTAGCAAGGGGCCGTAGAAAGGTCAACCCAAGAATCGGCGGGCCACTTCCTTGTTGCTGCAAACCGGAATATAGGTGGGTCCCCTGGACCTGTCAAGAGTCCGAAGTGACTTTTTTTCAGTGCTTTCCCGCGGTCGGCTTCCGCAGACGGGCCAAACCCCGGCCCGGATCCGCCCGTCCAAGCCCTCAATCGACCCTATCGCTATTCAAGATAACGGGTTGGGCGCTTTGAACGGGGGCATCGAGCCCCGTATCTCCCAAGACCCGGACCCAGCGCCGCCCCAGCCGAACCAGATGCGCGATTCCGGGCCCCAGCCCGACCCGGCTCGCCCTATCCCGCACCGCCTCCCCGTCCAGCTCCACGGCCCCTTCCTCGATCTTGCGCCAGGCCTCCGTGCCCGATTTCGCCAGCCGGCACGCCACCAGCACGTCCTTGATCCCCATCTCCGGGTCCTCCGCTCTCACCGGCAGCCGCCATTCGTACACCTCCGAAGGCAGGCCGCGCCGGGAGAACTGCTGCTCGAAGCCGGCCCGGGCGAAGGCCGCCGCGTGCGCCCCGTGGTACTGCGCCACCACGCGCCCGGCCAGCTGCTTCTTCGCTTCCATCGGGTGCAGCCGCCGCTCCCGCAAGTCGCGCAGGACCCGTTCCACCTCTTGCGCCTCGGCCCCCGAGACCAGCCGCCAGTACGACTCCAGCAGCGCGTCCGGGATGGACATCAGCTTGCCGAACTGCTCGCCCGCCGGCTCGGCGACTCCGACGTAATTCCCGAGCGACTTCGACATCCGCTGCTCGCCGTCGAGCCCGACCAGGATCGGCAGCGTCAGGATGACCTGCGGTTCCATGCCGACGGACTCCTGCAGGTCGCGGCCCACCAGCAGGTTGAATTTCTGCTCGGTGCCGCCGATCTCGACGTCGGCCCGCACCTCGACAGAATCCCAGCCCTGCATGAGCGGGTAGAGCAGCTCGTGCACCCCGATGGGGTGGTTCGCCGCCAGGCGCTTGGCGAAATCGTCCCGTTCCAGCAGGCGGGCGACCGTGTAGCGCGATGTCAGCCGCAGGATGTCGCTGAAGGTCATGCCGGCGAACCACTCGCCGTTGCGCCGCAGCTCCGCGGAGCGCGGGTCGACGACCCGGAAGAACTGCTCGAGGTAGGTGCGGGCGTTGGCCTCGACATCCTCCTGCGTCAGCTGCGGGCGGGTCTTCGAGCGGCCGCTGGGGTCGCCCACCTGGGCGGTGTAGTCCCCGATGATGACGACGATGGTGTGGCCCAACTGCTGCAGCTGGCGGAGCTTGCGCAGGCCGATGGTGTGTCCGAGGTGGATGTCCGGCGCGGTCGGGTCGAACCCCTGCTTGATGCGCAGCGGCGTGCCGGTGCCCAGGGCTCTCTCCAGTTTGCGCACGAGGTCCGCATCGGGCAGCAACTCCTCGACGCCCTGGCGGAAGATCTCGAGGTGGCGCTTGAGGTCGGGTTCGAGCATGCGCGCATCCTAGCAAAAGGTCCGGCGCGCGGTCAGGGAATAGGCTGAGGCCCCACGCCGCGCCCGCCCGCGGGCGGGTCCCCCGCCCGGCCCGCCCCGGACACACGCAGACTTGACCGGGCCCCCCCGGCCGGGCCTTGACCCCAGGGACCCCGCTGCTAACCTAGGCCCCCAGGGGAACCCGAATGCCCGTCAACGACATACAGAAGCGGATCCGGCGCTTCCCGTGGACGTTCTTCTTCGGGATCGTCGTCTTCGTCCTGTTCGCCTCGGCCGGCGCCGTCTTCGGGCTCGCCCGCTGGATGGACAACGACCTGCCGCCGATCGAGAACCTGCAGACCTACCGGCCGGCGCTGAAGTCCTCCGTCTACGACGTCCGCAACCGCCTGGTCCACGAGTTCTACCGCGAGAACCGCCAGCCGCTGCGGCTCTCCGAGATCCCTTCCAGCCTCGTGCAGGCCACCATCGCCACGGAGGACAAGCGCTTCTACCAGCACTGGGGCGTCGACATCTTCGGTATCCTGCGCGCCGCCGCGGTCAACCTGCTGCGCGGAGAACGCGCCCAGGGGGCCAGCACGATCACTCAGCAGCTGGCCCGCAACATGTTCCTCACGCACGAGCGGAGTTGGCAGCGCAAGATGAAGGAGGCGCTGCTGGCCCTGCGCATCGAGCGGGTGCACTCGAAGCACGAGATCCTCGAGCTGTACTTCAACCAGATCTACTACGGGGACGGCTCCTACGGGGTCGCCTCGGCCGCTGGGAACTTCTTCGGCCGGCCCCCGGCGCAGCTGAAGCTGGAGGAGGCCGCGCTGCTCGCGGGCCTGCCGGCCAACCCGGCCCGCTACTCCCCACGCCGTCACCCGGACGCCGCCAAGAGCCGCCGCAACCACGTGCTGCGCCGCATGTACGAGGAGAAGCTCATCACGGCCGAGCAGTACCGCCGCGCCGCCGCCCTGCCCCTGGGGGTGACCGCCGAGCGCTTCGTGGCCAACAGCGCCCCCTATTTCGTGGAGATGGTGCGCCAGTACATGGACGAGAAGTACGGCTCGAACCTGCTGTACGAGGGCGGGCTCAAGATCTACACCTCGCTCGACCTGGATCTGCAGGCGGCCGCCGAGCGCAGCCTGGAGAAGCACCTGAGCGTTCTCGAGACGCGCAACGGCTACGCCGCCACGCGCGCCGCTTTCGCGCACCCCGCCGCAGCCGGCGCGCCGGCGGTGCGCACGCCGTACCTGCAGGGGGCGGTGCTGGCCCTCGATCCCAAGACCGGCTACATCCGCGCCCTGGTGGGCGGCCGCAGCTTCACCGACTCGCCCTTCAACCGCGCCGTGCAGGCGCAGCGCCAGCCGGGCTCGGCGTTCAAGCCCTTCATCTACACCGCCGCCATCGACAACCTGGGATACAAACCGACCGACGTCGTGGTGGACGCGCCGGTGACCTACGCGGCCGGCGGCGGCGGTGTGTGGTCGCCGGGCAATTACGACGGCGGTTTCTCCGGCCCGGTGACGCTGCGTTACGCGCTGCAGAAGTCGATCAACATCCCGGCCATCAAGCTGCTCGGCAAGGTGGGCACGACCACCGTCGGCTCGTACGCGCGGCTGATGGGGATCAAGAGCCCGATCGGGCAGAACCTGTCGCTCGCCCTGGGCACCAGCGAGGTGAACCTGCTCGAGCTGGTCTCCGCCTACGCCGTGCTCGCCGCCCAGGGCATCCGTACCGAGCCCCTGTTCGTCCTCAAGATCGAGGACGCCGAGGGCAACGTCCTGGAGACCAATCCGCCGCGCCCCACCGACGTGCTGTCGTCGGAGACGGCGGCGGTGATGACCAGCATGCTGCAGAGCGTGGTGGACCACGGCACCGGCTACCCGGCGCGGGCCATGGGCCTCACCGTGCCGGCGGCCGGCAAGACCGGCACCACCGACGACTACACCGACGCCTGGTTCGTGGGCTACACGCCCAGCCTGGTGTGCGGCACCTGGGTGGGGTTCGACGTCAAGCGCCCGCTCGGCAAGGCATGACCGGCGCGGTGGCGGCGCTGCCCGTGTGGACCGACGTGATGCGGACGTGGACGGCGAACCGGCCGCTCGAGTACTTCGACCTGCCGTCGGGCACCGTGACGCGCGAGATCTGCGCCGAGACCGGACTCCTCGCCACCGACGCCTGCCCCGAGGTCACCACCGAGGTGTTCACGGCCGGCACCGAGCCGCAGGAAGTCTGCAACGTGCACGTCGGGCTGCCGCGCCAGCCGGGCGAGCCCGGCGAGCCGGGGCAGCCGCCCGCCGGCCCCGCGCCGCAGACCCCGCCGGGGCAGCGCAAGCCCGGGCGCGAGGACTTCCGCACCATCGACCGCAAGACGCTGCAGCCGGAGCGCGTGCGCATCTAGCCGGGGGAGGTCAGCCCGCCGCGGGCGGCCCGAAGGGGGCTGCCGCCGCGCGGACCGGCGCCGCCACTCCCAGCTTGGGGCAGTGCCTGGCCAGGGCGCAGTCGGCGCAGCGCGGCTTACGGGCCTGGCAGAAGACCCGCCCATGGTGGATGAGCAGGTGCGAGAAGAGCGTCCAGTCGCGCTTCGGCACCCGCTCCATGAGATCGAACTCCACCTTCACGGGGTCGTCTTCGGCCGTCAGCCCCAAGCGCTTGGCCAGCCGGCCGACGTGCGTGTCGACCACGATCCCGGGGATCCCGTAGGCGTCGCCGAGCACCACGTTGGCCGTCTTGCGGCCCACGCCGCGCAATTGCACCAGGTCTTCGAGCCGCTCGGGCACCCGTCCGCCGTGCTTCTCCACCAGGCCGCGCGCGCAGGCGGAGAGCGACTTGGCCTTGGCGCGGAAGAAGCCGGTGGAGCGGATCGCCTCCTCCAGCTCCGCCAGCTCGGCGGCAGCGAGGTCGCCCGGCGTCGGGTAACGCGCGAATAGCCCCGGGGTCACCTGGTTGACGCGCTCGTCGGTGCACTGCGCCGAGAGGATGGTGGCGACCAGCAGGTGGAACGGGCTCCGGTAGTCCAGCGAGCAGCGCGCCCCCGGGTAGAGGCGCTTGAGGACGCGGATCTGCGCCGCGGCATCGACGCGCGGCAGGCGTGACCGCTTCGCCGCCACGGAGCCGGGACTCCCCTAGCGCACGAGGGCCGGCCCCGGCTCGTAACGCGGCCGGTAGCCGGGGGGCGTCGAGGCGAGCTGCGGGCGGTCGGCCAGCAGGCTGATGGGGTAGACCGTCTCCTCGCGCGTGAACGCGGCCATCTCGTAGTCGCCGGTCATGACGATGGCCTCCTCCGGGCAGGCGTCCACGCACAGGCCGCACATCACGCAGCGCAGCATGTCGATGTCGAAGCGCACCGGGTACTTCTCGATGCGCTTGTCCGGGTACTCCCCCGCCTCGATGGTGATGCATTCGGCCGGGCAGGCGGTGGCGCACATGAAGCAGGCCACGCACT
>CAYLSO010000111.1:0-26117 GCA_964386525.1 uncultured bacterium
CAGCAGGGCGCAGGCGAACCCCGGCGTGAGGGCCGCGAGCCAGCCGAGACCGGCCTGCCGCGACCAGCGCAGGGCCGGCGCGACGGCCATGACCAGCACCAGCAGGATGCCGAGCGGCACGCTCGCCGACTGGTAGAAGGACGGGCGCACGCTTGCGGGCTTGCTCGCCAGGGAGGTGAGCAGCGGGGCGATCGTGCCGAAGGTCACCATGGCCGCGAAGATGAGCACCGTGACGAGCCCGACCCACAGCGCGGCCTCGCGCGAGACGCTGGTCCAGCGGGTGGGCTTCGATTCGATCGAGCGCCAGCGCCAGCCCAGCAGCGCCGCCACGACCAGCAGGGTGCCGGCCAGGTTGAGCACCAGCGGGGTGTTGAGGCCCGAGTCGGCGAAGGAGTGGACCGAGAAGTCCTGCAGCACGCCGCTGCGGGTCAGGTACGTGCCGCCGAGCACGGTGACCCAGCCGAGCAGCGCCAGGGCGAGGTTGGTGCGCACCACCGCGCCGGTGGCCCGCTGGATGAGCAGGCCGTGCAGCAGCGCCACGGCGACCAGCCATGGGATGAGCGAGGCGTTCTCCACCGGGTCCCAGCCCCAGTAACCGCCCCAGCCCAGCACCTTGTAGGCCCAGACGCCGCCGAGGCCGATGCCGGCACCGAGAGAGATCACCGCGAACAGGGCCCAGGGCCACACCATGCGGTCCCAGTCCCGGTACTCGCGGCGCGCCAGCGCGGCGGCGGCGAGCCCGAACGGCACCAGGAGCGCGGCGTAGCCGACGAAGAGCACCGGCGGGTGGATGATCATCCACGGGTCTTCCAGCAGGGGATTGAGCCCTTGGCCGTCCGGGGGGACCACCGCACCCATCCGGAAAGGGCTCTTCACCATGAGCAGGACCATCATGAACAGCTGCGCCAGGCTCACGAAGAACATCGCCGGGCGGGTCAGCGGCCCGGGCTGCCGCAGAAGCGCCAGCCCCAGGAGCGCGCCGATCATCGACCACAGGAGGATGCTGCCCTCCTGGCCTGCCCAGGAGGCGGCGAGGCTCATCGCCGGGGAGAGGGCGCGGGAGCTGAACTGCGCCACGTACTCGTACTCGAAGCGGTGCGCCACGAAGTAGACGCCGAGCAACGCCATCGCCGCCACGAGCAGGAGAGCGTGGCTCACGAAGGCCCACTCGCCGGCCCGCGAGCTCTTGCGGCCGCGCAAAGGTCCGAGACAGAGGACGATGGCGGCGACGGCTCCCAGCAAGGCGAGCTTGAGCAGCAGGTCACCGAGGTTCATTCCGACTCCTCCGGCGGGATCCCAGCGATCGATTCGCGACCTGCGGTGCGGCGGTCCCCGGGTGGTCGCCTTCCCGGCGCGCGTTCAGCGAATGGCGGTCGCTCTCCGGCTCTGCAACATGCGTGCCCGGCAGCATACAGCGAACCCGGTGGCGTGCGGCAGGCGCGCGGATACGTCCGGCTGGGGTCTGCCCCGGGGCTGTGACGCTCGCCCCCGGTGGCCCCGGTGTCTGGGCGGTTCCGGTATCTCGCTTCCGGCGTGCGCCTGGGCCCGGCAGCCGTCGTGACTGCGGGACGGCCCTCAAGGGCGCCGGGCCGCGCCGCCAGCCTAGGTTTCTGCCCCGAAACTCCCGCTCCAGAAGTGGGTGTCTGGCCACGTGACAGTATCGGAGGATGACTCCCGCTAGTGACGGCGGTCATACTGTCTCCCCCAAGGGCCAGCTTGTCTCGGCTCCTCGGGGAGCCGATGACACCGACCGGACCCCGCACCACCTGCTGCAGCGGCAGCTTGCTGTCCTCGGAGCAAGGACCCGCTCAGGGTTCGTCTCGGGCCGGGATGGCCGTGGCTTCGGCGGGTGCGGCAGCCCCGGCGTCGGCACCAGGCTGGCAATCCAGCCCACCTCGCTGATCAGGAGTGCCCGCTACGGCTCTGGCAGTGGTCTCCCTCGCCCGGAGCGGACCCGCGAACCATGGATTCCTTGGCAGGCCTGTCCCGGGGACTTACCTTGAGCGTGGGTCGCAGCCTGGCCGACGGGGGGCTCCTTACCGAGTCGACGCAGTCCGCTGGCGCCGTGAGAAGGACCCTTGGGAGAAGACGCGCATGCGCGATGCGGGAAAGGACTCGGGGCTCGCCGCAACGGCCTGGCCGGCAGCCCCGGCAGCGCGACCGGAAGGGAAGAAATGAGCGGCGCGCAGGCGGCGTACGGGCGGCGTCTGGCGCAGGGCGCGGCTGGGCTCCTGATCGTCTCCGCTCTGGGGCTGGGCGGCCGGTGGATCGCGCAGGCCAAGCCCTCCGGTCCGGCGCGCAACTGCTTCGACTGCCATCAGGAGTCGAAGCGGGATTTCCAGCGCAAGTACGCGCACCCGGCGGTCCAGAAGGGCGACTGCGGCGCCTGCCACCTGAGCCACGGCTTCACGCAGAAGCTGGTGCTCAAGAAGCCGCTGCCCGAGCTCTGCTTCGACTGCCACAAGGACCTCAGGGCGGCGCCCGCCCCCGAGCACCAGCACGCCGCCTTCGCCGAGGGCCAGTGCCTCGGCTGCCACGAGCCGCACGCCACCGATCTGCCGCACCTGGTGCGTGCCGGCGGCCCGCAGACCTCGTGCTTCCAGTGCCACGACGGGGCCGCCAAACAGATGACGGCCGCCGCCGTCCACACTCCGTTCAAGGAGGGCAAGTGCGAGGCCTGCCACGTTGCGCACGGCGGCAAGGCCGCGCACCTGCTCACCGTCGAGGGCGACGCGCTGTGTGCGGGCTGCCACGCGGCGGCCCAGACCGAGACCCAGCACGCGCAGGTGCGGCGCGGCGGGCTGGCCTGCCTCGACTGCCACGAGGCGCACGCCTCGGAGCAGCCGAAGTTGGCGCGCGGCGCCGCCCACGCGCCGGTGGCCGCCGGGCAGTGCGAGTCGTGCCACGAGATGGCGGGGGGCAAGCCCGGCAAGCTGGTCGCCGAGGCCCCGGAGCTGTGCGTGACCTGCCACGCCGACCTGGCCGGACTCGACAAGAAGGCCCACCCGCACGCCCCGGCGGCGGAGGGCCAGTGCCTCACCTGCCACGACCCGCACCGCGGCGCCGCCGCCGGCCACCTGCTCAAGGACAAGCAGACGGCGCTGTGCGGCGAGTGCCACTCCGACGTCGCGCAGGCCGCCAAGACCGAGCCGGTGGGCCACAAGGCGTTCACCGACGGCCAGTGCAGCGCGTGCCACGAGGTGCACGGCTCCGACCGCGCCAAGCTGGCCAAGAGCGATGACGGCGCCATGTGCCTGCCGTGCCATCAGGATCTCGACCGGCGCGTCGCCGCCCTCAAGGGCGTCCACCCGCCGGTGGCCAGGAAGAACTGTCTCAAGTGCCACGCGCCGCACGCCGGCAAGCTCGCCAAGCTGTTGACCCGCGACGAGCGCGGGCTGTGCATGAGCTGCCACCTGAACCTCGACACGCAGCTGGCCGGCCAGGAGCGGCACCCGCCGTACAGCATCGGCAACTGCGGCGCCTGCCACGACCCGCACCAGGCCGACGGCGAACATCTGGTGAAGGCCGAGCCCGCCCGGCTGTGCGAGTCCTGCCATCCCGAGGTGCTGCGCCAGGAGCTGGCGCAGGAGCACACGCACCCGCCCGCCAAGCGGGGCGGGTGCCTCAGCTGTCACGGGCCGCACGGCGGTCAGGGCAAAGCGCTGCTCACCGGCAAACCGCCGAATCTGTGCGTGACCTGCCACGCCGACATCGGCGCCAAGCTCGCCTCGGCGGGCGCGCACACGGCCGCGGCGCAGGGGCGCTGCGCCGCCTGCCACGAGCCGCACGGCTCGCCCAAGGCCAAGCTGCTCAAGGCGGAGGGCAACGCCCTGTGCACGCCCTGCCACCGCGGCATCGGCAAGACCGCCGACCGCGTCCACGCGCCCGTGGCGCAGGGGGAGTGCGCGTCCTGCCACGATCCCCACGGCGGCGCGGCCGGCGGCGCGCTGGTCAAGGCGGTGCCCGGCCTGTGCGCCGACTGTCACGACGCGGCCGACGGCGATCTCAAGGCCAAGCACGGCGGCGCCGACCTGGCGGTCGCCAAGTGCCTGGGCTGCCACACGCCGCACGAGTCGAAGGCCGCGGCCTTGATGCCGGCGCACGCCCACCCCGGCTTCGCCGACCAGGGCTGCTCCGCCTGCCACGCCGAAGGTCGGCCGGCGGGGGTCGCGAGCCTCGCCGCGCCCGGGGGCCGGCTCTGCGCCGGGTGCCACTCCGACGTGTCGCGAGCCAAGACGGCGGCCGCCAAGCTGCACCCGCCGGTCCGGGAAGGGCGGTGCGTGGTCTGTCACACGCCGCATGCCTCGGACCGCGACGCGCTCCTGCTGCAGACGCCGCAGCGGCTCTGCCAGAGCTGCCACCCGCAGGCCGCCAAGGAGACGGCGCTGGCCCACGGCCATCCGCCGGCCGCGGCGGGCGAGTGCGCGGCCTGCCACGATCCGCACCAATCGGCGCAGGTGGGGCTGCTGAAGGACCGCCCGGACAAGCTGTGCGGCACCTGCCACACCGAGCTGGCCGAGCGTCTCCAGGAGGGCAAGCCGCACGCCCCGGTGGCCATGGGCCGCTGCCTGCTCTGCCACGCCCCGCACGGCTCGGCCAACGAGCACATGGTGGTGCGGCCCGGGGCCGCGCTGTGCACCGGCTGCCACGCGCGGAAGTCCCCGGGCATGGCCGCCAAGCACCCGGGCATGAACCTGGCCGCGGTGGCGTGCAGCTCGTGCCACGATCCGCACGTCCAGGCGAAGACGGCCAAGGGCCTGCTGCGTCCGGCGCAGCACCTGCCGTTCGCGCGCAGGCAGTGCGAGTCCTGCCACACCAGCCGGGGCAGCGCGAGCCTGACGGCCAAGGGCGCGGACCTGTGTCTGAAGTGCCACGAGACCTTCCGGCCGGTGCTGGCCCGGCCGGTGGTGCACGCGCCGCTGCGCGGCGAGAAGGCGTGCGTCGCGTGCCACGACCCGCACGCCGGTGCGGCGGCGCCGATCCTCGCCGCCAAGGCCGACCAGCTCTGCTGGCGCTGCCACGACCGCGCGCTCGTCAAGGGCAAGCAGGTGCACGCCGCGCTCGAGCAGGGCTGCGGCAGCTGCCACGATCCCCACGCCTCGGATCACCAGCGGCTGCTGAGCCGGAACGTCGACGATCTCTGCCGGACGTGCCACACGGACCTCTCGAAGCACCACCACCCGACGGGCGGCGAGGGCGCCAAGCCGGATGCGCGCACCGGCGACCCGCTGACCTGCGTGAGCTGCCATCGGCCGCACGCCGGCGACGAGGTCGCGCTGCTGACGCACGAGCCCAAGCGCGAGCTGTGCGCGCAGTGCCACGATCCGGGCGTCGCGCCGCCGCCGGGGAAATGACCCGGGAGCGGAGGGGCGGACCCTCGTCGATCGCCGGCGCCGCCGGGGGGGCGCCGCGTGCGGCTTGACAGCCGGTGCGCCCCCGGCGGTAGAGTGCGCGGGTTCTGTGCGCTTCGGGTTTCCGCGGACCCGCCGCGGGGTGCCGCCGCGCGGGTCGCGGAGGAGGCGGAGCCAGCGTGAGACGCCGCTCGTTCCTGGACTGGCTGGTCGGGATCTTCGGGACCGCGCTGGCGGCCCTCGTGGCCTACCCCGTGGCGCGGTTCCTCGTGCCTCCCAAGATCCCCGAAGCCACCACCCGCCGCGTGCTCGCCGCCAAGCCGGACGAGCTCGCCCCCGGCGCCTTCAAGATCTTCCCCTTCGGCAGCCGGGCCGGGATCCTGATTCGCGACGCCGACGGCGGCTATCGCGCCCTCTCGGCCGAGTGCACGCACCTCGCCTGCACCGTGCAGTACCGCAAGGAGAGCCACAGCATCTGGTGCGCCTGCCACAACGGCGTCTACGACGTCGAAGGCCGGAACGTCTCGGGGCCGCCGCCCCGGCCCCTCGAGAAGTGGGTGGTGCACGTCACCGCCGAGGGCGTGGTCGTCGAACTGGGAGCCCGGGCGTGAACGGCCGGCTGGGTGGATGGCTGCGCGGCCGGCTCGGCCTGGACGTCTTCACGCACCTCGCCGAGAAGAAGGAGGTGCCGGTCCACAAGCACTCCTTCTGGTACTACTGGGGCGGCATGACGCTGTTCCTCTTCGGCGTCCAGGTGGGCACCGGCATCCTGCTCCTGCTCTACTACCGGGCGAGCGCCGACGAAGCGTACGAGAGCGTGCGCTTCATCATGACGCAGGTGCATTTCGGCTGGCTCATCCGGTCCATCCACTCGTGGAGCGCCAACCTCATGGTGGGCGCCGCCATGGTCCACATGTTCAGCGTCTTCCTCATGAAGGGCTACCGCGCGCCGCGCGAGGCGACCTGGTTCTCGGGCATGGTCCTGCTCGGCCTGGCGCTGGCCTTCGGCTTCAGCGGCTACCTGCTGCCCTGGAACCAGCTCGCTTTCTTCGCCACCAAGGTGGGCACCGACATCACCGGCGACCTGCCGTTGCTCGGGCCGTTCCTCAAGCGCTTCCTGCTGGGCGGCGAGCAGATCACGGGCGGGACGCTGACCCGCTTCTACGGCTTCCATGTCGCCGTGCTCCCGGCGATCACCACCGCCCTGCTGGGCCTCCACCTCTACCTGGTGCAGTTCCACGGCATGAGCGTGCCGCCGTCGGTCGAGGCCGCGGGGGGGCCCCGGCGGTCCCTCAAGTTCGTCCCCGAATTCCTGCTGCGCGACAGCGTCGGCTGGCTCGCCGCGCTGGGGGTGCTGGGGTTGCTGGCCGCGCTGTTCCCTTGGGAACTGGGGCTCAAGGCGGACCCCTACGTGCCGGCGCCACCCGGCATCCGGCCGGAGTGGTACTTCGGCTGGATGTTCCAGACGCTGCGCGTGCTGCCGGCGCACGTCCTGGGCTTCGAGGGGGAGTTCCTCGGGATCATCGCCATCGGGCTGGCCGCGGCGGTGTGGTTCCTCGTGCCTCTGCTCGACGACCCGCTCGGCCGCGACCGGCGGGCGCGGCTGTGGACCGCGGTCGGGTGGCTGGCGATGGCCTACATCGTGATCCTCACCGGGCTCTCCTACCGATGAGCCCGCGCCCGCGCCGCACGGCGCCCGCCCGGACGCTACTCGGACTCGCCGGCCTGCTGACGCTCGGCGGGTTCGTGGCGGCCCCGGCCCGCGCCGCCGTGGACCACTGCCAGAAGTGCCACGCCGAGCAGGACGGCAAGGCGGGGGAGGCGGCGCGCAAGTACGCCGCCGACATCCACGCGCGCCGCGGCATCCCGTGCTCCGGGTGCCACGGCGGCGACCCGAACGACCCCGAGCCCACCGGCATGGACCCCGGGCAGGGCTTCCGCGGCGTGCCGGCGCGCGCCGAGATCGTGGGCCTGTGCGTCGCTTGCCACGCCGACGCGGCCCGCATGAAGCGCTACAACCCGCGGCCGTACATCTTCTCGGTGGACGAGTTCCGCACCAGCGTGCACGGCCGGCGCCAGGCCACCGACCCCAAGGTGGCCACCTGCATCAGCTGCCACGGCGTGCACGACATCCGGCCGCACACCGACCCCGCCTCGCCCGTCTATGCCGCCAACGTGCCCGCCACCTGCGCCAAGTGCCACAACGCGGATTACATGAAGGGCTACGGCATCCCCACGAACCAGTACTCCCTCTACGTCCGGAGCGTGCACGGGCAGGCGCTGCTCGAGAAGGGCGATCTCTCGGCGCCGGCCTGCAACGACTGCCACGGCAACCACGGGGCGGCGCCTCCGGGGGTGGAGAGCATCTCGATGGTCTGCGCCACCTGCCACGGCCGCGAAGGGGAGCTGTTCGCCAAGAGCAAGATGGCCGAGGGGATGAAGCACATCCCGACGGCGCGGGGCTGCGAGACCTGCCACGGCAACCACGGCGTCAAGCACCCGACCGATGCGATGCTCTCGACGGCCGCGGGCGTGGGCGCCTGCACCGGCTGCCACGAGCCCGGCTCGACGGCCGACCGCGCCACACTGTTCATCGCCAGCGGGCTCGACACCCTCAAGTGGAAGGTGGCCGGCGCCGAGAGTCTGCTGGCGATGGCCGAGCTCAAGGGCATGGACGCGTCGCTCGGCCGCGACCGGCTGCGCGCGGCGCGCGACCAGCTGATCGGTCTGCGGGCCGCGCTGCACGCCTTCGACGGGGAGCAGATCACGAGCGTGCTGCAGACCGGTTTCGAGCACGCCACCGCGGCGCGGGAGCAGGGCGCTGGCGCCTTGCGCGACTGGCGCGTGAGGCGCCTGGGGCTGGCGGCGGCGCTGGCGGTCATCCTGGTGTTGATCGCCCTGCTGGTCGGCCGCATCCGGGCCCTCGCGGTGGCGCGGTCGGCGCCGGGGCCGCCGGGCGCCTAGGCTCCGCCTGAAGACGCCACGCGGGCCGCGCCGGGGCGGCAGCCGGCGTTTCCCCGAGACGGCTTCTCGGCTGAAGACGCCCCTGCTCACCGTCGGTTAGCCATCCGGTCCGGACCGCGCGGCGCTCTGGTATTATGTCTCAGGTCATATTGGATCCAGCGCCGCGTTCAGGCCCGCCCGCGCTCGGGAAACGGTGTGCGCGCGCCCCGCAGACCCGGCCGACGGCCCGACGCCAGGAGGGCCCCGGAGGTTCCTTGAGCACGCAGCCCCTCAGCACCGCGCAGCTCCTCGCCAAGTACGACCGGCCCGGCCCGCGCTACACCTCGTACCCGACGGCCGTCGAGTTCTCCGGGGAGTTCACCGAGGCCGACTACCGCCGGCACCTGGCGGCGGCCGACTCCCTCGGTGCCGACGTGCCGCTGGCGCTCTACGTGCACCTGCCGTTCTGCGACGAGCGCTGCCTGTTCTGCGGCTGCACGTCGATCATCACCAAGCACCGGGACATCGCCGAGCGCTACCTCGACCACGTCTGCCTCGAGCTCGACCTGCTCGCCGCCCACCTGCCGCACCGCCGCCGGCTGTCGCAGTACCCCTGGGGCGGCGGCACGCCGACCCACGACCCGCCGGCCGACCTCGAGCGGCTGTTCGCCGCCACCGCCCGGCACTTCGAGTTCACGCCCGACGCCGAGATCGCGGTCGAGGTGGACCCGCGCGTCACCACGCACGAGCACGTCGTCACGCTGCGCAAGCTGGGCTTCAACCGGTTCTCCATGGGGGTGCAGGACTTCGACGCCGAGGTGCAGGAGGCGGTGCACCGCGTGCAGAGCTTCGATCTCACCAAGGGCCTGGTGGACGACGCCCGCGCCGAGGGGTTCGCGTCCGTCAACATCGACCTCATCTTCGGGTTGCCCCGGCAGACCCTCGACGGCTTCCGGCGCACCCTCGAACAGGTGGTCGCCATCCGCCCGGAGCGCGTGGCCGTGTACTCGTTCGCCTACGTGCCGTGGATGAAGGGCCACCAGCGCAGGCTCGACCAGGGGACGCTGCCCGACGCGGCGCTCAAGTTCGGGCTCATCGCCGCCGCCATCGACGCCTTCACCGGCGCCGGCTACCGCCAGCTCGGCATGGACCACTTCGCGGTCCCCGAGGACGAGCTGTCGCGCGCCGTGGAGGACGGCCGCCTGCACCGCAACTTCATGGGCTACACCGTGCAGAGCGCCCGCGACATGGCGGCGGTGGGCATCTCCTCGATCAGCGACGTGCAGGGCCTCTACGCGCAGAACGTCAAGAAGCTGCCCGAGTACTTCCGGGCGGTGAGCGAGGGGCGCTTCCCGATCGAGCGCGGGCGCCGGCTCGACGCCGACGACCAGCTGCGCCGCCACGTGATCACGCAGATCATGTGCAACTTCCACCTCGACATGGCCGACGTGGAGCGGCGCTTCGGGATCGTCTTCCGCGACTACTTCGCCAAGGAGCTGGCCCGGCTCACCGGCGAGGACTCGCCGGTCAGCCACGGGCTGCTCGAGGTCGCCGACGGCGCGCTCGACGTCACGCCGCGCGGGCGGCTCTTCGTGCGCAACGTGTGCATGGCCTTCGACCGCTACCTGGAAGCCATGAAGAACCCCGACAAGCCGGCCTTCAGCCGCACCGTCTGAGGACCGCATGGCCGCTTCGCGCTGGATCGTCATCGGCGGCGGCATCACCGGCCTGACCGCGGCCTACCGGCTGCGCGAGGGCGCGGCGCGCGCCGGCCGTCCCCTGGACGTGCTCTGCCTCGAAGCCGACGCGCGCCCCGGCGGGCACGCCCGCACGCGCTGCGAGGACGGCTTCGTGGTGGAGGAGGGGCCGAACGGCTTCCTCGACAGCCCGCGCGATCCGGTGGTCTCCACCCTGGCGCGCGACCTCGGCATCGCGGAGCGGCTCGCCGAGGGGCTGCCGGAGTCCAAGCGCCGTTTCATCTGCCTGGGCGGCCGGCTGCGGCTGGTGCCCGAGGGGCCGGGGCCGCTGGTGTCGTCCGATCTGCTGAGCCCGGCGGGCAAGCTGCGGCTGCTGCTCGAGCCGCTGGCGCGCCGCGCCCCCGCGGATCGCGAGGAGACGGTCTTCGAGTTCGCCGCACGGCGGGTCGGCCGCGAGGCCGCCGAAGCGCTCATCGACACGGCGGTGTCGGGGATCTCCGGCGGCGACAGCCGCCAGCTGGCGGTGGCCGCCGCCTTCCCGCTGATGACCGAGATGGAGCGCGACTACGGCAGCCTCATCGTCGCCATGATGAAGCGCGGCAAGGGGGCGCGCTCGCGGCTCCTGAGCTTCGACACCGGGCTGGGCGCGCTCACCGAGGCGCTGAGCGCGCGGCTCGGGCCGGCGCTCCGCCTCGGCGCGCGCGTCGCCGGCCTGGCGCGCGGTGACGGCGGCTGGCGCGTGCGCCTCGAGGACGGCGACGAGCTGGCCGCCGACGGCGTGGTGCTGTCGCTGCCGGCGCGGAGCGCCGCCCCGGTCGTCGAGCCGCTCGACCCGGGGATGGCGGGCGCCTTCCGCGAGTTCCCCACCGCCGGGCTGGCGGTGGTCGGCCTCGCCTACCGCCGCGCCGACGTCGCGCACCCGCTGAACGGCTACGGCTATCTCGTCGCGCGCCGCGAGGGGCTCGACACGCTCGGCGTGGTCTGGGAGTCGTCGCTGTTCCCGGGCCGGGCGCCACAAGAGCGGGTGCTGCTGCGCGCCATCCTCGGCGGCGTGTCGCGGCCGCAGGTGATGGATCTCTCCGAGGGCGCTCTGGCCCAGCGCGCGCGCGACGAGCTGGCGCGCGTGCTGGGGATCACGGCCACGCCGGTGCAGGTCTGGACGGCCCGCTGGCCGCACGCCATCACCCAGTACACGGTCGGGCATCCGGCCCGCGTGGCGCGCGTGCGAGCGCTGGCCGAGCGCCACCCCGGACTCGAGATCTGCGGCTCGGCCTACGACGGCATCTCGTTCAGCGCCTCGGTGGCGTCGGGCGAGAAGCTGGCGGTGCGCGTGCTGGACGGGCTCGCCGCGCCGGCGGCCGGCGTGAGGGCCGGCCCGGCGGCGGCGGGCGATCGCTCCGCGCAGCCCGCGGCCCGCGCATGAGCGTCCGCCACGTCGTCCTGCTCACCTACGGCGAGCCGCCGACCCCGCGCTTGCTCGACCACCTCACCTACTCGTGGCGCATCCTGCTCGGCCTGACGCGCACGGTGGCGCCGATCCCCGGCTGGATGCTGCCGTTCATCGCCGGGTTCCGCGCCGCCAGCCGCAACCGGCTGTGGCGCCAGGAGGGCTACGGCTCGCCGCTGGAACCGGTGACCGGCGCGCAGGCCGGCCACCTGGCGACCGCCCTGGCGGCGGCCGCCCCGCAGACCGACTGGCGCGTGCACGTGGGCTACGAGTTCCGCGACCCGCTGCTCACCGACGTGCTCGCTCGGCTGCCGGCGGACGAACCCGTGGACGTGCTGCCCATGTACGTGGCCGAGTCCTCGTTCACGCACGGACTCTCGCGCCTGACCGTGGAAGATTGGCTGCGGCGCGCGGCGCCGCGGCGCCCGGCCCCGGTGCGCGTCTTGAGCGCGATGGATGCCGAGGAGTTCGCCGAGATCGAGGCCCGGCATGTGGTGGCACAGCTCGCCGAGCGCGGTGTCGAGACCGGACCCGAGTGGGCGCTGGTGCTGGCCGCCCATGGCACGCTGCTCGACCCGCCGGCGGGGCTCGAGACCGGGCGCGTGGAGACCGAGCGGGTGTGCGCCGCCCTGGCGCGACGGCTGGCGCCGCGCTTCGGCAAGGTCGTGAACGGCTGGCTGAACCACGCGCGGGGCGGCCGCTGGACCGAGCCGGCGGTGGAGGCGGCCCTGCGGCAGGTGGCGGGCGCGGGCTTCCGGCGGGTCGTCTACTTTCCCTTCGGGTTCTCGGCCGACAACGCCGAGAGCCAGCTCGAGGGGCGCGTCTGGCTGCGCACCCAGCCCGGGCTCGAGGCCGTGCACCTGCCCTGTCTGAACGCCTCGCCGGAGCTGGCCGCGGCCCAGGCCCGCGCCCTGGCGGACGGGGCGGGCCCGGCCTGAGACCCGGCCCCGATCCCGGCCTTCGCCGTTGCCCGGAGAGCGCTCTCTTGATTATGCTGGCCCACCTGAGCCGGTGCCGCCCGGTGTGCCGCCCCGGCCCGCAGCCCGGTGTTCCGCCCTCCGGTCCGCCGGGGGGACCCCGGCGGTGGCCGCCCGCCAAGGACCCTGAGTTTCCCAGCCGCGAGGGGCCGCGCTCCTCTCGGATCCGGAGGAGCCTGCGCTCATGACCGACCCGAAGCCCAATCCCGCCGCGAACCCGGACGTCGTCGAGCTCCGCTACCGCGACCGCGTCGCCCAGTTCCCCGTCCTGCGCGGCACCGAGGACGAGGCCGCCTTCGACATCCTGCCGCTGCGCTCGTCCACCGGCCTCATCACCATGGACCCGGGCTACGGCAACACCGGCTCGTGCCGGAGCGCCCTCACCTTCATCGACGGCGAGAAGGGGATCCTGCGCTACCGCGGCTACCCCATCGACGAGCTGGCGGAGAAGAGCACCTTCCTCGAGGTGGCGTGGCTCCTGCTGCACGGCGAGCTGCCCACCAAGGACGAGCTGCGGGGGTTCACCGACAACATCCGGCACCACACGCTGCTGCACGAGGGCTTCCGCCGCTTCTTCGACGCCTTACCCACGGACGCGCACCCCATGCCGGTGTGCTCGGCCGCGATCAGCACGCTGGCGACCTTCTACCAGGAGGAGGACACCGACGCGTCGCGCGCCGAGGCCGTGGTGCGCCTGATCGCGAAGATGCCGACGGTGGCGGCCTACTCCTACAAGCACTCCCTCGGGCAGGCCTTCATGTACCCGAAGAACCGCCTCGACTACGCCTCGAACTTCCTCTACATGATGCACGGCACGCCCTGCGAGGAGATCGAGATCGACCCGGTCATGGCGCGGGCCCTCGACATGCTCTTCATCCTGCACGTCGACCACGAGCAGAACTGCTCGACCAGCACGGTGCGCATGGTGGGCAGCTCGAACGCCACGCTCTTCGCCAGCGTGTCGGCCGGCATCTCGGCGCTCTCCGGCCCGCTGCACGGCGGCGCCAACCAGGAAGTCATCGAGATGCTGGAGCGCATCGAGGCCGAGGGGGGGAGCGTCGAGAAGTTCGTGAACCAGGCCAAGGACCACAAGGACACGTCGCGTCTCATGGGTTTCGGCCACCGGGTCTACAAGAACTACGACCCGCGCGCCGCGGTCATCAAGAAGGCCTTCGCCGAGGTCTTGGACCGCCTGCCCATCAAGAGCCGGCTCTTGGAGATCGCCCTCAAGCTCGAGGAGATCGCCCTCAAGGACGAGTACTTCGTCAGCCGCAATCTCTACCCGAACATCGATTTCTACTCGGGCATCATGTACCAGGCGATGGGCATCCCGATCAACATGTGCACGGTCATGTTCGCCATCGGGCGCATGCCCGGCTGGATCGCGCAGTGGCTCGAGATGCGCCGCGATCCGGCGAAGCGCATCGGCCGCCCGCGGCAGGTCTACACGGGCCCGGCGCTGCGCCACTACGTGCCGATGGCGAAGCGGGGATAGCCGGCGGCGCCGCCGCCGCCGGCGCTCAGTCGTCGAGCGGCAGCGCGGGCCCCACCCGGATGCGGGCGTCGACGGCGATGGCGCCCTGTCCGGGCGGCAGCACCTTCACCGGGTTCAGGTCCATCTCGCGCAGCTCGGGCAGCGCCTCCGCCAGCGCCGAAACGCGCCGGATGGTCTCGATCAGGGCGCGGCGGTCGCCGGGCGCGGCGCCGCGGTAGCCGTCGAGCAGCCGGCCCATGCGCAGGCGGCCCACCATCTCCGCCGCGTCCACCTCGGTGACCGGCGGCACGCGGAACTGCGCGTCGCGCAGCAGCTCGACCAGCACGCCGCCGATGCCCGCCACCACCAGCGGGCCGAAGACGTCGTCGACGGTGACTCCGACCATGGCCTCGATGCCGCCGCGGATCTCGCGCTGCAGGACCACGCCCTCGAGCCGGTAGCCGGCTTGCGCCACCCGCTCGCGCATGCGTCCTACCGCGTCCTCCACCTGCTCGCGCGAGCCGAGACCCAGGACCACGCCGCCGGCGTCGCTCTTGTGCACCAGCCCGGGGGCCACCGCCTTGGCGACCAGCGGGAAGCCCATGCGCTCGGCCGCCGCGGCCGCCTCCGCGGGCGGCACCGCCTGCGCGGCGGCGATCTCGATGCCGGCGGCGCGCAGCACGGTGGCGGTGTCGGCCGCTGCGAGCCACACCGGCTCGGCGACGCCCTCCAGGGCGCGCGCCACGACCTGGCGCACGGTGTCGCGGGCGAAGCCTTCGAGGCGCAGGGCCCGGCCCTCCGGGCGCGCCAGCCAGCGGCCGTAGCGCACCGCCGCGCCCAGGGCCTGGGCGGCGTTCTCCGGAAAGCTGAACGACGGCAGGGCGCCGCGCGGCCCCGAGCGCAGCACGTCGGGCACGCCGCGCGACGAGAGGAACACCGAGAGCACCGGCTTGTGCGCCGGCACCTCGCCGGCCGCCTCCGCGATGGCCGCGGCGATCTCCTCCGGCTGGGTGGCGAGCGGCGGCACGTAGAGCACGACCAGGGCGTCCACCTGGGGATCGTTGCCGACCACGGCGACCGCTTGCCGGTACTCCGCCGGGCCGGCCGCGGCGATCATGTCGATGGGGTTGGAGAGGCCGGCGGTGGCCGGCAGGAACTCGCGCAGCGCGGCGAGCGTCCCGTCGGCGAGCGGCGGCAACGACAGCCCGCGCGCCTCGCAGGCGTCGGCGAGCAGGATGCCCGGCCCGCCCGCGTTGGTCACCACGCCGACCCGCGGCCCTCTCGGGATGGGCTGGCTGGCGAACAGGGTCACGACGTCGAACAGCTCCTCGAGCGTGTCGGTGCGGATGACCCCGGCCTGCTCGAAGAGCGCTTCGACCGCCACGTCCAGCGCCGCCAGCGCGGCGGAGTGGCTCGAGGCGGCGCGCGTGCCGGCCGCCGAGCGCCCGGACTTCACCGCCACGATCGGCTTCTCCCGCGCGATGTCGCGCGCCAGGCGCGCGAACTTGCGCGGGTCGCCGAAACTCTCCAGGTAGAGGCCGATGACCCCGGTGCGCGGATCGTCGCGCCAGTAGCAGAGCAGGTCGTTGGCCGAGACGTCCGCCTTGTTGCCGGCCGAGACGAAGGTGGACACGCCGATGTTGAGCGTCTTGGCGTAGTCCAGCACGGCGAGCCCGAGCGCCCCGCTCTGCGACAGGAAGCCGACGTTGCCGGCCGGCGGGTAGACCGGTGCGAAGGTGCCGTTGAGCGAGATCGCCGGGTCGGTGTTGGCGAGCCCCATGCAATTGGGGCCGATCAGCCGCATGCCGGCCTTGCGCGCGACGTCGCGCAGGCGCCGCTGCGCCGAGCGCCCCTCGGGGGAGACCTCGGCGAAGCCGGCCGAGATGACGCAGGCGCCGCGCACGCCGAGCGCGGCGCACTCGACGAGCACGCCTTCCACCGCCGGCGCCGGCACGGCGATGATCGCCAGGTCGAACGGCCGCCCGATGGCCGTCACCGACGGATAGCAGCGGTAGCCGAGGATCTCCTCGGCCTTGGGGTTCACCAGGAAGACCTCGCCGGTGTAGCCGAACTTGCGCAGGTTGACCACGTGCTGGTGGCCGATGGTGCCGGGCGACCGCGAGGCGCCGACCACGGCCAGCGAGCCCGGCGCCAGCAGGGGCCGGAGGCTCTCGGCGACGGCCTTGCCCTCGCGCCGTAGGGAGGCCGCCATCAGGTCGTCGGAGAGCGCGGTGGCGAAGGCGACGCGCGCCCGTCCGGCGCCTTCCCAGCGCCGCAGCGCCAGACCGCTGCGCTCGAAGACCTCGAGCACGCGCTGCGTGTCGCCCACCACGTCGGCGCGAAACTCGCCGATGCCGTGGGCCCGCGCCAGCCGGATCAATTGCTCGAGCAGCACGGTGCCGATGCCGCGCCCGCGCTCGCTCCTGGCCACCACCAGGATGACCTCGGCGCGCCCGTCCACGCCGTCCTCGCCCGGCAGATACCGCCCGGCGCCGATGACCCGCTCCCCGCCCGGACGCCCGGCTTCGACGACGAGCGTGGCGTGCCGCGCCGGCTCGGCCGCCAGCACCTCGCGCGGGCCGGGGGCCGGCCGGCCGTCGCGACCGCGGTAGAAGCGCTCCTCGAGGGCGCGGTCGCCGGCCTCGGCGACGATGCCGGCCACCGCCGTGGAGTCCTCGGGGCCGGCGGCGCGGATGCGGGCGGAGCTGCCGTCGCGGAGCACGGCGTCGGTGGCGAACGCGAAGCGTGCGGGCATCGGGGTTCCCTCCCTCACCGGGGGCGGCCGCGCCGCTGCCACCACTTGGCCGCCTCCAGGACCGGCGAGACGGTGAAGGCCAGCGTAATGACGATCAGCCAGTCCGCCGGCGGCAGGCTGTAGGTGCCGAAGGGCGCGTGCAGGAACGGCAGGTGGACAACTCCGACGAGCATCGCCACCTGCGTGAGGATGGCCCAGTTGAGCCAGCGGTTGGCGAACGGCCGGTGCAGCACCGAGAGGTGGTCGGAGCGGAAGTTGTAGGCCTTGAAGAACTGGATCAGCACCAGCGACACGAAGGTCATGGTCATGGCCTCGGCCGGGTCGAGGCCGGAGCGCAGCGCCCACACGAAGAGGCCGAGGTTGACCGCCGTGGACCACAGGCCGCCGACGAGCATGAGCGTCACCACCGGCCGGGTGAAGATGCCGGTGCGCGGATCGCGCGGCGGGCGCCGCATGAGGTCCGGCTCGGGCGGGTCCACGGCCAGGGCCAGGGCCGGCAGCCCGTCGGTGGCCAGGTTGACGTACAAGATCTGCACGGCGCTCAGGGGCAGCGGCAGACCGGCCAGCGAGGCGCCGGCCATCAGGCCGATCTCGCCGATGTTCGACGACAGCAGGTACATCAGGTACTTCTTGATGTTGCCGAAGATGCCCCGGCCTTCCTCCACGGCCGCGACGATGGAGGCGAAGTTGTCGTCGGTCAGGGTCATAGCGGCGGCTTCCTTGGTGACGTCCGTGCCGGTCACGCCCATGGCGATGCCGATGTCGGCCTTCTTGAGGGCGGGGGCGTCGTTCACCCCGTCGCCCGTCATGGCGACGATGTGGCCGCGCTTCTGCAGGGCCGCGACGACGCGCAGCTTGTGCGCCGGCGAGACGCGTGCGTAGACCTGCACCTCCTCCACGACGCGGTCGAACTCCGCCTCGCCCAGCGCTTCCAGCTCCGCCCCGGTGAGGATGCGGCCGTCGGTCAACAGGCCCAGCTCGCGGGCCACCGCCTGCGCGGTGAGCGGGTGGTCGCCGGTGATCATCACCGCGCGGATCCCCGCCCGCTCGCAGGTGGCGATCGCGGCGCGGGCCTCGGGCCGCGGCGGGTCGATCATGCCCACCAGGCCGAGGAAGGTCAGCCCGTGCTCGGCGGTCTCGAGCGTGGCGCCGGGCTTGGCCGCCACGGCCAGCACGCGCAGCGCCTCGCCGGCCAGGCGGCGGGCGGTCTCCAGGACCGCCTGGCGGCCGGCGGCGTCGAGCGGGGCGTCGCCGTCGGCGGTCGACTGCCGGAGGCACGCGCCGAGCACCACCTCCGGGGCTCCCTTGCAGCAGGCGAGAGCGCCGTCCGGGCCGGCATGCAGCGTCGTCATGCGCTTGGCTTCGGAGGTGAACGGGATCTCGTTCACGCGCGGGAACTGCAGGTCGAGGTCGGTCTTGTGCAGCCCGGCCTTGGCCGCGGCCACCACCAGCGCGCCCTCGGTCGGGTCGCCCTTGACGTGCCAGCGGCCCTCCGGCTGGCTGTGGACGATGCGGGCGTCGGAGGCGAGCACCGCGGCCTGCAGGAGCCGGCGCAGCGCGGCGGAGGGCGCGACCGCGAGGCCGTCGCGCGAGAATTCGCCGTGCGGCTCATAGCCGCTTCCCGAGATCTCGAGCACCTGGCCCGCGACCAGGACGCGGCGCGCCGTCATCTCGTCCTTGGTCAGGGTGCCGGTCTTATCGGAGCAGATGACGGAGGTGCTGCCCAGGGTCTCGACCGCCGGCAGGCGGCGCATGAGGGCGTGGCGCCGGACCATGCGCTGCACGCCGATGGCGAGCGAGATGGTGACCACCGCGGGCAGCGCCTCCGGCACCGCGGCGACCCCGAGGGCGATGCCGAAGATCAGCATCTCGACGGGCGGCAGCCCGCGGATCAGCCCGAGCCCCACGATGCCGGCCACCACCAGGAAGCTGGCCCGCGCGAGCGCGCCGCCCACGCGGTCCAGATTCGCCTGCAGGGGGGTGCGGGTGGTCTCCACGGCGTGCAGCATCCCGGCGATCTTGCCGAACTCGGTCTCCATGCCGGTGGCGACGACCAGCCCGCGGCCCCGGCCGTAGGTGGCGACCGTCCCGGCGTAGGCCATGTTGCGGCGGTCGCCGAGCGGCAGCTGCCCGTCGGGGAGCGCGCCGCCCTGCTTCTCGATCGCCTGGGACTCGCCGGTGAGCGCGGCCTCGTCGACCTGCAGGTTCACGATCTCGACCAGGCGCACGTCGGCCGGCAGCCGGTCGCCGGCGCGCAGCAGGACGACGTCCCCGGGCACCAGCTCCCGCGCCGGGATCTCGACCTCCTCGTCGTCGCGCAGCGCGGTGGCGGTGGGCGCGGCCATGCGGTGCAGAGCTTCGATGGCGCGCTCGGCGCGGAACTCCTGCGCGAACGCCAGCAGCACCGAGAAGAGCAGGATGGCGGCGATGGCCACCGCCTCCACCTCGTGCCCGAGGGCGGCGGAGACGGCCGCGGCGGCGAGCAGGATGATGATCAGGACGTTCTTGAACTGGTCGAACAGGATCTTCCACGGCGAGATGCGGCGGCCGGCCTGCAGCTCGTTGGGGCCGTAGCGGGCCTGCCGCCGCGCGGCCTCGTCGCCGGTCAGCCCGGCGGGGGAGGACTCCACCAGCGCGAACGCCGCCCCCTCGGAGAGGGTGTGGGGCAGGGGAGCCGGCGCAGGGAAGGAAGTGGTCATGGTCTCCTGTCTCGCGGGCCGGCGCCGTCCGCCGGGCCGCCCGCGGGCGGGGCTAAGATAACGCGCCGGGGCGGGAATGCGGAGGGCTTCCCGACGCCGGCGGTGCTAGACTCCGCAACGCTCGCCGGCCGGGCCCGAGCGGGGCCCGCCGCTACCCCGCCCGCCACCGCCCCGCCCGGGGCGCCGCGGCCCCGCCGCGCGCGGCAAGGAGGCGCCATGCGTGTCCTGCTGGCAGTCGACGGTTCGGATCCTTCCCTGGAGGCGGCGCGCTCACTCGCCCACCTCTCGCCGGCGGAAGAGATCGTGCTCCTGCACGCCATCGAGACCCCATCGATGTACTTCCTCTCCGGGCCGGAGGTCGTGCTCGGCGACACCACTCTGCTGCAGCGCGAGATCGAGGCGCGCGGCCGTGAGCTGCTCGAGCGCGTCGCCGCACTCCTGCCGCCGGCGGGCGCCGTGACCCGCCGGCTGGCGGCCGGTTCCGCCGCCGCCGCCATCCTGGAGGCCGCCGACCGCGAGCGCGCCGATCTCATCGTCCTCGGGGCCCGCGGCCTCGGGCGGCTCAAGGAGATGGTCGTCGGCAGCGTCTCGCATCGCGTGCTGCACCATGCGCCGTGCCCGGTGTGGGTGATCCACGGTCCCGTGCCGAGCCTGCGGCGGGCGCTGCTCCCGCTCGGGGGAGAGGAGGACGCGGACGCCGCCCTGCGCTTCTTCGGCAAGCGGCCCTTCCCGGATTCCGTGGAGGTGCACGTCCTGTCGGTCGTGCCGCTCAGCGATCCGCTCTGGCCGCTGGAGGCCATCAAGCGCGAGGCTCTCGTGCAGCAGCAGATCGAGGCCGCGGGCCGCTTCGTGCAGCAGACGGCCCGCCGGCTGGAGGAGGCGGGCTATCGCGCGGTCGGCGCGGCCGGGCTCGGCTGGCCGGCGGAGACCATCCTGCAGGAGGCCGTGAACCGCCAGGCCGATCTCGTGGTCATGGGGTCGCACAGCCGCAAGGGGGTCAAGCGGCTGCTGCTCGGCAGCGTCTCGCACGCCGTGCTGCACCACGCCAAGACGTCCGTGCTGCTGTTCCACTGAGCGGCGGGCGCCGGGCGGGCGCCGCTAGCCGGAGGCCGAGCGTTCCGCCGCGGCCGCCGGCGTGACGCGCACCGCGCGGCCCTCGTCGTGGATCGCGGTGCCCATCTCGGCGCACAGCTCCGCCAGCTTGCGCACCAGCCAGGTGCGGGCGCGGCCGCACGCCACGTGCGCGCGCATGTCGGCGATGGCCACCGGCACGACCCGGAGACTGTCGACCCGCGACGGGCCGACGCGCAGCAGGAACAATCCCGAGAGGTCGTTGCGCAGGGTTTCGTCCGCCGCGTAGTCGTCGATCAGATCGCCGGCGTCGTAGAGGATGGGCCGGCCGCGATGCCATTCGATGCCCTGCACCACGTGCGCCCCGTGGCCCCAGAAGGCGTCGGCGCCGGCCTCGATGAGGCGGCGCGCGAACTCGCGGAACTCGCGCGGCGGGCGGTCGCGCAGGTTGGGGCCGCCGTGCACCGAGACGATGCAGAAGTCGGCGTCGCGCTTGGCCTCGGCCACCGTGCCCGCGATCTCGGCCAGCGTGCTCGGCTTGGGCGGTACGGGGATGTAGTGGATGCCGGGCGACTCGGGCGTCGCGGCCCACCCCGGTGGCGAGTCGGCGATGGCCACGACCGAGACGCTGAGGCCGCCGGCCGCCAGCCGGGCCGGCGCGCGCGCTGCCGCCAGATTGCTCCCGGCGCCGGCGTGCGCGATGCCCGCCTGGTCGAGGACGGCGAGCATCTCCTCCATGCCTTCGAAGCCGAAGTCGCAGGCGTGGTTGTTGGCCAGGGCGGCCAAGTCCACGCCGGCCAGCTTGAGCGTCTCGACGGCCGAGGGCCGGGCGCGGAAGTAGAAGGCCCGGTAGGCGCCGTCGTGCCCGCGATCGGCGGCCTGGGTGAGCGCGCACTCGAGGTTGACCATGCGCAGGTCGGCGCCGCGCAGCAGCGGCAGCACGTCGCCCCACGGGTAGGCGAAGCCGCGGTCGGCGATGCAGCCGTCCACGAGGCGGCCGAGCATCACGTCGCCCATCAGGGCGATGGTGCACCCGGGTCCGGGAGGGGTCTGGGCCTTGCCGAAGCGGCCGGAGCGGCCGGAGCGCGGGGCCGCGCCCGGCGCTGCCGCCCGCCCGCCGCGCGCCCGGCCGCTCTGCCCGTCTGCGCCGCCCTTTCCCGTCACCGGCCCCGCCCCCGCCTGCTCCGCCCCTGGACCCGTCCCCGGCATTCGTCGGTGAGGACCGTGGAGCCGCCTGATCAGCCGGGATTTGCATACCACGTGCCCACCGCGACCCCTCGGTTCCAGGCCAGAATCGCGCGGCGCGGCCGGCGGCGGGGGACAGCCTGGCAGGATTTCACAGACTTTCTGTCCTCTTTTCGGTGCGGCCCCCGGCCGTACCTGTGGCGGCCATCAGCAGCAGGGCGGATCTTCGGGGCCGGGCTCCGTTGCGGGCTCGGGGTGGGGGCTCCACCCGGGCGGCCGCCGCGCCGCGCTCGCGCGCAGGAGCGCGATGACCTCGTCGTCGGAGACCTGGGTGAAGTCCGCGAAGAACTGGCCGACCGCGCGGAACTGCGGGGGCAGCTCCAGGCACACGACCTCGTCGGCGGCCTCCGCGATCCGCGCCAGGGTGGGCGGGGGCATCACGGCGGTGGCCGCGACGAGGCGCTCCGGCCGCCGCCGACGCACCGCTCCCAGCGCCACGATCATGCTCGCCCCGGTGGCCACGCCGTCGTCCACGACCACCGTCAGCCGCCCGGCGGGGGAGAGCGGCGGCCGCGCCGGCGTGTAGAGGGAGCGGCGCTTGCGCAGCATGGCGAGCTGCGCCTGACTCTCGCGGCGGATGTAATCCTCATCCACGCCCAGGGCCGCGGCGTTCTCGTCGAGGAAGACGCGCCCCTCCTCGTCCACCGCGCCGATCGCCAGCTCCGGCTCGCCCGGGGCGCCGAGCTTGTGCACCAGGACCACGTCCAGGTCGCCGTCCAGCTCGCGGGCCAGCACGTCGCCCAGCACCACCGCGCCGCGGGGCACCGCCAGGATCAGGGGGTCGCGCCCGCGCAGCCCGGCCAGCTTCTCGGCGAGCCGCACCCCCGCCTCCTCGCGATCGCGAAACAGCATCGGAATCACCTCCCCCGGGACCCGGGGATGGATTATGCTCTTTCCCGGGTCCGATGTGGCCGTCCGCAGCGCCCGGGGGTCCTAGGCCGGAAGGAGGCGCCAGCTTGGGGCGGTTCGCGTTCCTCGAGCACATCACCCAGGCGGACTCGGCCATCGAGGTCGTCGGGGACGACCTCGGCGACGTCTTCGCCACGGCTGCACGCGCCCTGGCCGAATCGATGGTCGACCCCGCCAGCCTGGCGGCCGACCGCGAGCGCGACGTCACGCTCACCGCCTCCCGGCTCGACCTGCTCCTCTACGACTGGCTCGCCGAGATCATCTACCGCAAGGACGCCGATCGCGAGGTCTTCCCGCGCGCCGAGGTGCGTGTCGAGGGCGAGGGGCCGTACCGGCTGACCGCCCGTCTGCGCGGCGGGGGCCTCGATCCCGAGAAGACCGTGACGCGGGCCGATCTCAAGGCCGTCACCCTGCACCGCTTCCAACTGGAGCCCGTGGACGATGGCTGGCGCGCACGCTTCGTCGTCGACATCTGAGCCCGGCACCCTCCGGCCGCGCCCGGTGGCGGAGGACGTGTGGGAGATCCCGGCGCTCACCCGGCCGGGGATGCTCGTGCCGGCGCGGCTCTTCGCCTCGCGGGCCCTTCTCGACGGTATGGACGCCGCCGTCTTCGAGCAGGTGACCAACGTCGCCTGCCTGCCCGGCATCGTGCGCGCGGCGCTGTGCATGCCCGACGGCCACTCGGGCTACGGCTTCCCGATCGGCGGGGTGGCCGCCTTCCGTGCCGACCGCGGCGTGATCTCGCCCGGCGGCATCGGCTTCGACATCAACTGCGGCATGCGCCTGCTGCGCACGAACCTCACCGAGGAGGAGGTGCGACCCAAGCTGCGCGAGTTGGTGGAGGCGCTCTTCAAGGCCGTGCCCTGCGGCGTGGGGGCCACGGGCCCGCTGCGCCTCTCCCGGGAAGACTTCCGGCGCATCATGGTGGAGGGGGCGCGCTGGGTGGTGGACCGGGGCTACGGCTGGCGCGAAGACCTCCACCACACCGAGCGCGGCGGCTGCTACGCCGGGGCCGACCCCGACCAGGTGAGCCCGCAGGCCGTGGCGCGCGGCCTGAACCAGCTGGGCACGCTGGGTTCGGGGAACCACTACCTCGAGATCCAGGTCGTGCCGCCCGAGGGCATCCACGACGCCGCCCTGGCCAAGGTCTTCGGCATCCACGCGCCCGGCCAGGTGCTGCTCATGTTCCACTGCGGCTCGCGCGGCTTCGGCCACCAGGTCGGCACCGACTACCTGCGCGTCTTCGACCAGGCCATGCACCGCTACGGCCTCTCGGTGCGCGACCGCGAGCTGGCCTGCGCGCCGTTCCGCTCTCCCGAGGGCCAGGCGTACTTCGCGGCCATGAAGGCCGCCGCCAACATGGCCTTCGCCAACCGCCAGCTGATCGCCCACCGGGTGCGCGAGGTGATGGGCAGCGTCTTCAGCCGCGACCCGCGCGCCCTGGATCTGCACGGGATCTACGACGTCTCCCACAACACGGCGAGCCTCGAGCGCTACGCCGTGGACGGAGAGGAGGTGGAGCTGCTCGTGCACCGCAAGGGCGCCACCCGGGCGTTCGGCCCGGGCGCGCCCGACCTGCCCGCCGCCTATCGCGGGGCCGGCCAGCCGGTGATCATCGGAGGCTCGATGGAGACCGGCTCCGCGCTGCTCGTCGGCACGGCCCACGCCATGACCGAGGCCTTCGGCTCCACGGCGCACGGCGCCGGCCGCACCATGTCGCGCACCCAGGCCCGCAAGCGGGCGCGCGGCTCGGACCTGCTGGCGGACCTGGCGCGCCGCGGCATCGTGGTGCGGGTGGCCTCCAAGTCCGGCCTGGCCGAGGAGGCGGGCTTCGCCTACAAGAACCTGTCGGAAGTCGTGGACGTCCTTCACCGGCTCGGGCTGTCACGCCGGGTCGTGTCGCTCGTTCCCATCGGCAACATCAAGGGGTAGACACCGCATGGACCTCGAGATCCAGACTCGCGAATGCAACCTCCGCCCCGAGTGGCGCGAGGTGATCGAGGACTGGGTGGGCAAGCTCTCCGCCCGGTACCCCCGCATCCTGCGCCTGCACGTGCGCCTGCGCCGCAGCCGGCACCACCGGCACGGGACGGACGAAGTGCGCGTGCTCGCCAACCTCTCGGGCCGCACGGTGACCGCGGCCAAGCGCGGTGCGGACATGGTCGCCGCCACGCACGCGGCCTTCGAGGGGCTGGGGCGGGGGCTGGCCGCACGGAGCGAGAAACGGCTCGGTGCCCGCCGGGAACGCGCCCCGGGGCGGTCCGGTGCGCGGGGGGAGGGTGAGGAGGAGGAAACCGGGGAACGCGGAGAGGCCAAGCTGGCCTGAGGCGCGGCCGCGCAGGACACTTCCGCGCCGCTCCGGAGAGGGCCGGAGCAACGCATGCGCCGGCCCGGGCGTCGCGGCCTTCGCGGTGACGCAGAAGCCGATCCTGCATGGCCGGCGCCGAGGGCCGGGCGAGACGGGACTGGACCGGAAGGGCCGCCGCGTCGTATGGTGAGCCCTGCCGAGAGCGAGCTGGCGTAGCTCAACTGGTAGAGCATCTCATTTGTAATGAGGCGGTTGGGGGTTCGAGTCCTCTCGCCAGCTCCAGCCAGCGCCGGGCCCGCAGGCTCGCGCAGAGGTTCCCCGGGGAGGTTCCCGAGTGGCCAAAGGGAGCAGACTGTAAATCTGCCGGCGACGCCTTCGGAGGTTCGAATCCTCCCCTCCCCATTCCTAATATGTTGTAAAAGTGTAGGTTAGCCTGAGTGTTGGATGCCCCGGGGCGGCTCAACAGCAGCCCCGGGGCGGTTTGTTCGGGGGGACTAAGCCGCTGCGGTTGCGGCATTTAGAATCTTTCCAACTCCTTGTAACTGTGAGGCTTGCGCCAGAAAGCCTGGCCGACGATAATGCCCCAAGCGCCAGGGCGGGAGTAGCTCAGTGGTAGAGCGTCAGCCTTCCAAGCTGAGGGTCGCGGGTTCGAGCCCCGTTTCCCGCTCCAGCGCTCGGTCGGGGATCCGGCCCGGGAGGAGGGGTGGAAGAGGCAGCCGGAGAAGCAGTTGACAGAATCGCGGCCGGCACATATGTTTCCCGCGACACTTGACTCCCCACCGACTTTTGCGAGGCGAAAGTCGGCCGGGGGTTGTCTGTCTTTTTCGAACGCGGCGGACGGCGAGCGGAGAATCCGTCTGCTGCGGCTCGCCTCTCGCACGGGCACCGCAGACACCCGGACCAGACGACCGAAGACTCGCAGGCTATCAGCCCACGTAGCTCAGTCGGTAGAGCATTTGCATGGTAAGCAAAAGGTCAGCGGTTCAATTCCGCTCGTGGGCTCCAGAGTTTCACACGCACTCCCCGGCGGGAGCGCGCCCGACGCGCGCCCGATTCGCCGGATAGGCGCCGGTACCAGGGCACCAGCAAGGAGGAAGTTCGCGCATGGCGAAGGCGAAGTTTGAGCGGACGAAGCCGCACGTGAACGTGGGGACGATCGGGCACGTGGACCACGGGAAGACGACGCTGACGGCGGCGATCACGATGGTGCTGGCGCAGACGGGGAAGGCGACGGTGCGGAC
>CAYLSO010000112.1:0-11610 GCA_964386525.1 uncultured bacterium
TCCCCGGACAGCTCGGGGCTCGCCAGGACCACCTCCTGGGCCACCTTGACCATGGCCGCATCGAGGCCGAGCCCGGCCTCCACGCACACCACCATGAGGTCCAGCGCGTCCGGCAGCGCGTGCTGGATCTCGAGCTTGCGCTTGTTCGACTTGTCCCACAGCCACAGGGTCGGCAGGTAGAAGCCGAAGACGCCGAGGGCCAGGGCGATGATCATCTTCTGCCCGCCGAACGGGTTCCCGCGGGCCGACATCACGGCGAAGAAGATGACGGGCAGCAGGGCGGCCAGCGCCACCTTGGCGCCGAGGAAGACGGCGACGGCGTTGCCCGAGCGGTGCCCCGCCTCGCTGAGGCCGTCGCGGATGCTGTCCTCGCCGGAGGCGTTGGGCAGGAAGCCGGCCAGCCGGGCCAGCAAGCGCTCCAGCCAGGTCTTGCGCAGGCGCCGCTGCGCCCACCAGGGCAGGCCCTCGGCCGCCGCGTCGCCCTGCAGGGCCTGCAGGCGCGAGGCGAGCGGGTCCACCCGCCCGGCCTGCCGCAGGCCGACGACCAGGAGGACCACGGCTCCGAAGACCAGGAGCGAGGCCAGGACGACGATGACGGTCAGCGACACGGAGGAGTCCTCCCTAGACCCGGATGTTGACGACCTTGCGGATCCAGATGAACCCGAGGATCTGCAGCACGAGGGCCAGCAGCAGCAGGCTCTGGCCGGCCGGGTCCCGGATGAAGCCGAGCATGTAGTCCGGCGCGATGATGGCGATCAGGAAGCCCATCGCCACCGGCAGCACCCCGAGGATCACCCCCGAGAAGCGGCCGTGGGCGGTGAGCGTGCGCACGTCGCCGAGGATACGGAAGCGCTCACGGATGATGTGGGAGATGTTCTGCATGATCTCCGCGAGGTTGCCGCCGGTCTCGCGCTGCACCACCACCGCTGTGACGAAGAACTTCACGTCCACCGAGTCGATGCGCTGCGCCAGGTTGATCATGGCGTCGCGGATGTCGAGCCCCAGGTTCTGCTCGTCGAAGGTGTGCCCGAACTCCTCCGCCAGGGGCGACGGCGCCTCCTGGGCCACCAGCTGCAGGGCGGCGGGCAGCGACAGGCCGGCGCGCAGGGCGCTGGTCATCAGGTCCATGGCGTCGGGCAGCTGCTCCTCGAAGAGCCGCGTGCGCTTGGTCTTCTTGCTGCGCACCACCCCGTAGGGGATGGTGGCGCACACCAGGCCGAAGAACAGGGCGAACAGCGGCCGCCCGAAGAACAGCTGGAAGAGCAGCATGGCGGCCGCGCCGGTGACGGCGACGATCAGCAGGAAGGTGCCCACCCGCATGTCCACGCCGGCCCGGTAGAGCAGGAGCTCGGTGTCGCGCGCGAACTGCGAGTTGGTCAGCAGGCGGTCGAGCGGCCCGATGGTCGAGAGCCGCCGGTCGCGGATGAAGTCGCGGTCGCCGCCCTCGCCCGCCACCATGGCCAGGCGGCGCAGCTGGTCGCGCGTGCGCTTCTGCGTCTCGGTCAGGGTCCCGGTCCGCCATCCCACGAAGAGGAAGAGCAGGGCCAGGAAGACCAGGCCGCTGGCCGCCAGGATCATCACGTTCGAGCTCACGGACGCACTCCTCCCGCTCGCGCTAATCGAAGAGGCCGGCGGGCACGCTGACCCCCGCCACCTTGAGGCGATCCACGAACTTGGGGCGGATGCCGGTCGGCCGGAACTCGCCGAGCACCGTGCCGTCGTCGGCCACGCCCTTGCGCTGGAAGACGAAGATGTCCTGCATGGTCACCACGTTGCCTTCCATGCCGGTGACCTCGGCGATGGTCATGACCTTGCGGCGGCCGTCCGAGAGACGGCTGACCTGGATGACCACGTCGAGTGCCGAGGCGACCTGCTCGCGCATGGCCTTGTCGGGCAGTTGCACGCCCGACAGCTGCATGAGGGTCTCGAGGCGCTGCATGGCGTCGCGGGCCGAGTTGGCGTGCAGGGTGGTGAGCGAGCCGTCGTGGCCGGTGTTCATGGCCTGCAGCATGTCCAGCACCTCGTCGCCGCGCACCTCGCCGACCACGATGCGGTCGGGCCGCATACGCAGGGAGTTGCGCACCAGGTCGCGGCAGGTTACCTGGCCCTTGCCCTCGATGTTCGGCGGGCGGGTCTCGAGGCGCACGACGTGCGGCTGCTGCAGCTGGAGCTCGGCCGAGTCCTCGATGGTGACGATGCGCTCGTCCGGCGGGATGTAGCCGGAGAGGATGTTGAGCAGCGTCGTCTTGCCCGAGCCGGTGCCGCCCGAGATGAGCACGTTGAGGCGCGCCTTGACGATGCCTTGGATGATCAGGGCCATCGGCTCGGTCAGCGTGTTGTAGCGCAGCAGGTCGTCGATGCTCAGCGCCTTCACCGCGAAGCGCCGGATGGAGAGGATCGGGCCGTCGATGGCCAGCGGCGGGATGATGGCATTGACGCGCGAGCCGTCGGGCAGGCGGGCGTCGACGTACGGCGACGCCTCGTCGACGCGGCGGCCGACGCGCGACACGATGCGGTCGATGATCACCCGCAGGTGGCCCTCGTCGCGGAAGGTGATGGGCGTCTGCTCGAGGCGGCCGCGGCGCTCGATGTACACCTGGCGGTGCGTGTTCACCAGGATGTCCGAGATGTCGGGGTCGTGGAGCAGCGGCTCGATGGGCCCGAGCCCGAAGGTCTCGTCCTTGATCTCCTTGACCAGCCGCTCCTCGTCGCTCGGCGGCAGCCGCAGGTCCTGCTCGCGCAGCAGCTGGCGCACGACGCGGTCCACCTGGGACTGCAGGAACTCGTTGTCCACGCTCTCCAGGCTGGCCAGGTCGAGGCGGTCGATGAGCTGGCGGTGGATGTGCTGCTTCAGCTCCTGGTAGGTGTCCTGCGGCCGCGCTTCCGCGGGCGCCATGGACTGGCCCGGCGCCGTCATGCCCGACGTGCCGGCGGCTCCCTGCGGGCGCCCGACCAGACGATCCTTGAGTCCCATGGACGGCTCCTAGCGCTTGCGCCCGAAGAGCTTGCCCACCAGCCCTCCGGTCGCCTTGGGGGTTTCCTCGGCTGTCGCTTCGATCCCGGCGAGGGAGGCCGCCAGGCTGCGGAAGCTGCGGGCCACCTCGGAATCGGCGTTGACCTCGTTCACCGGCAGGCCCGAATTCACGGCGTCGATCACCGTGGCGTAGTCGTTGGGGACCTTCCAGAACACGGGGTAGCGCAGCGTCTCCTCGAGCTGCGATACGTCGATGTCGCGGTTCGGCAGGTAGCGGTTGATCACCAGCCGCACCTTTTCCTCGTCGCGCAGGTAGTTGAGCTGGCGGAAGACGTCCAAGCAGCGGCGCGCGCTGCGGATGGCCGGCAGGTTGAGCAGGGTCACCACCAGGATGTGGCGGGCGGTGTCGAAGACCTCCAGCGACACGTCGTTGAAGGAGTGGGTGAGGTCGCACACCACGTAGGGGAACGAGGAGGTGAGCTGCCCGAGGATCTCGTGCACGCGCGGGCCGTTGATGCTCTCGGTCTGCTCGGGCCGCTCCGGCTCGCACAGCACGTAGACGCCCGAGGGGTGCTTGACCAGCGCCGACTGGACCACCGCCGAGTCGAGCTTGCCCTGGCCGGCGGAGAGATCGGCCAGCGTGCGCGTCGGGGTCAGGTTGAGGAACAGCGAGACCTCGCCGGCCTGGGTGTCGAAGTCGGCCAGCGCGACGCCCTGGCCGGTGACCTGCGCCAGCGACACCGCCAGGTTCACCGCCAGCGTGCTGGTGCCGGTCCCGCCCTTGTTGCTGAACACGGCGATGATCTTGCCGCCGCTGCCGCCGGCGCCCGCCAAGACGCGCAGCAGGCGGTCCACCGCCTTCTGCGCCTCATCGCCGTCCACCGGCCGCGGCAGGAACTCCTGCGCGCCGGCGCGCACGCACTTGAGGACGTTCTCGGCGCTCGCGTTCTTGCTGGTGGCGAGGATGACGGTGCCCGGGAACTCGACGTGGAAGCGCTCAAGAGCCTTGAGGTGCTCATCGTCGACGACTTCGGCGACCAGCATCGCCGGCCGCGTCTGCCGGGCCAGCTTCATGCCCAGCCCGAAATCGGCGCTGTCGGCCGCCACCCGCCCGCCCGGCAGCGCGTGGGCCAGACTGCCGAACATGGCGCGCGTGGAGTCGTCGCTGTCGATGATGACGAGGCTCTTGTCTGGAGCCACAGGGCCCTCCGGGTTGGCCGCCGAACTTCCCTGACTGCCGGTGACTGTCTTCTCGCTCCGCGCCCGTGCCCCGGCGCGGGCCGGGGCACGGCGCACAACCTCCGGCTCTCCCCGCGCTAGCGGATCAGGGAGAGGTTGAACACGTAGCGGCCGCCGCCCTGGCCGGGCGCGCACTGCTCGCCGGGGGCCTGGACCCTGATGAAGCGGGCCATCACGTCGCGACCCTGCACTTCCTCGAAGAAGACGGCGACGATCTTGGCGATCTGGATCGCCATCTTGCCCGAATCCAGCGGGATGCGCGGGTCGTGCAGCGGGATGTAGCCGATGCGCGGGCTCTTGCCGGCGCCGAACTCCGAGCCCGTGACGCACTGACAGTCATCGTCCCACCTGGCGCCGGGATCCTGAGCGATCAGATCCTCCAGTCCCTGCCCGGTCGGGCCGATCATGTTGCCGTTCTCGGTGTCCACCCAGTCGCCGGGGCCGCAGAGCGTCGGGTTGCAGTTGGCGATGTTCCAGCGGTAGACCGCGCCGCCCGTGCACGTGCCTTCAAAGCACAGGTCGACCGGGTAGAACTGCCCCGGAGCGGAGGCGTCTTGCGGGTTGGCGACCTTGAAGCGCATCAGCTCGCCGAGGTCCTTGCTGGCGATGTAGCCGGTCAGGAGCGGATGGTAGAACTCGGACGTGTACAGCCCGTCTTGCGGCCCGCCGCCCTTGCTGCCGTCCACGCCGTCCTGGAACGGCTCGCCTTCGTCGTAAAGCTCGTTGCCGTTCTGGTCGGTAAACTTCTCGGAGTCCCAGTGCAGGTTACCGCTCCACTTGGGCCACCCCGGCCGGCCGCTGTCGTCCCAGCGGTCGGAGATGGAAAACGGCTTCAGGCAGGTCGTCGCGCAGACTTCGTAGCAGCCGTCGGGCACGAGCGGCCCCTGGGCCGCGGCGGGAGAGAGGGGCAGAAGAGCGAAGCCGAGCGGGAGCGCGAGCAAGAAGCAGATCCTGAGTCTCATGGCGGCCATTCCTCCCAAGGGGTCGGACGTGCGACTGTGGCCCCGGCCGCGCGGCGCGGGCGGTGCGGCGCGCCCGGACGGGAGAGGGGAACGTGAGCGCACCGACGCCACCCATCGAGCCGCTGCTCGAGGTCGCAGCCATCTTACGCCTTGCCGGTGTCCGATTCGCGCTCGGCGGCAGCGGGCTGCTCCACGCCCTCGGGCTCGGCGGCCGCGTCGGGGACTGGGATCTCACCACCGACGCCGACCTCAGCATGATCTACCGCATGTTCGAGGGCGCGCCCCAAGAGCGCTGCGGTCCCTCCGGGGTTCACGCCGACACGAAACTCCGGCTGTTCTCCGGGATGGTGGAATTGATCGTCGGGATGACGTTTCAGACCCCGGCCGGCCTCTGCCGCGTGCCGACGCTGCCGGCGGGGGAGTGGCGCGGCATTCCCCTGGCCAGCCCGGAGGCCTGGGCCGTGGCCTACTCGCTTCTGGGAAGAGAGGAGAAGGCCGGGCTCCTGTTCGATCACATGCGCGCTCGGGGCGCCGATCCGGCAGCCGTCGCCCGCCTGCTGCGCGAGCCGCTGCCCGCCGCACTCGCTGAGCGCCTGCGCGTGTTGCCGGGCGGGCGAGCCGCTTGACGGAGACTTGACTCTCCGCCACGGCCCGCGACGAGGATTTCGCAACCGCGGTCCCGACCCTTCCGTCATAGATTGGGTCGAAGCCGGGTGTGAACCCTCTCGTCGCGCCGAGGTTCCATGAGACCGCTCCCCTGGATCCTGGTCCTGAGCCTGGCGGCCGCCACCGGCGCATACGCCGCGCAAGCGCCCCCGCCCGCGCCGGCCGATAGCCTCCCCGCGGTGCGCGCCGCGCGCACCGCCGAGCCGATCGTCATCGACGGCGATCTCTCCGAGCCCGTCTGGCAGAACGGCAACGGGGTGACGCGTTTCCGCCAGCGCGAGCCGGTCGAGGGCGCCGAGCCGACCCAGCGCACCGAGGTGCGCGTCGCCTACGACGACGATGCCATCTACGTCGGCGCGCGGCTGCACGACACCGCCCCGGACTCGATCCTGGCGCGCCTGTCGCGGCGCGACGTCTCCATCCCGGCCGACCGCTTCTCGGTCTACCTCGACCCGTTCCACGACAAGCGCAGCGGCTACTACTTCATGGTCAACGCCGCCGGCACGCTCTTCGACGGCACGCTCTCCAACGACGGCCGGGAGGACGACTCCTGGGACGGCGTCTGGGAGGGCAAGGCCCGGCGTGACGGCCAGGGCTGGACGGCCGAGCTCCGCATTCCCTACTCGCAGCTCCGCTTCCAGGAGAGCGCGAGCTACGTCTGGGGCGTCAACTTCCGCCGCGTCATCCCGCGGCACAACGAGGAGATCTTCCTCGTCTACCAGCCGCGCAACGGCAGCGGCTTCGTCTCGCGCTTCCCCGACCTGGTCGGCATCGAGAGCGTGAGCCCGGGGCGCTCCCTGGAGATCGTGCCCTACGTCACCAGCAAGGCCGCCTTCCTGCCGTCGTCACCGGGTGACCCGTTCACCGACGGCTCCGACTTCGACGGGGCGGCCGGCGGCGACCTGCGGGCCGGGATCGGCAGCCGGCTGACGCTCAACGCCACCGTCAATCCCGACTTCGGCCAGGTGGAGGTGGACCCGGCGGTGGTCAACCTCAGCGACGTCGAGACCTTCTACCCGGAGAAGCGGCCGTTCTTCGTCGAGGGGGCCTCGAACTTCCGCTTCGGCAACGAGGGCGCCAACGACTACTGGAGCTTCAACTGGCCGGAGCCGATGTTCTTCTACAGCCGCCGTGTGGGGCGCGCGCCGCAAGGGGATGTGCCCGACGCCGACTACTCGGAGGTGCCAGCGGGGACCACCATCCTGGGCGCCGCCAAGCTCACCGGCAAGCTCTCGCCGAGCTGGAACTTCGGGGGCCTGGGCGCCGTCACCGGCCGCGAGCAAGCCCAGATCTACACGGCCGGCGCCACCACCGACGTGGAGGTCGAGCCGGTCACCTTCTACGGCGCGGCCCGAGCCCTCAAGGAGTTCCCGGAGCGCCGCCGCGGCCTCGGGCTCATGGGCACGGCCGTGGCGCGCTCGTTCGACCAGGCCGAGCTGCGCGACCAGTTGCCCAGCGCCTCGCTGATGGCCGGGCTGGACGGCTGGCTCTTCCTCGACGCCAAGAAGAACTGGGTCGTCTCCGGCTGGAGCGCGCTCACCCAGGTGCGCGGCGACGCGGCGAGCATCACGGCGCTGCAGCAGAGCCCGCGTCACTACTTCCAGAAGCCGGACGCCGGCTACGTCGAGCTGGATCCGAACGCCACCTCGCTGACCGGCTACGGGGCCCGCGCCTGGCTCAACCGCCAGAACGGCAACACCCTGTTCAACTCCGGGCTCGGCTTCATGTCTCCCGGCTTCGACGTCAACGACATCGGTTTCCAGAGCTACGCCGACATCGTCAACGCCCACGTCGGCGGCGGTTACCGTTGGACGAAGACCACCAAGCACCGCAAGCTCCTGCAGCTCATCGGCGCCACGTTCGGCTCGGCCGACTTCGGCGGCAACGTCACCAGCCTGGGCCTCTTCGGCGAGGCCTACACGCAGTTCATCAACAACTACGAGTGGGACCTCAGCTTCGTCGCGGTGCCCGAGACCCGCAACAACCGCCGCACCCGCGGGGGACCGCTGACCCGCAACCTGCCCGGTTTCGAGATCAACACCTTCTTCGCGACGGACGCCTCCAAGCCGGTGCACTTCTACCTCGAGGGCGGCTACGAGACCTACCCGAAACCCGGCACCTACTTCTGGCGGGCCGAGCCGGGGGTGGAGTGGAAGCCGGCGTCGAATGTCACGCTCGGTTTCGGCCCCGAGTTCGAGCGCCTGATGCAGGACGTGCAGTACCTGGGCACGGTCGCCGACCCGACGGCCACGGCCACCTACGGCTACCGCTACGTCTTCGGGCGCCTCGACCAGACCGAGCTGTCCGGCAACTTCCGGGTCAACTGGGCATTCTCGCCGACGCTCTCCCTGCAGCTCTACGTGCAGCCGCTCATCTCCACCGGCGACTACCTGCACGTCAAGGAGCTGGCGCGCCCGGACAGCTACGACTTCCGCGTCTATCAGGAGGGGGTCGAGTACGATCCCGCGACCGGCGTCATCGACCCCGACGGGCCGGAGGGGCCGGCGCCGCCCTTCGAGATCGGGCAGCCGGACTTCAACTACGTCTCGCTGCGGGGCAACGCCGTCCTGCGCTGGGAGTTCCGGCCGGGGTCGGCGCTGTTCCTGGTGTGGACGCAGAACCGCGAGGACGAGGTGCCCACCGGCGACTTCGACGTCGGCTCCTCGCTAGACCGCATGGCGCAGGTGGACGCCGAGAACGTCTTCATGGCCAAGCTGACCTACTACTTCGGGCTGTGACGCGGGGCAGGGGTGTGACGCGCGCGCCGCGGTGCCGGTGCGGCGACCGGGCGCCGCCGGGAGGACGCCGGCGGCGGAAAGCGAGAGGGCCGGCGGTCACCCGCCGGCCCTTCTCTATGAAGCGGCTCTGCACGCCAGGGACTGGCGGCCGCGCCGGAGTGTTAGACGCGGCGGACGTTCGCCGCCTGGTAGCCCTTCGGGCCCTTCACCACGTCGAACTCGACGTGATCGCCCTCGGCCAGGCTGCGGAACCCATCCGCCTGGATGGCGGAAAAGTGCACGAACACGTCCTCGCCGTTCTCCTGCGAGATGAAACCGAAGCCCTTGGCGTCGTTGAACCACTTCACGGTGCCGTTGCTCACGTTCGGGTACTTCCTTTCCTGATCTTTCGGTCCGAGCCGCTGCTTCCCACTTTGGGTCGCATAAAAGAACAGCCGCGATGTTCGCGGCTGCGGCGGACAGCTTGACGTCCAAACCAACAACTCGAACCGACTTCAGTATCGGCAGAACCCCCCGCCGAGTCAACCGGTGAATCGGGCCGCCGGGCCCGGGCCCCCGGGGCGGCCCCGGGGCGGGCCGGGCGAGCGGTAAGGGCGGCAAGCGGTTACGCGGCGTGTGCGGCGGGGGCAAACTACGGCTCCCCGGCCAGTTCGCGCTCCAGCTCCTCCAGCTGCCGCGACAGCTCCCCCCAGCGCTCGAGCTTGGCCTCGCCGACCGCCCTCAGCTCGCGGTGGCGGCGGAAGGTCTCCGCGAAGCGCGCCCCCTCCTGGTAGAACTCCGGGTCCGCCATGGCGGTCTCGAGCGCTTGCGCCTCGTCGCCCAGGGCCTCGATCTCCCGCTCCAGCGATTCCACCTTCCGCTTGAGCGGCGCCAGGCGGCGGTAGCGCTGGTTGCGCGCCTCGGCCTCGCGCCGCTTGTCCTCGCGGGTGCGGCGCGCCGGGGAGCCGGGTTCCGCCTCGCCGGGAGCCGGGGCGCCCGCGGCCGCCGGGGCGCCCGCGGCCGCCGCCTCCCGGGCCAGGCGCTCCAGGTAGGCGTCGTAGCTCCCCAGATGGGAGCGCAGCGCGCCGCCGCCCACCTCGATCACGCGGTTGGCCAGGCGGGCGATGAAGTGGCGGTCGTGCGAGATCATGACGAAGGCGCCGGCGTAGTCGTCGAGCGCGTCCTCGAGGGCGTCGCGCGACGGGATGTCGAGGTGGCTGGTGGGCTCGTCGAGCAGGATGAGGTTGGGCGGGCGCACCAGCAGGTTGGCCAGCGCGACGCGCGCCTTCTCGCCCCCCGAGAGCACGCCCACGGCCTTGAAGACGTCGTCGCCGGGGAACAGGAAGCGGCCCAGCAGCCCGCGGATGCGCTCCGGCACCAGGTCGGGCGCGGCCGCTTGCACCTCCTCGAACACGGTGCGCCGGAAGTCGAGTGCTTCCACCGCGTGCTGCGCGTAGTAGGCGACCGAGGTGCGCGGGTCGAGGCGGCGCTCGCCGCGGTCGGGCTCCAGCACGCCGGCCAGCAGCTTGAGCAGGGTGGACTTGCCGGCGCCGTTGGGGCCCACCAGCACGATGCGCTCGCCGCGCTCGATCGCCAGGTCGACGCCGCTGTACACCGGCGGGCCGCCGTAGCCCTTCCACACGCCGCGCAGCTCGAGCGGCACGCGAGCCGAGGGCGGCGGCTCGGGGAACGCCAGGCGCAGCCGGGCGCGGCGCGCCGGCGCCGCGACGCGCTCCATCTTCTCGAGCCGTTTGATGCGGCTCTGCACCTGGCGCGCCTTGGTGTTCTTGGCGCGGAAGCGCGCGATGAACTTCTCGGCGTGGGCGATCTCGCGCTCCTGCGCCTTGCGCTGGGCGAGCAGGCCCGCCTCGCGCGCCGCGCGGGAGCGCAGGTAGGCGTCGTAGTTGCCGGCGTAGCTGACCACCTGGCGGTCGTCGATCTCGAGCACGCGCGTCGCCAGCCGGTTGAGCAGCACGCGGTCGTGGGAGGCGATGATGATCGAGCCCTCGTAGGAGCGCAGGTAGCCCTCCAGCCAGATCACGGATTCGAGGTCGAGGTAGTTGGTGGGCTCGTCGAGCAGCAGCAGATCGGGCTCGGTCAGGAGCAGCCGGCCGAGCGCCAGGCGCATGAGCCAGCCGCCGGAAAGCTCGGCGGTGTCGCGGATGAAATCGGCGTCGCGGAAAGCCAGCCCGCCGAGGATGCGCCGGGCGGCGGCCGGCAGGTCGTAGCCGCCGCCCTCCTCGAAGCGGCGCTGCAGCTCCCCGTGCTCGGCGGCCAGGGCCTCGAGCTGCGTCGGGTCGGCGGTCTGGCGCATCTCCTCCTCGAGCAGCTCCAGCCGGCGGCTCAGGTGGTCGAGGCGCTCGTGGCCGGCCAGCATCTCCTCGAGCAGCGTGCGCCCGGTGTACTTGGGGACCTCCTGCGCCAGAAGCCCGACCGTGGCCCGCCGGTTGCGCGCCACCGTCCCTGCGTCGGGCTCCCGCCGGCCGGCCATGATGTCGAGCAGCGTGGACTTGCCGCAGCCGTTCGGCCCCACCAGCCCGATGCGCTCGGAGACGCCGAGGGTGAGGTTCACGTCGGCGAAGAGCGTGCGCTCGCCGAAGTGCTGGGCGACACCGGTGAGGGAGATCATCGCGGGGCCAGGATAGCAAGCGGGGCGGCGCGGGCGAAGCGGGGGGCGGCGCGGCGGCGGCCGCGCCGTCGGCCGCCGCCCGTCCCGTCCGGCTAGGCGGCTCCCGGCTGGGCGCGCAGGCGAGCGGCGATGGCCGCGATGAAGCCCTGCGTGGTGGCCGGCTGCGCGACGCGCGGCTCGCAGATGCCCGCCAGGTCCTTGGTGACCTCGCCGGCCTCGATGGTCTCGATGACCGCGGCCTCGAGCCGGTGCGCGAACTCGACGAGCGCCGGCGTGCCGTCCAGCTCGCCGCGCTTGGCCAGCGCCCCGCTCCACGCGAAGATGGTGGCCGTCGAGTTGGTCGAGGTGGCCTCGCCCCGCTGGTGCGCGTAGTAGTGCTTCTGCACCGTGCCGTGCGCCGCCTCGTACTCGAACAGTCCGTCG